>CAYSHI010000440.1:0-24938 GCA_964430745.1 uncultured Acidobacteriota bacterium | reverse complement strand
GGGGGGGGTGGAAGGGGAGGGGGCGGGGGTCGGGCGGGCCCAGCCCGCGAGGCTCGGCATGGAGACGTTCGAGCCGGTGGCTGTTTCGTCCGGCCAGGTAGGTTTTCGATTCGACCCCAACATGGCGGCGGGCCCGGCGGTTGTCACGCTCGATTGGCGACACGGCCAGAGCTTCTTCATCGTTGACCAGTCGACGCCCGGCCTGGTGCTCGTGAGCTTCTGGTCGCCTGACAACTCGCTCAACCTGGTACCGGGCGGAATCGTGTCATTCGAGGTGCCGACGGCATCGATCGTCCCTCCTGGAAGCCGCTTTTCGATCTCCTTTGATCCGTCGCTCACGTTTCTGCGGGACGCGACCGGAGGTCAGCTACCGCTGCCGCTCGATTTGATCAACGCCGAGCTCGTGTTCCGTTAGCACATCGGGCGCCCGCCCGGTGTGCGCGCCGGCTTCAGGCGCTCGCCCGTTGTCTGGCCAGTCGCGCGCCGGCTGCCGCGGCGAGCAGGGCGACCGCCAGAAACAGGGCCCAGAAGGGCACCAGGGTTCTTTCGACGATGCCGGGCGCTTCTCCGATCAGAACGTAGGCGGCCCACACGTCCGGCCGATCCCAACGCGGATCAGCACGCATGCTCAACTTCGCGTGTCGGAGCGCGGCGGCGGGCTCCACGCCGCGCCCCAGTTCGTAGTAGAACTGCTCCATGAAGGCGGCGGACGCAACGTCTCCCACGTCCCACAGCGTGGCCAGCACGGCGGACGAGCCGGCAGCGAGAAAAGCGCCGGTCAACGTCGTCAGTCCCAGCCCATCCTCCGGTGCCCCGATCGCCGTGCGACAGGCGGCGAGTACCGTGAGGTCGGCGCGAAGATCGAGGCTCGAGATCTCGCTCGCGTAGAGCAGGCCATCGTCGTCGCCGGAAGGCGCGAAGAGAATGGCCGGGCCTTGCCCCGGTGGTTCCAGGACCAGCGCGTGGGTCGCCAGGTGAACGACCCTGGCGCCGCTCGCGGTCGCTTCCCGGAAATTCTGCTCGGTCGCGTCTTGGCCGGTCCAGGATTCACCGGGATCCCCGAGCCACCGACGGGCCGCGGCCAGCTCGCTCTGGGCTTCCGGCAGCGGGCCAAGCTCGAAGCGCGAAAGGAGCAATCGCGAGGCCGAGGGCCACTCGCGTGAGTCTCCGGCCGGCGTGGGATCGCCGAAGCCCAGGAACTTCCGGTCGGGGCGGACGTCGGAGTCGTCCGGGGGCGCCAATGTTGACGCGCTCGGCAGGTAGCTCACCGTGAGCCGGTCGACGACCAGGCCGTCGGGCGCCTCTGGGTCCGGAAGCAACTCGAAGGGCAGGTAGTGGAGCCTTCCGTCGGGAGCGATCTTCATGCCGGTTACCGTGGCGAGCTCGGCTCCGGCCGGACCGAGAAGCGACTCGGAAAGCTCGTGGAGCAGGAGGTCATCCGGCGCCCCTCCGCGAATCAAAGCGCTGTGTAACGCTGCAATCTTCGGCAAGACGAGGCGGGGCCGCCCCACGTCGACCATGCGGATGCCGTCAGAGCGCACGATCCAGAGAAAGATCGCGTCTTGTCCGACGAAATACTCCAGGAGAGTGTCGTCGCCTACGCGTTGGCGAAGCTCCTCGGCCGTCTGCGGAATCACCGGTCGCGCGCCGGGCCCCAAAGCGTCGAGCAGTTGGCGCGCCTTGGCTCGCTGGACGACATACAAGGCGCGTTCGGCGTAGCCCTGTCCGGGTTCGTCCCCGTCGAGCTGGGCGAGCACCTCCACGGCATCGACGAAGATGGGCCTTTTGTCTCCGAAGAACCCCGAGCGCTGGGAGCTCTCGTCGAGATCCGCGCGGACGTCCTCGATCGTACTCATCGCCCTCTCCAGAAAGCCGAGGGCCTCCCTCAGATCTCCCCGGGCGCTGGCTGTCCGCCCGAGCCCGGCGAGCGCGGACCATGTTCCTTCCGCCGACCCGCTTTCTTCCGACGCGGCAAGACAAAGCTCGAACGCCTGCTCGGCTTCGGCCGTGCGGCCCATGTCGGAAAGCAGGTCGGCTAGATAAAAGAGGCCCTGGATTTCCTCGGTGCGATCCCCGCTCGAGCGGGCGAGCTCCAAAGCCGTTCGATAGGACCGCTCGGCGGCCTCCGGCTCATCGAGGTTCAGATGGCGAGCCAGGGCGAGATTGAGGTGAGCGTTGGACAATCCCGACATGTCGCCCAATGTCTCGTACGACGCGATCGCGGCCTCGAAAGCCTGCACGGCCCGAACAGGGTCTCCCAGATTCCGGTAGAGGACCCCCACGTTGAGCTGGAGCGCGGCTTCGTGCCAGGGGTCCAGCTCGTCGCGATGTTCAAGCACGTCGCGATACAGATCGAGCGCCTGGCGAATCTCACCCAGCTTCTCGAACACGACTCCACGGTTGATCCGGGCGATGTGGATCTGGCCGCTCGCCCACGGCTCGCTCTCGTGCTCCGAGGCCAGGGCTTCCGCGGAGAGATAGGCGTCGATGGCGCGTGAGTACCATCCGGCCGCCGTCGCCAATGCGCCCAGGTTGGCAAGGTTGATGACCTGGGCGTCTACATAACCGAGGCTTCGGTTCGTGTCCAGAGCCGCGCGAAAATACTGTTCCGACTCGGTGTAGCGACCGAGGTGCTGGTGAACGACGCCGAGGTTGTTCAGGTTCTGCGAACGTAACTCGTCGTCGTCGACCACCCGGATGAGGCGCTCGGCCCCGAGCCCGGTCTCGAGCGCGGCGCGATAGTCGCCGAGGTCCATCTGGATGACGCAGCTGTTGTTGAGGGCGATGGCGGCGGCGAACGGGTCGGAAGCTTCCGTTGCCGCCGCGACGGCGCGATACGCGTCGAGCGCCTCGGCGTAGTTGCCCCCCGCGTGCAGCTCGATGGCTTCGTCGAGCGTTTGGGCGACGGCTATTGCCGGAACCAGGCTGAGGACGCCGGCAACGAGGGCGCCGACGGCGCGACCACCGATGTGTCCTGCGCAGTGCCGCTGGGAAGTTCTATCTGCCGTGCTTCTGAGCATGCGGGCAACTATCGCACGCACCGGTCGCTGCCCGCACGGCCGGTGGTTGGTCGAGGGGGCGTCGCCCAGAGCTCCCCTTGCTCAACGAAGCGTCGCTGCCAGCAGCAAGACGTGCTTCGCGGTGCGCATCATCGCCGGCACGTCGGCGTACTCGTCGGCGGTGGCCCTGCCGCCCCCTCGGCCGCCGCCGAGGCCGATCGCCAGCGTGCCGCTGCCGAGGGCGACGTTCATGTTCGACGAGCCGCTGTCAGAGAGTCGCGGCTCGAACCCCAGCCACTCGCTGATGGCGATGGACGTCTGCACGAGGGCAGAGTCGACGGCTCCCTCGATTTGCCCGCCGGGTGTGATCTGGAACGGCTCCTTGGCCAGGCTCAGGCCGGTTTCGTCGGCGACCTCACGAAGGATCTCGTCGACGCCGGCTTCCATCTCCGCGATCAGGTCCGCGTCGAGCGAGCGGATGTCGAGCGAGAACCACCCGCTTGGCGGCTTGTGGTTGTAAACCTCGCCGCTGTGAATCTGGGCGATGTTCAACACCGTGCGACGGTCGGTGCTCCCCTCCGGCAGCGGAAGCTCCAGGATGCGATCGACCGCCCGGCCGATCGCCTGGTTGACGTTGGGCAAGCCGCCCCCGAGCGAGTGCCCCGGCGGCCCTTCCACGACAACCTTCCACCAGTGAATGCCGAGCGCACCGTAGCTGATGCTGCGACCGTCGCCGAGCACGTCGACGAAGCCGACGGCGCGATCGCGCATCTCCTCGTAGATTGCCTTCATGCCGACGAGCCCGGTCTCTTCCTGGGCCACCGCCGCAAACACGATGGTGTAGGCCGGTTCGATGCCTGACTCCACCAGCGCCTGCGCCGCGGCCAGCATCGCCGCCGTGGTCGACGACGTGTTGGTGCCCGGACCGACGACGCGGTCGCCTTCGTGTCGCGGTGGCTGCGGCGCCGCCATCTGGAACTCGGGAACGGTGCCGAGGTCATCGAGCGTCGAGATGAACACCAGCGTGCGGTCGGAGGCGCCGGGAACGATGCCGACCGCGTTGGGCGTGTCGTCGAGACGAACGTCCTGCAGCCCGATCTCGCGCATGCGTGCCGCGACAGCCGCGGCCCGTTCGTGTTCTCGCCCCGACGGGGAGATGATCGCGGCGATATCCGCGAGGAAGCCGGCGGTCTCGTCGGTGCGTCGGTCGATGCCTTCGAGCGCGGCCCTCACCTCGGGGCGCGCCGACGTGGCTTGAAGCTGATCGGCGGGTGACTGAGAGACTGTGGCCGAGAAAGGGGAGAACGCGTCGCCGGC
The DNA here is from genome assembly GCA_964430745.1 of uncultured Acidobacteriota bacterium. Lineage (GTDB taxonomy): Bacteria > Acidobacteriota > UBA890 > UBA890 > UBA890 > CBDCGW01. The sequence goes on along the minus strand of CAYSHI010000440.1, from coordinate 20,622 downwards.
CGCGAATGCCGGGGCGCCTTGCGGGGTCAGGGCGAAGGCCGCGGATGCCGGCGGAATCTGTGGGAACAGGGCGAGGGCCAGACCGAGAGTGAGGGCGAGCCGGAGGCGGCGAGTGGAGTAGGAGCACATGGCCGCAACGAAAACACACGAGCCGCGATCCCTCAACAACCGTTTCGCCCGCCGTGGAGACGTGGTCGGTCATTCAGCTATCGACAACATGGAGCTGATTGGGCAACGATGGGAGTCGTCACTCGTGGAATCCACCTAACGAGAGCGTCTGATGCATTTCGTGATGAACGTCGTTGTGATGTTGGCCTTGGCCCTCTCGCCTCAGGGCTCCGGACAGGCCCCGCCGACCGAGGACGAGGTCCGAACGTTACTCGAAGAGGCCTTCCCGGGAACCGAGGCAACGATCGTCGAGATCGGGAACGAAGAACCGCGGGTCGTGATACCCGAGTCGTTCGACACTCCGCAGTTTGTCGTGAGAGCCGTGCTCTCGGGTGTCGGCGATGTCTTCGAGGTGAACGCCTTCGTGAGCTTCCAGCGTAGCTTGAGGCTGCGATACGTCGAACACCAAGGCCTGATGATGAGCGCCGAGGAGCTGCTCCAGTTGATCCAGCGCGATCGCCAACGCCGAGCTATCGAGCAGATGAGAGACCTGGCAACGGCGAACGGCGTCATGCGCGTGGCGACGGGTCGCTACGCCACCTATCTTCTGGAGCTGCAGGAGCTCGACTACATGCCCGAGGTGCCCGTCACCGATCCTTGGGGCAACGCCTGGCTGTACGATTCGCCGAGCTCGCGGGACTACACGCTGGTGTCCTTGGGAGCGGACGGGGCGACGGGTCCCGCCGCGCCGGCGCGCTGGCTGCGGGAGCCCTACGATCCCGACATCGTGCTGACGGACGGCCAGTTTATCCAGGCGCCGAGCGGACGCTAGACCTCGCTCGGGGTTCGAAGAGTCAACCACACCGCGAGCCGATCCTTGCCGGAAATCCAGGCGCGGTGGCCGTCCCATTCAGGTAAGCGTTATCCGGCAGGCCTTGCTAAGATCTGCCACATGGACACCATTATGGTAAATCTCGGAAAAAATGGCAGATTAGTCATCCCCGCACCCTTTCGGCGTGCGCTCGGTATCGATTCCGGAGACGAGCTCCTGCTGACCTTGGAGGGTGGGCAATTGCGCATCACCACGCGCGAGCATGCCGTCGCGCGCGCGCAGGAAGCCGTGCGCGGGCGGGTGCGTGATGGGGCGAGCCTGGCCGACGAGCTGATCGAGGAGCGCCGTGCCGAGGCGCGAGCTACGTAGAGATGGTCCTCGACGCGTCGGCTGTCCTCGCGCTCCTCAACGCCGAGCCTGGATGGGAACGGGTTGCCGAGGCGCTTCCCGATGCCGCGATGAGCGCGGTCAACTTCTCGGAGGTGGTGGGCAAGCTCGCCGACCACGACCTGCCGGCCGACGAGATCCGCTCGCTCCTATCGGGGTTGGGCCTGATGGTCGTGGCGTTCGACCGCGAAGAGGCGTTGGGCGCGGGCGCCTTGCGCACCATCGAGGGGGGAGAGCGGCTCTCGATGGGAGACCGTGCGTGCCTGCATCTGGCGCGCACCCGGGCGCTGCCCGCACTGACTGCCGACCGATACTGGTTGAGCGTCGATGCCGGTGTCGACGTGGTCGTGATTCGCTGACGAGGTTGAGGTGGACCCGTCAGCCCCGGGTCGTCACTCTGCGGCTGGGCGCAGGTTTCGAGCGGGTACCGACGACGTTATTGCTATTGCGCACCCACGCCGGCCGCAAGAGGCCCCGGCCAACGAAAGAAGGAGTCGGCGCCAAAGCGCCAACTCCTTTAGATCGAGCCGTTCAGGCTTAGTAGCGGGGGGCAGATTCGAACTGCCGACCTTCGGGTTATGAGCCCGACGAGCTACCTGACTGCTCCACCCCGCATCCAGAGCGTAAAGCGTACGTTACGCACTCGTGGCCGTCAACAAACGTGAGAGACCCAGCGATGGTCCGGCCGTGGTCGGAAAGAGGACCCTCAGCCCGCCGGCTCTTCGTCCCAGCGCCGCGACACGACGCAGGCGTTGATGCCGCCGATGCCCATGGAGAGCTTGCCGGCCAGGCCTTCGGGCGCCTCGCGGGCCTCGCCGTAGACGTAGTCGTAGGGCGACTCGCGGAAGGCGGGGTTGAGAGCATCGTCCGACAAGGGGGTGGGCTCGAGGTAGCCGTTCATCAGGCCGAGATATTGCGCGGTGAGCTCCCAGCCGCCGCTGGCCGCCATGCCGTGGCCGAACACGCCCTTGCGGGCGGTCACCAGGAGGCTGTTGGGGAACACCTCGCGGAGTGTGTTGACCTCTTGATAGTCACCGGGAGTCGCGGTGGCGTGCAGGTCCCAGGTGCCGAAGTGCTCGTGCTCGGCGCCGGCGTCGGCGACGGCGTTGTGGATGGCGTTGAGCGGGCCCTCGCGCGACGGCGTGATGATGTGTTGCGCGTCGGACGTGATGCCGATGCCGAGGACCTCCAGGCCGAGCGGTTTGTACCCCTTTGCGGTCATGTAGTCGTAGTCGCCCAGGATCCACAGCACGGAGCCGCCGGAGATGTGGGTTCCGCGCAGGTTGGTGAGCGGAAGCGAAGGCTTGCCGTCGGCTGCCAGCACGCGGGCCTGGTAGAAGGCGCCCACGAGGATGGGGTGGGGCGCGGGATCCGACATGCCGACGACGACCGCTTTCGCGCCGCCGTGCTTGATCGCCTGGCGGGCGAGCTTGAGGCCCACGCCGAACGAGGAGCAGGCCGCGATGGGGGCGTAGGCGGGACCCGTGATGCCGCCCATCATCGAAACCTGGGCGGCCGGCGTGTTGGCGATGTTCCAGATCAGATTGGAGGAGACGGACGACCACGGTGGCGTGGGGCATTGCCACTTGGTCTGCAGCCGGGCGAGCGCGCTCTTCTTCTTGCGGATGACACGCAGCTTGCCGGCGTCGATGTCGCCCTCGATTCCCTGCGCCTCGATCGCCTCGAACTCGCGCAGGTACTCGTGCAGCAACTCGGATCGGCGCATCCAGAAGCCATCCCAGACGGCGTGGGCGTTCTCTCGTTCGAAGCTGTCGACGGCCATCGGGCGAGGGTCGTCGGGTACCGCCCACTCCGACGTCAGCCGCTCACGCTCGGTGTCGTCGGTGGTCTCCCAGGTCTTCCGGTCGGCGTTGCGATCGGGGTGTGCCCAATGCCGGTTCCAGCGGCGCTGCCCGTCGCGAAGCCCGATGCTCACGTCGTACTGTGTCGGCAGGTCGCCCACGCCGGTGCCGATGAGCACTTCCGTCTGCGGGCCGAGCTCCTTGAGCGTGTCCTCGATGCCGGGGTTCTGCTGCAGCGCCTGGATGAAGGCGCCGAGCGCGTAGAGCGTCGTGCACCCCATCTTTTGCTGGAGTTGCGGGAACTTGCTCGGCGGAAATCGATCCTCGACCCAGCCGCGGTAATCCTCGAAGTTGAACTCCGGGCGGCCGACCAGAAACGTCGACGGGCCGAATCCGTCGAAAGGCGTCAACCACGAATCGCCCCGCTCGAGGTTGCGTTCGAAAGCCTCGATGTTGGGGCTCTTGGGGGCCACAATGCCCCAGCCGAAGATACCGATGCGCGTCATCTGGCCGTTCAGCGCCGGCGCAAAAGCGAGGGGCCGGTCGGCGAGGCCGATTCGGTTTGCGGCGGGGCGATGGGCTGGAGCTCCTTGGGCAGCATGTACAGCGTGTCGCCCGGGCGGGACATGAACAGCTTCTCGCGCGCCAGCTTTTCGATGGCGTCGGGCGATCCGTCACGGAGCGGCTTGATCGCCGCGGCGAGCTCCCGGTTTTCCTGCTCCAGGTCGGCGATGTCGTAGCGGAGCTGATTCGCGCGCGCTCGCATGCGCATGACGGCCAGCAGGCCGCTTTCGCCGACGAGCGCGTACATGCTGCCGAGCACCGAGGTCGCGACGATGATCAGAGCCATCTGGCCCGAGCGCCGGCTGCGCCGACGCGAGACCAGCTTCTTGGGCTTTCGTCGCGGGATGAGAATCCGTACGCGCAATGGTCAGAGCTCCACGGCCTGTCGAAATGTCGAGGCGCCGGCAAATGTCGCGGTCTCGCCGAGTGCCTCCTCGATCCACAGCAACCGATTGTACTTGGCGACACGCTCGCCCCGCGAGGCCGAGCCCGCTTTGATTTGTCCGCAGCCCGAAGCCACGGCGAGATCGGCGATGGTCGTATCGGCGGTCTCGCCCGAACGGTGCGAGATCATGGCGCCGTAGGCGCGCGAGCGCGCCAGATTGATGGCCGCCATGGTCTCGGTGAGCGTGCCGATCTGATTGGGCTTGATGAGCACGGCGTTGGCGATGCCGCTCCGGAGCCCACGCTTGATGCGCTCGGTGTTGGTGACGAAGAGATCGTCGCCGACCAGTTGCACCTTGGAGCCGAGCGCGTCGGTGAGCTTCTTCCATCCGTCCCAGTCTTCGTCGCCGAGACCGTCCTCGATCGACACCAGTGGGTAGGAGGCCGTCAGGTCCGCGTACCAGTCGATGAGCTCCTCGGAGCTGCCCTGCTCGAGTCCTTCGCCGGGAAGCCGGTAGGGCGGGCCGTCCTTGGTGCCGACCTCGCCGGCGGCGACATCCAGCGCCACATACACTTGCTCGCCGGGGCGAAATCCCGCCTTCTCGATGGCGGCCATGAGGAGGTCGAGGGTCTCGCGGGCATTGGATACGTTGGGGGCGAAGCCGCCCTCATCGCCGACGCCGGTGTTCAGGTCCTTCTCCATCAGAAGCCCCTTGAGGGCGTGAAAGCACTCGGCTGCCGCGCGCAGCGCTTCCGAGAAGGTGTCGAACCCGGCCGGCGCAAGCATGAACTCCTGCACGTCGAGGTCGTTGTCCGCGTGTGCGCCGCCGTTGATCACGTTGAGCAGGGGTACCGGCAGGATGCTGGCGTGGGCTCCTCCGAGATAGCGGAACAGGGGCAGGCCGCTGGCCGAGGCAGCGCACTTGGCGGCGGCGAGGGAGACGCCGAGCAGCGCGTTGGCGCCGAGGTTGGACTTGTTCTCCGTGCCGTCCAGCTCCAGGAGGATGCGGTCGACGAGGATCTGATCGGTGACGTCGATGCCTACCAGCGCCTCGTAGAGGGCGCCGTTCACGTTGGCCACGGCCTGCTTCACGCCCTTGCCGTTGTAGCGACTTTCGTCGCCGTCGCGCAACTCGAGCGCTTCCGCGTGCCCCGTTGATGCGCCCGAGGGAACGGCGGCGCGGCCGATGCTTCCGTCTTCCGCCAGGACATCTACTTCGAGTGTCGGATTGCCGCGGGAGTCGAGGATCTCGATGGCGTGGATGTGGTCGATCAGAGGCATGGCTTACCCGCGGGGTTCGGATGAAAGGAGTTTCGCCGGCGCGCAGGAACGCACAGGGGTGGGATAGACTCGAAGCTCGCTGATGACGCCCGCCGGGAAGCGGTTTGCATCTCGCTCAATCCACGCGTTGCCGCATTCGCCCCTAAGCTCCAGGCGTGCCCTTGGCAGCGCCGTGCTCAGCGAGCCGGATGCTAGCAGGGAAGTCCTTGTGGGACAAGCGTTTCGGGCACGTACGGCCCCGTTTTCGAGGCCGGTTCCGGGCCCTGTGACCAACGGGAGAGACGATGTCGAAGCAAGCACTGGTGGTCTTGAGCACCGCTCCCGACGAGTCGACCGCGGTAGCGCTGGCCGAAGCGCTCGTCGAGGCCCGGGTCGTGGCATGCGTAAACCTCGTGCCCGGGGTGCGCTCCCTGTACTGGTGGGACGGCAAGGTTCAGGACGACGCCGAGGTGTTGATGGTTTGCAAGACCGACGCCGAAAGGCTCGACGCGGTGACCGCCGCCATCGTCGATCAGCATCCGTACGATTGCCCCGAGGTGGTTGCCCTACCGATCGCGGGCGGTTCAGAGGGCTACCTCGCCTGGATCGACGAGACGTTGGGCGCGGCACAGTAGGGCGTGGACGCATTTCGTGCGTCGACGAGGCGTCGGACGCGGTATGGCGGGGCCCGACCCGTTCGGGCTCGAGCACGCCGCTGCGCGGTGCTGCCGGATCAGGCCAGCCGGTCGAGCGCCTGCTTCAGGTCGCCGATCAGGTCCTCGGCATCCTCGATACCCACCGAGATCCGCACCAACCCGTTGCCGATACCGCGTTCGAGGCGCACGTTTTCGGGAATCGACGCGTGGGTCATCGAGGCCGGGTGCGAGATCAGCGTCTCGACGCCGCCGAGGCTTTCCGCCAGGACGCAGATTTCCAACGCGTCGAGCAGCGTCTTGACCTCGTCGTAGCCCTTCAGGTCGAAGCTGATCATCGCGCCGAAGCCCTTCATTTGTCGCTTCGCCAGCGCGTGGTCGGGGTGGGAGGCGAGCCCGGATGCTCGACGGCCGTCTGCTGCGAGCGTTCCACGCGCAGGGCGAGGGTCTTGAGCCCGCGCTGGATGAGCCAGGCCTCGAAGGGCGAGAGCGTCGCCCCTGCCGCCTTGGCGACGAAGTCGAGGCTGGTGGCGAGGTCCTCGCGGTTCGTGCAAACGACGCCTCCGATGCTGTCGGAGTGGCCGTTGAGGAACTTGGTGGTGGAGTGCAGCACGAGATGGGCGCCGTAGTCGAGCGGCGTTTGCAGGTACGGCGACAGGAAGGTGTTGTCGACCACGAGCAGCGCGCCGTGCCTCTGGGCGAGCTCGGCTGCGGCCGGAAGATCCGTCAGTTGCATGAGCGGATTCGTGGGCGTCTCGACATAGAGCATGCGGGTCTGCTCGGTCCACGCCGCCTCGGTGGCGTCGAGATCCGAAGTGTCGACGTAGTCGAACGAGAGCCCGCTCGCGCGCCGCAGGAGCTGCTCGAAAAGCCGATACGTGCCTCCGTAGACGGCCTCCGAGCAGAGAACGTGGTCGTCGGGGCCGAGAAAGCGAAGGCATGCGTCGATGGCGGCCGTACCCGAGCCGAAGGCGATGGCGTGCTCGGCGTTTTCGAGCGCCGCGAGCGCGGCTTCGAGGTTGCGACGTGTGGGGTTGCCGCTGCGGCTGTAGACGTACTTGCCGGGGGTGCCGAACTCTTCCTGAATGTACGTCGTCGTCATGTGGATCGGCGGTATCACGGCGCCGGTACCGGCGTCCGGTTCCTGCCCGACATGCACCGCCTTGGTGGTGAAGCCCTTGTACGCTTTTTTCGATGCCACGGAAGCCCTCTTTCGTCGTTCGGCTCGGGAACGAGCAAGAGCGTAGCCGCGGTCGGGCGGGAGGTCAAAATCGTGAGGTGCGGACTTCGGCCCGGACGGCGCCCCTCGAGGCGCTTGACGCCGGAAGCTGCGCTGGGCACTCTCGACCCATGCGACAGATCGCGCCGTGGTTCGACCTCACTGCCAACGAAAACGCCGACAAGACGGTAGCCGTGCTCGGTTGCCCCTTCGGCAGCCGCGACGCCTTCCGCGGCGGCGCCCACGAAGGGCCGAGCACCATTCGGGAGTGGGCCCGTACCGCCGAGGCGATCAACGAGGTGGGCCACCCCATCGACGACCTGCGGGTGGTCGATGTAGGCGATGTCGAGCTCGACGACGATTTCGGTGAAGGTCGCTGGAAAGCCATCGAGAAGGCCGCCGACCGCGCGCTGGCCGATCATCCCGACGCTTTCTTGCTGGGGCTGGGCGGTGATCACGCCGTCACCCCTCCGCTCGCCACCGCCGTGCGCAAGGCGCGCGGCGACCTCGGATTCGTTCTTCTCGATGCTCATCCGGATTGCTTCGACAGCTACAACGATGATCGGCTGTCGCACGCCTGTGTGATCCCGCGCCTGTGGGACCGCGGTGGATACCAGCGCGAGAAGACCTGCATCGTGGGCGTGCGCTCATACGCTCTCGACGAGCTCGCGGTCATGGACACGGCGGGCCTGGTCGTTCCGGCGCGCCCGTGGATGACGCTCGGTGCCGAGGCGCTGGCGACCGAGATCTGCGAGCTCACCGACGGAATGCCGTTGTATGTCAGCCTCGACATCGACCTGCTGGACCCGTCGGCGGCGCCCGGAACCGGGTACCCGGTGGCGGGTGGCCCGGACGTGAGGCAGGTGCTTGCGCTGCTCGGCGAGATCTTCGGTCGGCAACCGGTGGCGGCGATGGATCTCGTCGAGGTGGCGCCGGCCGTCGACCCGGCCGGCATCACCGCGGCCAACGCGGCCCACATCCTGTTGCAGGTGCTGGGACACGTCGCCCAGGCCGAATAGCCGTTCCGCGTCCTTCCACACCGCCCGCGCGCTCGACGGGCCTCGCGGATGTCGGTCGGAAGGCCTGGTCTGCGTTGTCCCGCGAGGAATCCGCGCCGCCGGCCGTTTCTGCCCCCCTGATAAGATCGCGCCATGCACGTGCACGCCCACTCCCACCGACATGATCGCGACCACGGTCCCGACGGGACGGGTCGTCACCGCGCGGCCGAGCGGCGCGGCCTGCGCCGGACGCTGACTGTTACGGCGATCATCCTGTTTGCCGAGGTGGTGGGTGGTTACGTCTCCAACAGCCTGGCGCTGTTGGCCGACGCCGGGCACATGTTCACCGACGTGCTGGCGATCTTGCTGGCGTACCTGGCGCTCGGGTTCGCGACGCGGCCGCCGACGGAGCACAAGACCTACGGCTGGTATCGGCTGGAGGTGCTCGCGGCGCTTGCCAACGGCGTCACCTTGGTGGTGATGTCGCTGTTCATCTTCTGGGAAGCCTGGGAGCGGATCTTCTCGCCGCCCGATGTTTCGACGACGACGATGCTCGTGGTGGCGACTATCGGGTTGGTGGCCAACGCGCTCGGTCTCGCCTTTCTGCACGGTCATCACGGCAGCCTCAACATGCGCGGCGCCTACCTTCACGTCCTCGGCGACCTGCTCTCGTCGGTTGCCGTCGTCGCCGGCGGCGTCTTCATGATGATCACCGGCAACTACTTGCTCGATCCGATTCTCTCGGTGCTCATCGGCGTCATCATCATCGTGTCCGCCTACCGCCTGTTGCGGGAGTCGGTGGACGTCCTGCTCGAGGCGACGCCGCGCGGCATGCAACTCGAAGAGGTCGGCCACGCCATCGCCCGCGTCGACGGCGTTGTCTCCGTTCACGATCTGCACGTGTGGTGCCTGACCTCCGGGCTCAACGCGCTTTCGTGCCACGTCGAAGTGCGCACGACGACCCTCGAGGAGTCGGACCGGTTGCTTTCGCGCATCAACGAGATGTTACGGACGCAGTTCGCCATCACCCATACGACCGTGCAGATGGAGTCCGAGGAGTATCGGCGATCCGCGCCCATCCACTGGGACCTGCCGGGGTCCGAGAAGGTGCAATGAGCCGCGATCGACTCTCGGCCGAGCAAACCGAGCGCTACCAGGCACACCTGACGCTCCCGGAGATCGGTGTTTCGGGGCAGCGGCGGCTGCTCGATACGTCCGTGCTCTTGGTCGGCGTCGGTGGGCTCGGCTGCCCGGCGGCGCAGTATCTGACGGCAGCCGGCATCGGGCGCCTCGGCCTTCTCGACGACGACATCATCGATCGCTCCAACCTGCAACGGCAGGTCCTGTTCACGGTCGACGACCTCGGTGAGAACAAAGCCGACGTCGCCGCCGCTCGGCTCGAGCGAACAAACCCCGATGTGGAGCTGGTGCCGCTCGTCGAACGCATCATGGCCTCGAACGCCGAGCGCCTGGTCGAGGGCTGGGATCTGGTGCTCGACGGCTCCGACAACTTCGCCACCCGATACGTGGTCAACGACGCCTGCGTGCTCTCGGGCTGCACGCTCGTTACCGGCAGCATCTATCAGTTCGAAGGGCAGGTGACGGTGGTGCGTTCGCCGTTGAGCCCCTGTTATCGCTGCGTTTTCCCCACGCCGCCGGCCGAGCAGGCGCCGTGCCGCGAGGCGGGGGTGCTCGCCTCACTGCCGGGTATCGTCGGCACGATCATGGCGACCGAGGCGCTCAAGTTGGCTGTCGGGCACGAATCTTCGCTCCTCGGCCGGTTGCTTCTCGTCGACGTTCTCGACAGCTCGTATCGCTCCGTCCGCACCCGGCGCGATCCGGCGTGCGCCCTGTGCGGCGACGAGCCGAGCATCGAGCGACCCACCGCGGTGGCCGTTTGCCGTGAACCCGCCGACTGAAGTGCTGCGGATCCCGGCCGCCCTCGTCGAGCAACTCGATGCCGAGGCGCGGCGCAGCTACCCGCGCGAGGCGTGCGGTTTCCTGATGGGCGAACGCTCGGGCAGGGAGGCGTCGGCGCATCACGTGGTCCCCGCGGAGAATCGAGCCCGGCGCCCGGATCGGTTTCTCATCGATGCACGCGATGTGTTCGGCGCCATGCGCGCGGCGCGCGAAACCGGCCGCGAGTTGCTCGGCGTCTATCACTCCCATCCGCACGGCAGCCCCGAGCCGTCCGCGACCGATGAGTCCGACGCCTGGTACGAGTGGCTCTACCTGATCGTTTCCGCGAAGGGGTCGACCCCGGCGGACCCTGCGGACCCGGCGCACCCGGTGGACCCGGCGGACCCGGAAACCCCGGAAACCCCGGCAACCCCGGCGACCGCGGCGGCCGCGGCGACCCCGCGGGGCGGCCCGGATATAGCGTGCTGGCGATGGGATGGCGAGCGGTTTATGGAGGTGTCCGTGCATCCGGCCGACGAGGCACAGGAGTCGACGCGGTGAGCCCGGCCCCTCCCTGGCCCCATGGTCCGCGGACGCGGGTTTGCGTCAGCGTCGCCGAGACCGACATGCTGGCGTTGCGTGATGCGTTCGAACGGATCGACGCGGCCGATCTGGCGGAGATCCGGCTCGATGCACTGGATGGCCACGCGCTCGACCCGGGCGCGTTCGCGGAGATGATAGCTGCGTGCCCGGTTCCCGCAGGGTTCACGTTGCGACCGGACTGGCAGGGCGGGGGCTACGCCGGATCCGAGACGGAGCGCCGGCGCCTTCTCGAGCGGGCGGCAGAAGCGGGCGCGACGTTCGTCGATGTCGAGCTCGAGGCCGAATGGGCGGCGGATTTCATCAACCGGGCGCGCTGCCCCGTCGTCGTCTCACACCACTGGTTGAACGCGCCGCCGGCGGATCTGCAGGAATGGGCGGAGCGCGCCCGGGGCTTGCGCGCTTCGGTCGTCAAGCTGGTGGGCACGGCCTCGACGCCCACTGATGCGCTCCCGCTGCTGCGGGTCGGACTACAGCTCCTCCGGGAGGGCCAGCCCGCGACCTGTTTTTGCATGGGCGAGGCCGGCCGCGCGAGCCGGCTGCTGGCGGCCGCCGGAGGCGCGGCACTCACCTACGCCGCAGCCACCGGTGGACGAGAAGTGGCGAGCGGCCAATGGCCTTTGCGAACCCTGACCGAAGAGATGGGCGTCGCCGACTGGAGCCCTGGTTCGGAGTTGTTCGGTCTGATCGGCGACCCGATCGAGCATTCTCTCTCGCCCGGCGTGTTCAACGCCGTGTTTCGGCGGCGTGGTCGCCGCGCTGCTTACCTCCCGGTGCCGGGCCCCGACCTGGACGAAACGCTGACCGTGCTGCAGGCGACGGGGTTTCGGGGCGTCAGCGTGACGATGCCGTTCAAGGAGCAAATGGCCGCCCGATGTGCTCGCAGGGACGCCATCGTGGAGGCCACCGGAGCCACCAATACGGTCGTCTTCGAGGCCGACGGCTGGGCGGCATTCAACACCGATGGTATGGCCGTCGTCGAAGCGCTGACGGATGTCCGGGATGTCGCCGGCGCCCGCGCGGTCATCGTCGGCGCCGGCGGTGCCGCCCGCGCCGCGGTGGTGGCGTTGGCCCAGGCCGGCGCCGAGGTGACGGTGGTCAATCGCACGCCGGGTCGAGCGGCCGATGCGGCCGCGCCGGCGGGGGCGCGCTCCGGACCCGTCGATATCATCGGGGAACAGGCATTCGACGTCATCATCAACGCGACGCCGGTGGGGATGGACGCCGGGGCAGCCGCCGAGGCGGGCCGGACTCCGTTCCCCGTTTCGTGGCTGCGCGGCGACGAGCTCGTGCTCGACATGATCTATCGGCCCCGCCGCACGGCGCTGCTTCGCGCCGCCGAGGAGCTCGGTTGCGCGACCGTCGAGGGCCTGGAGATGTTCGTCCGCCAGGCCGCCGCCCAGTATCGACTTTTGACCGGCGATCGTGGATTCGATCCGCTCGAAACGATTCGCGGGGCAGCCGCCGCGATTCTGTCGCATGATAGGGGCGCTGATGACCAGGCTGACGCGCAGACGACGAGCCCCGACGGCACAAACCGGGTATGACGTTTTTCGCTTCACCGTCCGAGCGAGGAGGGCATGATGAGCGACGAGAAGGATCCTCAGGTCGATGCGTCCGGAAGCGCGGGTGACGCAGGAGGCTTGGAACCGGAGGTCGAAGGGCCCACGGGCGCCGGGGCGATCATCGGGCCGTTTCTGAATGCCATCCTGGCGCCGGCGCAGACGTTCAAAGCTCTCGATGTGAAACCGGCGCTGGCGTGGTGGATCGTGGCCTGGATCGCTGTGCTGTCGACGATTCTGGCCGTGATCAACCTCCCGATCACGCAACGAGCGACGTTGGCTGTGACACGGGCCCAGCTCCAGGCCTCCGGACAGGAATTGTCTCCGGAGCAGCTCCAGCAGGCGTCCACGAGAATCACGACGGTAGTCACAGTAATGACGTACTTGTCGTCGGTGCAGATCGTGTTGCTGATCGCGCTGACGGCGTTGTTGCTATGGGTGCTGGCAGCCATCATGGGAGGCAAGGGGGCCAGCTTCGGTCGCGCCTTCAGCGTGACGGCAGCCGCCGCGGTGATCCACCCCTTCCTGTACGGCATCTACGCGACCATCATTCTGAACATGAACCCTCCGGAGATACGGCGGCCAGCGGACGCCGCGACGCTGGCGCCGACCCTTGGGCTCGACCTGCTCTTGTCTGGTCCGGACACGCCGCTGTGGTTGAACGTGGTCTACATGCGCATCGATTTGTTCAACCTCTGGTGGATGGCCTTGATCGTTATCGGCTCAATGGCGATGCTGAAGCTCTCGAAAGCACAAGGAATCGCCGCCGCCGTACTGATCTGGGGGTTCTACGTGCTGTTCGCCGTGGGCGGGGCGTTGCTCCAGGGGATGGCCGGTTAGGGCGCCGGCGACCGACACCGCCGAGAGCACCGCGGGCGGCTTCCGCGAGTCTTTCGATGGTGTGGTGTCGAAGCGTATGTTCTTTGGGCGGCGCCCCTCCGCCCGAATTGACCGCTGCGCCGGGCGATTGCTACCATCAAGGCCTCTTCTACGGAGCGATGATCATGCGCGGCACGATGCCAATCGGACACCTTCGGACAGACGCGCCCGCTCCCTCGTGGCCGGCCCCCTGCGCTTGGCGTTATTGGTATTGGTGCAGCTAGAGGCCGGCTTCCGTTTCTCGCCTTTCCCGCAACGACAGAAACCGAACGGAGGCTGGGCCGTTGATCGAACGGTCGAGGTACCTGCGCGTCTTCCCCGAATTCGAAGAGTTCGCCGCCGCGGCGAGGCGGGGGAACTTCGTCCCGGTGTGCGCCGAGCGCCTCGCCGATCTGATCACGCCGGTGAGCGCCTTCCTGCGCGTTCGTCGTCGGCTGCGTAGGCCGTTCCTTCTCGAGAGCGCCGAGGGCGGCGAGCACATCGGCCGCTACTCGTTCCTCGGGGGTGATCCCTTCCTCGAGGTCGAGGGCGATGCTTCGGGCCTGGCGCGAATCGATGAAGACGGATCGCGGCACCCGATCGAGGGCGACCCGATCGAGCAACTCGCCGAGCTGCAGCGCCGCTACCGCGCCCAGCCGGTGGCGGGTGCGCCGCCGTTTACCGGCGGGGCGGTCGGGTACATCGGCTACGATGCCGTTCGTTGGGTCGAAGACATCCCCGCCGCCAACCCACCCGACGGCGAGATGCCGTGGGTGAGCCTGGCGTATTACGACAACGTGTTGGCCTTCGATCACCTCCGGCATCGCGTCGTGCTGGTGGCCAACGTCCGCGTCGCCGAGGACGCGTCGGACACCGACCTGCAGCGTGCCTACGACGAGGCCATCGAGCGCCTCGAGTCTCTGTCGGGGGTTCTGGACTCTTCGCCCGAGGCTGCCGCCCCGCTCGACGAGGTGCTCGGCGAGCTCGCCGGGCCCGGCGGTGGAGACGACGACGTGGCCGAGAGTCTCGACGCCGACGCGTTCTGCGCCGCCGTCGAGGGCGCCAAGGAGCTCATCGCCGCCGGCGACGCCTTCCAGATCGTGCTGTCGCGGCGGTTGAGTCGCCCGACGTCGGCGCGACCGCTGAGCGTCTATCGCGCGCTGCGGGCGATCAATCCTTCACCCTACATGTTCATTCTCGATACGGGGCATGCCCACGTGGTGGGCTCATCCCCGGAAATGCTTGTTCGAGTGGCCGGCGGCGTGGTCGAAAACCGTCCCATCGCCGGCACGCGGCCGCGAGGAGCCGACGCCGCCGCCGATAACGATCTGGAGGAACAACTCCTTGCCGACGAAAAGGAACGCGCCGAGCACCTGATGCTCGTCGACTTGGGTCGCAACGATGTCGGCCGGGTTGCCGAGTACGGCACCGTGCGCGTGCCCGAGTTCATGAAGGTCGAACGCTATTCGCACGTCATGCACATCGTCTCGAGCGTCCAGGGCACGCTGCGTGCCGACCTGGGTCCCGTCGAAGCGCTCTTCGCCGCGTTCCCGGCGGGCACCGTCAGTGGCGCGCCGAAGATCCGCGCCATGGAGATCATCGACGATCTCGAGCCCGCCTCGCGTGGCGTGTACGCGGGCGCGATCCTGTACGCCGATTTCGCCGGCAACCTCGATTCGTGTATCGCCATCCGCACGATCGTCATGCGCGACGGGCGCGCCGAGGTGCAGGCCGGCGCCGGTATCGTCGCCGACTCGGTGCCGCGCCGCGAATACGAGGAAACCAACCAGAAGGCCGCCGCGGCGCTCGCCGCCCTCGATTGGGCCGACCGCGCCGAGAAGGTCGACCGGCTGCCGGGTATCGATCGGGAGAGCTGGATCGCGGGAATCGATCGCACCGAGGAGGTCGAGCCGTGATTCTGGTGATCGACAACTACGACTCGTTTACCTACAACCTGGTGCAGGCTCTCGGTCAGCTCGGCGCCCGGCTCGAGGTGCGACGCAACGACGACGTCGACGCCGCCGCGGCGCGCCAACGGCAGCCGACGGGCATCGTCATGTCGCCGGGGCCCGGACGCCCGGAGGATGCCGGCTGTTGTTGTGAGGTCGTCCGCGAGTTCGGGTCGGAGATTCCGATTCTCGGTGTGTGTCTCGGCCATCAGGCCATCGCCGCCACTCTCGGCGGTGTGGTCACGCGGGCGCCGAAGGTGGTTCACGGCAAGACCGCCTCGATCGAGCACTGTGGCGACGGCCTGTTCGCCGGATTGCCGCAGCCTCTCGAGGTGGCCCGCTACCATTCGCTGGTGGTACAGCGGGACAGCTTGCCGGACAGTCTCGAGGTCACCGCCACCACCGACGACGGGCTGATCATGGGAATCCGGCACCAGCGGTGGCCTCTGTACGGCCTGCAGTTTCATCCGGAGTCGATCGCCACGCCCGAAGGGCCGGCGATGCTTCACAACTTCCTCCTCACCTGCGGCGAGCTGGAGGCATGACGACATGATCGAGACGGCGATCGAGGCCGTTATCAACGGCGCCGACCTGACCCGAGAAGACGCGCGCGGGGCGATGCGGAGCATCATGAGCGGTCATGCAACGCCGGCGCAGGTGGCGGGTTACCTCGTGGCCCTGAGGATGAAGGGCGAGACTGTCGACGAGATCTCCGGTAGCGCCGAGGCGATGCGGGAGGCCGCGGTGATGGTGGAGGCGGATCGCGACGACCTGGTCGATACCGCCGGAACGGGTGGCGACGGCGCCGGGACGATCAATATCTCCACGGCCGCTGCGCTGGTGGCGGCGGGCGCCGGCGTCCGCGTGGCCAAGCACGGCAACCGTGGTGTCTCCAGCCGCTGCGGCAGCGCCGACGTGCTCGAGGCGCTCGGCGTGACCCTCGTCGAAGATCCTCAGAAGCAGGCGGCGATACTCTCCCAGGTGGGCTTTGCCTTCCTCTTCGCCCCGTTCCAACACCCGGCGATGAAGCATGCCGTCGGTCCTCGCCGCGACCTCGGTGTGCGCACCGTCTTCAACCTGCTCGGTCCGCTCACGAACCCGGCGGGGGCTCGACGCCAGCTCGTCGGCGTCTACGACGGCGCGCTGGTCGAGACGCTGGCACGGGTCCTCGGTGAGCTTGGCGCGCTGCACGCGATGGTGGTGCATGGCGCCGGCGGCCTCGACGAGCTTTCGACCGTCGGGCCGACGATGATCGCCGAGTGGGACGGGTCGGGCGTCACCGTGTACGACATCGAGCCCGTCGACCTCGGCCTCGAACCGGTCCCGGTAGAGAGCCTGGTCGGAGGCGACGCGGCGCACAACGCCGCCGCGATTCGATCGATCCTCGAGGGGCGCGGCGGCCCACAAGCCGACATCGTGGCGCTCAACGCGGCGGCGGCGATCTACGTCGGCGGAGTCACCGACGGCCTGCAGAGTGGGTTGCAGGCGGCCTGGCTCTCGATCGAAAGCGGCGCCGCGTTGGAACGGCTCGAGTCCCTCGTCGAAGCATCGCGGGAGGCGGGCAGGTGAGGCTATTGCTTTCTGATCTCGTCGGGGCGGCCCGCGATACCACGCGACGCCAGCGATCGCGCACCAGCGAGGCGGTGCTGCGCGCGGAGGCGGAGGCTCTCGGCGCGCGGGTGAGCGGCGGACGCTTCCGCGAGGCCCTCGAGGCCGGCGGGGTTTCGGTGATCGCCGAGGCCAAGGGGGCCAGCCCGATCGCGGGGCCTCTGCGCGACCCCTTCGATCCGGTTGACCTCGCCATGCAATACGAGCGCGGCGGCGCCTCGGCGGTGTCGGTGCTCACCGAGGAACATTTCTTCGCCGGGTCGATCGACCACCTGCTGGCGGTGAGCTCGTCGATCGAGCTGCCCACGCTGCGCAAGGACTTCGTCGTCGAGCTCTATCAGGTTTTTCGAGCCGCCACGGCGGGGGCGAGCGCCGTGCTCCTGATCGCCGAGCTTCTCGAAGGCGCTGCGCTGCCGGAGTTCGTCAACGCCGCGCACTCGGTCGGGCTCGACGCCCTCGTCGAGTTCCACCGCCCCGAGCTCCTCGCGCCTGCAGTGGAGTCGGGAAGTGGCGTCATCGGTATCAACAATCGCAACCTCGACACCATGGAAATCGACTTCGAGCACGCGATGCGGCTCGCACCCGAGGTTCCCCGGGGAGTGGTGAGCGTCGCGGAAAGCGCCATCTCGGCCCCCGCCGATGTGCGTCGGGTCGGAGAGGCGGGTTTTGGGGCGATTCTCGTGGGCACCGCCCTGGTCACGGCGGACGACCCGCAACAGACGCTCGAGGAGCTCGTCGAGGCAGGTGTTGGCGTCGAGCCCTCGAAAACGAGAGGCCTCGAGGACATCGTGGACATCGACCTCGACGGAGCGATCCTGCTATGAGCCCGCTCCTGTGGAAGGTGTGCGGCATCACCAACGAGGCGGACGCGCAGCTTGCGGTGGCCGCCGGCGCCGACGCCCTCGGCTTCGTTTTTTGGCCGCGCAGTCCGCGCGCCGTGTCTGTCGAGCGGGCGGCGGCGATCGGCGCCGAGGTCGGAGCGGAGGTGATCAAGGTCGGCGTATTCGTCGATCCCTCCGCCGAGGAGCTCGCCGAAACCGCCGATCGGGCGGGCCTCGACATCGTGCAGCTCTCCGGCGACGAGTCGCCGGAGCTCTGTGCGCGGGCGCCGCGACCGGCGTGGAAGGCGCTTCGCCTTCTCCCGGGAACGCCACCGGGTGCGGTAAGGCAGCAGGCCGACGCCTACCGCGGCTGCACGCTCCTGATCGACGCCGGCGTTCCGGGAGAGTACGGCGGCACGGGCGAGCTCGCCGACTGGGACGGCGCGGCCGACCTTGCAGCGCAACGTCACGTAGTTCTGGCCGGTGGGTTGCGCGCCGACAACGTTGCCGCGGCTATCGACAGGGTCCGGCCGTGGGGCGTCGACGTGTCCTCCGGAGTGGAGGCCGGGCCGGGCCGCAAGGACCCGATCGAGCTGAGGGCTTTCGCGGGCGCGCTGGAGCCCTATCGACCGGCAGGAACAACGGCGGGGAGGACCGCCGATGAGTGAGCGCATCAGGCACGCGACGCTACCCGACGAGCACGGTCGTTTCGGTCGTTTCGGTGGTCGCTTCGTCCCCGAGACCTTGATGCCGGCGCTCGGCGAGCTGACCGAGGCACACGCCGACGCCATGCGCGACGAGACGTTCACGAACGAGCTCGACGCGCTGCTGCACGACTACGCCGGGCGCCCGACGCCGTTGTACCGCGCCGACGGTCTCGGCCGCGAGCTCAACGGCGCCACCGTGTGGCTCAAGCGTGAAGATCTGCTGCATACCGGGGCGCACAAGATCAACAACACCCTCGGGCAGGGATTGCTCGCGCGCCGCATGGGTAAGCGGAGGGTCATCGCCGAGACGGGTGCCGGCCAGCACGGGGTCGCCAGCGCCACGGTGGCGGCGATGTTCGGGCTCGAGTGCACGGTGTACATGGGCGAGGAGGACATCCATCGCCAGCGGCTCAACGTGTTTCGAATGCAGCTTCTCGGCGCCCGCGTGGTGCCCGTGTCGTCGGGAAGCCGCACGCTCAAGGACGCCACCAACGAGGCGATTCGGGACTGGGTGACCAACGTCGAATCCACTTTCTACATTCTCGGTTCGGTCGTCGGCCCGCATCCCTATCCGGCGATGGTTCGTGATTTTCAGGCGATCATCGGTCGCGAGGTGCGCGATCAGCTCGACGCCGTCAACGAGGCGGCGCCGGACCTGCTCGTTGCCTGCGTCGGCGGCGGCAGCAACGCCATCGGCCTGTTCGCCGACTGGCTGGACGACGAGGACGTGGCGATGATGGGCGTCGAGGCTGCCGGCCACGGCGTCGACACGGACGCGCATTCCGCCACCCTGTCGCGCGGTGCGGTCGGCGTGCTCCACGGTGCGTGCTCGTACCTGCTGCAGGACGATGACGGGCAGGTGCGGCTGGCGCACTCGATATCCGCCGGGCTCGACTATCCCGGTGTCGGCCCCCAGCATGCCTTCTTGAAGGACACGGGCCGGGTGATCTACACATCGGTCACCGACACCCAGGCGGTGATCGCGTTGCAGCGGCTCTCGCGCCGCGAAGGCATCATCCCGGCGCTCGAGACGGCCCACGCTTTCGCCAAGCTCTACGAGATGGCCGAGGCGGGGGAGATCGACGCCGACAGTCGAATCGTCGTCTGTCTGTCGGGTCGCGGCGACAAGGACGTCGAGGCGATCGCCGAGCATCTCGACACGCATCCCGAGGAGGACCTACGGTGAGCGCCGAGCGTATCGCCGAGGCCTTCGCGTCCGGGCGCCGTTCGCGCCGGCCTCTCGTCGTGCCGTTCGTGACGGCGGGGTTTCCCAACGCGACCTCCACCGCGCCGCTGGTGCGCGCCCTGTGCGACGCGGGCGCCGACATGGTCGAGATCGGCATGCCGTTCTCGGATCCACTCGCCGACGGCCCGACCATTCAACGCTCGTCCGAGGCGGCGTTGCGCAACGGCATGAGCGTGGCCGGAACTCTCTCGGCCGTGCGGGAGCTGCGAGAGGGCGGTCTCCGTGCTCCGCTGATCCTGATGGGATACTGCAATCCGCTGTACGCCTACGGCATGGATCGGTTTCTCGACGACGCCGCTGCAGCCGGTGTGGACGGATTGATCATTCCGGATATGCCCCCTGAAGAGGCCGAGGAGCTCCTCGCGGGCTGTAGCCGGACGGGCATCTCGGTTACCTTCTTGGTGGCGCCGAACGCTCCCGACGTACGCATCCGTACGGTCGACGCGGCGTCGACCCACTTTTCCTATTGCGTCACGGTGACGGGAGTCACCGGCGCCCGTGGCGAGGTCGAGGATCGCACGGTGGATTTCCTGCAACGCATGAAGAATCTCGCGGCGAAACCGTTCGTGGTCGGCTTCGGTATCAAACGGCCCGAACACGTGGCGGCGTTGGGGCCGCACGCCGCCGGCGTGGTCGTCGGCAGCGCGCTCATCGACGCGATCGAAGGCGCCGCCGGGCCCTCGGGCGAAGGGATGACCGATGAGCAGGCCGCCGCAGCGGTGGCGGATCTCGTGGCGCCCTTGTGTGAGCAGGCGGCCCGGCTGGCGGGCGACGCGGGTAAGGATGGCGACGCGTGAGCGACTCGCACGACGGGCGTGAGCTGGAGGCGATCGCGAGCGCGCGAGAAGAGATCGATCGCATTGACGGCAAGCTCGTTCGACTGTTGAGCGAGCGGGCCGAGCAGGTGCGTGCCATCGGTGACGCCAAGCATCGATTGGGCGCGCCGGTCTACCAACCGGACAGAGAATTGGAAGTTTTCAAACGTGTGATCGCTGCGAACCCGGGGCCCCTGGATGATGGTGCGATCCGGCGGCTGTTCGAGCGCATTGTCGATGAGGCGCGGCGCCTCGAACGGATGGTCTATAAGGACGATGAAGACGAGTGACACAGTTACGCGAGCTCTCGTGCGGGGGCTGGGAGGAAACGGGATGGTCGTTGTCATGA
>CAYSHI010000439.1:0-47035 GCA_964430745.1 uncultured Acidobacteriota bacterium | reverse complement strand
CGGTCCTGCCTTGCTTCATGCACTCGCGCTCGGCCGCCTACGGGCGCCGGAGAATTCTCCCTTCGAGTCGTCGCCAACGGTCCATGATTGGCAGGGGGAGTCGTCTTGTTGGGCGGCGGCGGGACGCGGCAGATCCGACGTGGCGCATCAGATCTGAGGGAGGGGTGTGATCTCGATGCTGTCCTCTCGGGTGTGTTTGCGATCCGCAGACGCGGCGAAGCCGCTCAAGAACCCGCACTTCACGCGAAGGGCAGCATCGAGATCACGCCCCTCCCGTCGACCTCCAAAGCCCACACCTACCGTGCGTGGGCCGCGGGCCGCCGGCCCGGATGCGTCAACGACCCTCGTACTCGATAACGTCGCGGAGAATCTCGTCCAGCGAGCGCGTCGGGTTCCAGCCGAGCAGAGCGTTGATCCTCTCGGTACTCGGTACGCGGCGTTCCATGTCCTCGAAGCCGGGAGCGTACGCCTCGCTGTAGGGCACCAACTCGATCGTCGAATCACTTTCGGTCATCGTCTGGACCTTCTCGGCCAGATCCCCCATCGAAATCTCCTCAGTACCGCCGATGTTGTAGATACGTCCCGGTGCGTCGGGGTGATCGGCCAAGCCGAGGAGGGCATCGACAACGTCGCGGACGTCGCAGAAGCACCGACGTTGCGTTCCATCGCCGAAGACGGTGATCGGTTGCCCCGAGAGAGCCTGCCTGACGAAAGTGGGTACAACCATCCCGTACTGGCCCGTCTGCCGGGGGCCGATGGTGTTGAACAACCGGAAGGGGACGACAGGGAGGCCGTATTCACGCCAATACGCAAGGCCGAGGAACTCGTCGACCATCTTGCTGGCCGCGTACGCCCACCGGCTTCTGCTCGTGGCCCCGAGCAGAACGTCGTCTTCCTCGCGGAACGGGAATCGCGTGCCGTTGCCGTACACCTCCGAGGTGCTCGCCAGCAGAACTCTGCAGCCGTACCGAAGCGCCGCCCGCAGGATCTCCTCGGTACCGAGAACGTTGGTCTCGATCGTCTGGACCGGGCGTTCGACGATCAGCTTGACGCCGACAGCCGCGGCGAGATGCACCACCACGTCGGCCTCGGAAGCCATTCGCTCGGTGACCACTCGATCCATGATGCTGGCGCGAGCGAACTGGAAGTTCGGATGGCCCCGGAGCTCGGCGATGTTGTCCATCGAGCCCGTGGAAAGATCGTCCACCGCCAGCACCCTGCCGCCATCTCGTAGGATCGCCTCGGCAAGATGCGAACCGATGAAGCCCGCCCCCCCCGTCAACAAGAAGGTTGTTCCGTTCATCGAGCCCATTCCGTGTGCGACTCCGATCCGTTAAGAGACATCGTGTTCTCGCGGCACCTGTCGAGGGTCCCCGCCGAGGAGATTATCTGATGTAGCCGAGTGCCCGAAGGCGTTCCAGAAGTTGAGGATCCACCGCTTCCGCGGACTGATCGACCCGCGATGGCTTGCCGTAGGTGTCGACGTACGTCAGCTCCTTCGGGGCAATGAAAGCGTCTGTCAGGACCTCACCGTCGTTTTCCTCCGTCTGCGGCAACGACAGTAACGCGGCGAGCGTCGGCGCGATGTCTCGCGTACGCGCGCCGGAGACAACGGCGCCTTCGCGGACGCCCGGTCCGGTCATGATCAACAACCCATCCGGGGATCCCTTGTGCAGGAACGGCGAATAGGTCCAGCCGTGGTCCGAAATCAAGACGAAGGTCGCATCCGGAAAGGCCTCCAGGAACTTGCCAACGACACGGTCGGCGACTTCGTAGCTGTGGAACACCTCTTCGTCGAGGCGCTCGAGCACCAGACGTTCCCAGCCTTCCTGGTCCGACTCGGGCGGCGGGTCGACGAGCCAGAGAGAATCGCGTGAGATGAAATTCCAGTCGTCATGGGTGATGCCGTCGATGGTGTGCGTGTAGTAGACACCGAGGTCGATGTCGAACTGCCGAAACAGGTCAATGGTCGAGTCGGCCACTTGCCCTGTCCAATCCAGCAGGCCCGCATGGGTGTCCCCCCCCGACTGTCCTTCCGCCAGGGGAAGAAGCTCCGCCGGGAAGGCCTGCGGGCCGCTGTACGGCCCCGCGAAGGTGATCATCGCACCGTTGACCGGATGAACCGGCCTCGCGAACGGCAGGTTGTTGAACATCTGTGCGACGACGACGTTCTTTTGATAGTCCGAGGCGACATCCCAGACCATCTTCACGAACGGATCGTTGGGCGCTTCGCGCCATAGTCCCAGACTCGGAACAAGGCCGTACAGTCCGGAGATTCCGTAGAGCGAGTTGTTCTCCGGCCGGTTGTACAACAGGTTCGGGACTTCTGCGCCGGTCCTCGGAAGGACGATCTTCAGCGGACCGTATACGCCGTGATCCGGCACCTCGTGGCCGCTGAAGATGGTGGGCCAGATCCTCCAGGTGAACGATTCGTCGTTGTTGTCGAGGTACCCGATCGTGCCTCGTCGAATCATCTCGGCAAAATGCGGCAGCTTCCCCGCGCGAACCAGCGGCGTCACGACTTGCCAGTCGGCGCCGTCGATACCCAATACGATAACGGCGCCCTGCCCCGTCGGCGATGTGTTATCGACGTCGCCGGTTGCCGGCTGCGTCGTAGCGGGCACATCAGCTTCCGGCGACCGCGCGGCCGCGGCCATGACGTCGTCGAGGTCGTACACCCGATGCCGCCGGGCATCCACTCGACTCCATACCGTCGCCGCGAACATGAGGCCCAGGCCGACCGCGAAGAGAGCCATCGCCACCGAACTCGGGCGCCGGCTCTTACCCCAGAGGATACCGGCGCAGAACATCAAGAGGGTGCCGGCGGCCAGCATCGTGGCATGTCCCAGCAATGCCCAGGAAAGATGTAGGCGCCAGCTGGTCTCCCATATCTGGAGCAGCGGAAGGTAATTGATGCACACCCAGGCAACATTGGCGGACACCAGCCCCGACACCCAGTACGCGTCCGGGACGTCGTCGAGCCGCCGTATCCCCATGAGGCGAACGACTCGCTCGACGATGATCAGCACGACGGCAAAGCAGCCGTTGAGGAAAACCGAGATCCACAGGAGCGATCCCAGCAGCTCGGCGGTGCCCAAGATGCCAAAGGGACCGGGATTGCCGGCGACGAGCAGCACGGTGAGAAAAACGGCAACCACCGCGCAAACCCCGCCGAAGAGGGCGAGTCTCCTCATCAGTCGCTACTGGTCACTGCGACGACGCCCCGAGCCGAGATTCGCGCACACGCGTCCCCCACGTCCTTCCATCGAAAGCCCGAATCTAACAGTTCCGTCGCGTGCCCCCAAGCTGAATGGAGTCGCTCCAAACTCCGATGTCACGACGATACGTCTCGCCGCAATCGGAGCCTTCGATCCGCCCGGTTCTTCCGTTACAGTCGACTGTGGGGCAAAGCTGTAGTGTCCCGATTCAGCGCGGATCTCGTGTCCACCATCGGTTTGACGGCCATTCTTCGATCACCGCACCGCCGACGAAAATGAACCCGTGACAACGCGAACAAGAGGTAGGCATGAGTGGCAGATGAAGCCGCGGCCCGTTGACGGCGTGGGGCGAGGGCCGTCCAGGATACTCGTGTGAGAGAGTCTGTCGCCCTCTACGAGCTTGAGCTGACCCGCCGCATCGGCTCGCCGTACGCCGTCGCGTTTGCCTGCGCGCGGCACGCGTTGGCGGCAATCCTCGAGGCCTACGGCCTGACCGCCGGCGATCAAATCGTGCTTTCGCCGCTCACCTGCAAAGTTGTCCCTTTGGCGCTTCTGTCGATCGGTATCGAGCCGGTCTACGCCGATATCTCGGCCGACACACTCAACCTCCACGGCGACGCGGTATCGGCGGCGGTGAGCGCTCGGACGAGGGCCGTGCTGTTCCAGCATACCTACGGCTACTCGGCCGGGGTCGAGGACGTAGCCGCGGCGTGCACCCGCGCCGACGCGATCTTGCTGGAAGACTGCGCCCAGTGCCTGCCGATGGCATCAGCACTTCCCTCTACGCGCGGTGCAGCGGCGATCTTCAGCAACAATCTTCTCAAACCGTTACCGGCGGGCAGCGGCGGGGTCGCCGTCACATCTGATCAGAAGATCTACGAAAGGCTCCGCGGAACCCGGGCAACGCTCCCCCTCCCCGGCACGACGACCGCGCTGAGACAACGCGCCGAGGCCTGGGTCCACGCCGTCCTCCTGCACCCACGGTCGTATTGGCCCCTTCTCGCCCTGCAGCGCCGTTTCGACGATGGTTATCGCGCGCGCCCGATCGACCGGGAAATCGCGACGGAAATGACCGCCACCGATCGGCAAATCAGCGCCTGGCAGGCACGGACGGGGCTCGCCTGGATGGAACGGCTCGACACGGTGGCGGAGCATCGACGAGACTGCTGCCGGGAGTACACCGCCGCCCTCGGCGGCATCGGCGATCTCGTCATGCCGGCCGCGGAGGCGACGCAGCCTCTTTACTATTTCCCCGTCCTCGTGGACAACAAGTTCGAGCTGCTGGAGCGCGCCCGGAAGCGGCTGATCGAGCTCGTCGCGTGGCCGACACGCACCCCGATATACCCTCTCGAGCACGCTGAAGATCTGGTGCGCTACGGTTACGAGCCGGGAAGCTGTCCCGAGGCCGAGCGCATAGCGCGCCGCCTCGTCGGACTTCCGACTCACTTGCGCATCACGCCGGGAACACGTCGACGGGTAGCGTCGCTCTTCGCCGGCGGGGGACAAACATGAGCCTCGAGGTCCGCGAACTGGAAGCGCACGACGCCGCCGCGTGGGACCGGTTCGTTGCCACGCAGAGCGGTGCGAACCTCTATCACACGAACGCCTGGCGCGGTGTCGTCGAGGAAATTTTCGGGCATCGGGCCGTCTATCTGATGTGCGAGGAGGGGGGCGAGGTCCGCGGAGTGCTGCCGATGTTCCTCGTCCGTTTCCCGCTGCTCGGCTCCAAGCTCGTGTCGATTCCCTATGACATC
Source organism: uncultured Acidobacteriota bacterium (assembly GCA_964430745.1). Lineage (GTDB taxonomy): Bacteria > Acidobacteriota > UBA890 > UBA890 > UBA890 > CBDCGW01. The sequence continues at coordinate 42,063 of CAYSHI010000439.1, read as the reverse complement.
GGCTCCGGGGGACCGTTGGCGGTCGATGCGGAGGTCGAGCGGCAGCTGGCGACCCGGGCGATCGACCTGGCTCGTGCACACGCGGTCGATTACCTCGAGCTCCGATGCGGCTCCGCCAGACCGTCGCTGGAGGGGCTCGGTCTCGTGCGCAGTGAGCCGGTTGTCATTTCCGACGTCGAGCTCGACGACCGCGATCAGGTCTGGTCGCGTGTCGCCCGCGACCACCGCAAGGCGGTACGGAAGGCCGAGAAGCGAGGCGTCGAGCTGGTCGAGGCTCAGACAGAGGCGGACTTCAGCTCCTTCTACGAGATCTACCTGCGCGTCTTTCGCGATTTCGGCACGCCGCCCTACGGAAAGCGCTACTTCCCGACCCTCTGGAAGCGGCTGCACGCAAACGGCCACGTACGGCTGTTGCTCGCCCGCTCGGGGTCCGACGACGTCGGAGGGTTGGTCATGTTTTGCTTCGGCGACCAGTTGGTGAGCAAGTTTGCCGCCTGTCTCCCCGAAGCGGTGTCACTGCGCGTGTACCCCGCCCTCTACTGGCGCGCCATGGAGCTGGGCCTGGAGTCGGGTTGCCGCCGGCTGAGCTGGGGTACTTCGTCGCGCTCTCAAAGCGGGCTCATCGAGTTCAAAGAACGTTGGGGCGCACACCACCGGCCGGCGGTGCTCTACGACTTGCCCGTCCGCGGCAAGGTCCCGTCGCTGGAACGCTATTACGACAGCGATGGGCTCGCCCGCGTCGTGTGGAGGAAGCTTCCGTTGCCGGTAACCTCGCTGCTGGGCGCCGGACTCAGCCGCTGGTTCTGCTGATGACGGCCACCGCCGCGCGACGCCGACCTTCACCGGCCGGGGCGAAACCGCCCGCCACCGTGCACCTCGACATGGACGGCGCTGCACATATTTTCCGCGCCCATGGGTGGAGCTACCCGTCTTCAGAAGACCCTCTTTTCTTTAGCGGTCTCAGGGCGTTCCTCGATATGTTCGCGAGGCGCGGCTTGCGCGCCACCATCTTCGTCATCGCCGAAGACGTGAACGACCCGGCCAAGCACGAGCTGCTATCGGAGGCCGTCAGGCAGGGCCACGAGGTCGCCTCGCACACGGTGACGCACGAGCACCTGACGCGCCTCGACGAGACGCGGCGACGGGACGAGATCGTCCGTAGCCGCGAGCTGCTGGGCGAGCGTCTCGGCGCGAACGTCGACGGCTTTCGAGCGCCGGGATTCCTCATCGACCGTAGCGCGCTGGAGCTCCTCGACGACGCGGGTTATTCCTGGGACTCCTCGTTGTTCCCGCGTGCCGGGCGCGGTGCGGACGCGGGGCGAATCGCGGCGCGTTCCGCGGAGCCTCACCGGCCGTTTTCGGACAGGCCGTTGATCGAGTTGCCGATGCCGGCTCACCGCCCGCTACCCCTTCCGTTCCATCCCTCCTACAGCCTCATCCTCGGCCTGCCGTATTTTCGTCTCGGCCTACGAAAGCATCGTCGCACCGGGGCGCCGTACGTCATGCTGTTTCATCTCACGGACCTCGCCGACCCACTGCCCGACGAGTTGCTCGCCGGGTACGCGCAGCGCTACTACACGCTTTCGCATCTCGGCGCCGCGAGAAAACGCGCACGCTGCGAGCGCTTCCTCGACCTGGTTCAACAGCACTATAGCTTCGACGACAACCGAGCCTTTCTCACCCGAGCACGGCAACAGGACGGCGTTTGACGCAAGGGTCCGCCGAATCGGGGGTTTCTCTCGAATCGGTGCGAAGATAGGATGTGCTCTGAGCGACGTGGCGCATCCCGGCCGATCTCGCCAACGCCTCCCACTCTTCCGCCGCCGACCTTCCGCTACCGACCTCCTCCATCGATGAAAGCTGTCCTGCAAAACATGAAGGATGGAACCCTGCAAGTCGGGGACGTGCCGCCGCCCAGCCTGCGCCCGGGCGGCGTGCTTGTCGCCGTGCGCAACTCGCTGATCAGCCTCGGAACCGAGCGGGCGATCCTGGCGCTGGCGAAGAAGAGCCCGGTCGGCAAAGCACGCGACCGACCCGACCTGGCGCGCAAGGTCATCAACAAGGCCAAGCAGGAGGGGCTCTGGAGCACCTATCAGGTGGTCCGCAACCTGCTGGATTCGCCGATCCCGCTCGGGTACTCCTGCGCCGGCGAAGTCATAGCGGCCGGCCGTGAGGCCGGAGATTTCCAGGTCGGCCAGCTCGTTGCGTGCGCGGGGCTCAACTACGCGAATCACGCGGAGATCGACTACGTCCCACGCAACCTGGCGGTCCCGCTCCCCGAAGGCCTATCGTGCGACGCCGCCAGCTTCATGACCGTGGGCGCCATCGCCATGCAGGGCGTGCGCCTTGCGGAGCCGCAGCTCGGCGAGACCATCGTCGTGCTCGGGTTGGGATTGGTCGGCCAGCTCACGGCTCAGATCGCCCGCTGCGCGGGCGCCACCGTGATCGCAGCCGATGTCGACCCCACGAAGCTCGAGCTCGCCCGCACGCTCGGCGCTCACCACGTCATGATGTCCGATGGCGAGCTCGCCGCCGTGGTGCGGTCCATGACCGGCGGCCACGGCGCCGACGCCGTGCTGGTGTGCGCCGCGACCAAGTCCAACCAGGTCATCCAGCTCGCCGCTTCGGCGTCGCGCCTGAAGGGACGGGTCGTGGTTGTCGGCGACGTCGGCCTCCAGCTCGAGCGACGCCCGTTCTTCGAGAAAGAAATCAACCTGGTCGTCAGCCGCTCCTACGGCCCCGGCCGCTACGACCCGGCCTACGAGAACCGCGGTGTCGACTACCCCCTGCCCTACGTTCGCTGGACCGAGGGGCGCAACATGTCGTCGTTCCTCGAGTTGCTCGCCCGCGACGAGGTGCGGGTCGATCCGCTGATCACGCATCGCTTCGCCATCGAAGACGCGGAGCAGGCGTACGAGATCGTTTCCGGAAAGCGCCAGGAGCCGGCGATCGCCATCCTGCTGGATTACGGAGAAAAGAAGGAACACGCCACCCGCGTGCCGCTGCGCGCGGCCGGCTCTTCGAGCCGCGACGAGATCCGCCTCGGCGTCATCGGGGCCGGCCAGTTCGCAAAAGGGGTCCTGCTTCCGGCCTTCGCCAAGCACAACGCGGTCAAGCTCGATGCTTTCTGCACATCGTCCGGACTGACCAGCCGCCACATCGCCGAGCGCTACGGCTCTCGCTATTGCACCGGCGATGCCGCCGAGATACTCGACGATCCGCAAATCGACGGCGTCATCATCGCCACGCGGCACGACCAGCACGCGGCACTCACCACGGAGGCTCTGCGCCGCGGCAAGGCGGTGTTCGTGGAAAAGCCGCTGGCGCTTACGGAGGACGCTCTGGCCGATCTCGACGCGGTGCTGCGAGAGACCGAGGCCCCGCGCCTGATGGTGGGTTTCAATCGTCGCTTCGCACCGCTCGCGATCCGCTGCAAGGAGGAGTTCAGCGGTCGTCATGCACCGCTGTTCGTCATGTGCCGCATCAATGCCGGTGTCGTGCCGGAGGACAGCTGGGTGCTCGACCCGGTCGAGGGCGGCGGACGCATCCTCGGTGAGGTGTGCCACTTCGTCGACACGCTGGCCTTTCTGTGCGGCTCGTTGCCGGCGCGCATCCACGCCGAGAGAGCCGGTGCGGCGATGGCCTCGCCGGACGGCAGCGAGGGAGTCAGCATCAATCTGCGCATGCGCGACGGCTCCCTCGGCGTCGTGCACTACCTGGGCAACGGCGACCCGAGCGTTCCCAAGGAGTACCTCGAGCTGTTCTGCGGCGAACGAACGGCGATCCTCGATAACTACCGCTCTCTGTCCGTGCACCACAACAATCGCCGGCGCCGCAAGCGGTTGCTCAACCAGGCGAAGGGGCATGCCGAAGAGGTCGCCGCCTTCGTCGAGGCGCTCCGTTCAGGAGACCCCATGCCGATCGACCCCGAAACGCTCATCTCGGTGACGCAGACGACGTTCCTGATCCACCGCAGCCTGGAGACGGGCGGACCGGTGGAGTACACGCCGCCGCGAGCCGTACGCGACTCCGCGTCGTAGCCGGGGGACACGCTTTGTGCGGCATTTGTGGGGGCGTCGGCATCGGCGAAGAGGGTCTGCTCGAGAGCATGACCGCGGCGCTGATCCACCGCGGCCCCGACGGTGAGGGTTTCTATCGCGACCGCGATGTCGGACTGGGGCACCGCCGTCTGAGCATCATCGACGTCGAGGGCGGGCAGCAGCCGATCCTCAACGAGGACGGTTCGGTCGCGCTCATCTGCAACGGTGAGATCTACAACCACGCGCCCCTGCGACAAGAGCTCCTCGACAAGGGCCACGTCTTCCGCACACACTCGGACAACGAGGTCGTGCTGCATCTGTACGAGGAATCCGGGCCCGACTGCCTGCAACGTCTCAACGGCATGTTCGCCGTGGCCATCTACGAGCAAAAGCCGCGGCGTCTTTTCGTCGCTCGCGATCGTCTCGGCATCAAGCCGCTGTACATCGCTCCGCTACCCGGGCGATTCCTGTTCGCGTCGGAGATGAAGTCGATCCTGCGTGACACTTCAGTCTCCTGGACGGTGAACCCGCTCGCCGTGCGCGACTACCTCTCGTTGCGATATGTGCCCGGGCCGGGCGGCATGTTCCGCGAGATCGACAAGCTTCCCGCCGGTCACTACGCGATGGTCGCGGCCGATGGAACCGCCGACATCCATCGATGGTGGGAACCGCCGCTGCACGCGAGCCCGTTCGAGGGATCCGAGCAGGATTACATCGACGGCTTTGCCGAGCGTTTCGAACGCAGCGTCGAACGACGGTTGATGTCGGAGGTTCCGTTCGGTGCCTACCTCAGCGGTGGGCTCGACTCCAGCACGATCGTCGCGGCCATGTCGCGCATCGTCTCGACACCCGTGCGGACGTTCAGCGTCGGCTTCGACTACGAGCATGATGAGCTGGAAGCCGCGGCGGAAACCGCGCGCCGCTGCGGCTGCGACCACACCGAAGTCGCCTGCCGGCTGACGGACCTCACGCTTCTGCCGGAAATCGTCTACCACCTCGACGAGCCCGTCGGCGATCCGATCGTCATCCCCATGTACATGCTCGCTCGGGAGGCGAAGAAGAAGGTCACAGTGATCCTCACCGGCGAGGGCGCGGACGAGGTCTTCGGCGGCTATCTGTTTCACAAGGCGCTGCTGGACGGTCATCGCATCGCGCGGATCGCGCCCGGATGGCTGCATCGCACGCTGCTTGCGTCTCTCGTGCAAATGGCCCCGGCGAGCCTGCTGAACATGGCTTTCAACTACCCGGCGCGGCTCGGCTCGCGCGGCAAGCAGAAGGTCGTCGACTTCGTGCGCTTGCTCGGCCCCGAGCACCTCGCCGAGGCCTGGCGTCACCTGATCTCGCTGTACGACGAGCGCGACATGGCGGGCCTGTTCAGCGAAGACTTCGAGCACTCGTTCGACACATTCTCCGCGGCGTCCCATGTTCGCGCGCTGAGCAATGCCTCGGCAGGCAACGCGTTGGGCGGCCGCTCGCGGAGTAACGGAGCGTCGCAGCGGTCGGCCGCGGCCGGCACCCCGTTCCTCAACCGCATTATCGACCTGCAGTTCGATCACTGGTTGCCCGACGACATCCTGACGAAGCAGGACAAGATGTCGATGGCTTCGGCCATCGAAGGTCGCGTGCCGTTTCTCGACCACGAGCTCGTGGAGTACGGCTTGCGCCTGCCGCCATCGATGAAGATCCGCGGCAGCAGCACAAAACACATTCTGCGGCGATACGCCGAGCGACTGCTGCCGCAAGAAACCGCCCGACGGCGCAAGATGCCCTTCTACGCGCCGGTCGAAAAGTTCTTCCGCGAGCCCGGATTTCAGGAAATAATGAACGACACGCTCTCCGAGAGCACGGTCGCGCGGCGGGGCATTTTCCGTCCGCAAGCCGTCCGCGAGCTTCGCCAAGCAATGAACGATGGTGAATTCCTGCGCGTCAAACAGGTGTTCAGCTTGATCGTCTTGGAGTTGTGGTTCCGCATGGCTGTAGATCGACACGGTTCGCTCTAGCGCTGCGAAAAAGGAGGCCTCGCCGAATGCCGACAGACGAGCAGACGCCCGTAGACGTTTCGGTGGTGTGCCCTTTCTTCAACGAAGAGTCGATCATCGAGCACGCGGTCAGCGTTCTCCTGGAGAAGCTCGACACGCTCGGGGCTCACTGGGAGCTCATTGTCGTCAACGATGGCAGCCGCGACCACTCGGCGGAGATGGTCGCGCAGATCCGGCACCCGCGCCTGCGAGTTGTCGGCTATGAGATCAACCGCGGCCGCGGGCATGCCCTCCGCACCGGAATCCGGGCGGCGCGGGGCGAGGTGATCGTCACCACGGAGATCGACCTCTCCTGGGGCGAGGACATCGTCGAGCGCCTCTACACGGCAATGCAGGAGAATCCGGACTGCGACATCGTCGTGGCGAGCCCCAACCTACCCGGCGGTGGCTACCGCAACGTGCCGTTCAAGCGCGTGGCGGTGAGCCGCTTCGGCAACTGGGTGATCCGCGCCTGCATGACCAATGCGACGAGCATGAACACCGGCATGACGCGGGCGTACCGGCGCGACGTGATCAAGACCCTGCCGGTGACGGAGAACGGCAAGGAGTTTCATCTCGAGGTGATCCTGAAGGCGCACGCGCTCGGCTATCGCATGACTGAGATCCCCTGTGTGCTCGAGTGGAAGACGCTCAAGAAGCCGGCCGGCACCGCGGCGCGAAAGAGCTCTTCGCGCGTCAACCGGTTGATCGTCTCGCACACGCTCTTCAGCATCTTCGCCAATCCGATTCGCTACGTCTGGGCGCTGAGCGTCACCAGCCTGTTGCTGTCCGTGGCATTCTTCGCCGTCGGCGCCTACCACTTTCTCACCGGTGAAGTCTCCGTGTTCGCGCTCATCATCAGTCTGTCGCTGGTCATCATCGCCCTGATGTTCTTCACCATGGGGGTGATCACCCACCAAGGAAACTCAATCCAGAAAGAGTTGTGGGCGCTGCAACGGGACCGCCTGGCTCGCGAGTTGCGAGCCGACGAGGACACGCGTGCAGCGCGTCGGTGAACGCCACCGCCCACAGCCCACGAGAGCTCCCACGCCCATGAACGCCAGCCAAACGCCCGCCCACGGTCAGGACAAAGCAGCCGAGCGCGCCTACTACGAGAACCTCTTCAGTACGCGGCGCAAGTTCAACCAGTTCCAGGTCGAGATCTACGAACGAATCGCCGCGGAAGCGCGCGACGGCACCGAAGGAAAACGCGCGCTCGATATCGGCTGCGGCTCCGGCACACAGGCCGTGTGCCTGCTCGAACAAGGGTTCGACGTCGTGACGATGGACCTGTCGTTCGAAGCCGTGAAGCTTGCCAGTGCGGCGGTCGCGGAAGCCGGCGGAACCGTTCGAGCCGCCAATGCCGACGCCGAGCTCCTGCCCATTCGCGATCAATCCCTGGACGCGTGCGTTTGCGGACTGCTACTGCATCATTTCCCCACGCTCGACACGGTCGCCGCGGAGTTGCGCCGGGTCGTGCGGCCCGGCGGGAGGGTCGTGGCCATCGATGCCAACGGCCACAATCCGTTCGCCTTTCTGTTCTTCAACGTCGTGCACCGATACTACGGGCTCCCCCACCTGACGCCCAACCAGCGGGCACTGCGCAAGTCCGAGATCCGCAACGTCTTCTCGCGCTTCGGTTTCGGCGACTTCAGCTTCGACTCCATGACCAGTGACCTGAAGCGCGACTGGTTGGGCGGTTCGCTGGCGGCGCAGATGAATTTCTACGCCCGTCGCGCCGTCCTCGGCCTGTCGGAAGTCGTGCTGCCGCAGATCAGCCGCGGCAACATGCTGGTGGCGACGTTTCGGCGCCTGCCCGAGGGCGACTGAGCAAGCCGGCTGGCACTCAGGGCAATCCGTCGCGAAAGATCGCGGCGATCCTCTCTGCAGCATGCCCGTCCCACAGTTCGGGGATCCTCGCCGATGACGGAGATTCCGCGAGCGCATCCATGGCAGCCGCAACGATTCGCGTGGGATCCGCGCCGGCGATTCGGTTGGTGCCCTCGGTCACGGTGACGGGACGCTCCGTGTTCTCGCGGAGCGTCACGCAGGGGATCCCCAGTACCGTGGTCTCCTCCTGAATTCCGCCGCTATCGGTCAGCACCAGCCGGGCACGCGCCTGTAACGCCAGGAAGTCGAGGTATCCCAGCGGATCGACAAGCCTCAGCGCCGGCAGGGCGTCGACGCGCTCGCGTAGCCCCCGCTCCATGAGTTGCTTCGCCGTACGAGGGTGTACAGGAAAGAGAATCGGCAACTCGTGTTGGATCGTCTCGAGGGCCTCGAGGATGCCACCCAAGACAACGGGGTCATCGACATTGCTCGGACGATGTAGGGTCAGCAACGCGTACGACCCGGGCGCTACTTCGAGGTCGTCGAACACCGGCGATCGTTGGGCCTTTTCGAGACACCGCTGCAGGGTGTCGATCATGACGTTGCCGACGAAGTAGATCCGCTCGTCCGGGATCCCTTCGCGGCGCAGATTCTCATCGGCGTCGCGGGATGGCGTGAGCAGGTAATTCGCCAGCACGTCGGTGGCGAGGCGGTTGATCTCCTCGGGCATCGTTCGATCGCGAGAACGCAAGCCGGCCTCGACGTGCGCCACCGCGATGTTCAGCTTCGCCGCCGCGATGGTCGCAGCCAGGGTCGAGTTGACGTCGCCGACGACGATCACGAGGTCCGGCCGCTCGGCCATGAGAACACGCTCGATCTCGATCATCACCCGACCGGTCTGCTCGCCGTGGCTGCCCGAGCCAACGCCCAGATCGATGTCCGGCGCCCGCAGCCCGAGGTCACGGAAAAACACGCGGTACATCTGGTCGTCGTAGTGCTGCCCCGTGTGAACCAGAACGGTACTGAACGCCTCCGGACTCCGCTCCAGAGCCCGAAAGACCGGATCGATCTTCATGAAGTTCGGGCGGGCTCCGCTGACCCCGAGAACCTTGAGGGACATTAGCGCTTCTCCTGCTGCCGGGGCTTCCTCGGCCGAACGCCGGGGTCAGACTGAGACATCTACACGTTGCCGGGTTCGGACGTGTCGAATCGTACTTCACGCTGCAGCTCGACGCCCGCAACAAGCTCTTGCGGCGAAATGGTGCGCTCCCAGCCACCCTCGATATCGATCATCTCGAGCTCATTGGGGATGAAATAGCGCGACGAACCCATGTGGATCGTCGTGAAGAGCTCGCACCAACGGAGAGACGCGATGCGCTCACCGTCGGAGCCTTTCAGCGAGTCGGAGACTCGCACGCCGTCGGGGAGGAACTCGATCTGGCGTCGGAAGCTCAAGTCAAGCTCGCGGCGGCGCTGGATCAGCACCTTCACGAGATAGCGTTTCAACCAGCGAGCGATGCCGGGGAACCGGCCTGCGGTCAGGCTGAACAGGCGAAACGCCACGAAACGCCAGGGGTCCAGGACGGGTCGAGAAACTCGGAACACGCTCCCCTCGATCGCGATGCCGTCGGGCTCGGCGCGAACCACTCGGGCGCTGTGCTGTTGTTGCGTCGAGACCACTCCGCCACCGCCGAAAGAGCCGATGTAGCCGCAATCGTTGAACGCGAGGCGCCGTTGCTCACGGTCGAAGACCTTGACGACGCCCCCCTTGTCGACGCCGACGTACGCGTCGTAGCGCTGCGCGCGCAGACGCGCGATCCCGGCCTGCGGAAACCAGCTGAGCCCCGACTCGGGAGTCGGATCTCGCGGCGTCGCTCCCGGGCCGTCCGCGTCGGTGCAGGCCTGGTGTGCAAAGACGAGATTGTTGAGAAAGGGGAAGTAGTTGAAAGCGTCGGTGGAGCGCATTCCGGCCGCCGCCGCGCTATTTACCGACGGGCGCATGGTTTCGGCGATCCACGAGGCCGTCGCCTCGCGCGCGGCCAGCATCTCGAAGGCGGCGGGGTAATACGTCTGGGTGTTGCGGCTCGCGTATTCGCCGCCGAGGCTGCCGTCCGGGTGAACGAAGTGGGCAAGGAAATCCAGCGACAGCGCCAACGATTCCCGCAGTCCGGAATCAGGGTCGAGCTCCGCACTGCGGGCGAGATAGAAACTGCCGTGCGTCTGATAGCCGGGATCCGCGCCACCGTATTCCTCGTACCAGCCTTCTTCCGACTGGTGTCGGAGAATGCGGTCGACGAAGTATCGGGCTCGGTCTCTGAACCTCTGCTCGCCGGTCACGTGATGCGCGTGGTGAAGGGCCGCGGCAGCCGCCGCCAAGTGGTTGGACAGAAAGCCGTGCGTTTCGTCGTTGTGCACCAGCCAGTCCCCCGCTCGCTCGATCGTCTGCCGTGTCTTTTTGGCGATCGCAGCATCGAGGTCATCGCCCAGGAATGCCAGCGCCTCGCTGACGTAGACAGTGGTGAACGCCGTGGCCGCAAGCGAGCGCTCCCATGGATAGGCCTCGTCGAGGCTGCCATCCGGATGTTGGATCGAGCACCAGAACTGCAGGCCGTCCTGCAACCATCGCAGGAGACGCGGATTCCCGGTGTAGCTGCTGTCCCCGAGGTCGGCGGCGTGGAGGTACGCCATCACGCACACCGCCTCTTGAAAGCGCGCGCGGGGAAAGTCGACGAACTTCCACGCCCAATAGGTGCGGTCGCAACAGCCCGTCGTGGGGCTGATCGGAGAGCGGTCGATCAGGCCGAGCACCCGCGGCGCCTGCTCGAGAATCAACCGGCGATAGGTCTCAGCGGCAGCGGCGCGATCACCCAAGGGAGTGCCCCCGAAGCAAGCGGGGTCGAGGCGTGTCGCGGTTCGCCCGGTACCGAGCGTACTGTCCCGCCGCGTTCATCGCCGCGGAGACCATGCCGAGCTTGCCACTACGGTCTCCTGTCCTCTCGCAATCGAGGGGCGTCGTTGCAGGCGTGGCTCTGATTCGTCTCGTCGACGCCCTCCGGACGGACGCCGTAGATGGGCAACGAGCAACCCAGCTCGAGAGCTCCCAAGTCCGGAGCCGCGCCGACGAAGTCGTCGTTGATGTTCGCGAGAACGGCAGCCCGGTCGATGGCGCCGGATCCGGTCGCAAGGGTCACGTCCTGAGGCTCCAGCTTTTCTCGGTAATCCCGGAGTCCGATCAACCCACTGGCCAGTGTGTCGGCATCGAGCAGCACACCGTTCAGTTCCATACCGTCCGCCTGCATGTCGGCGAAGTCCGAATAGAACACCCTTCCGGTAATCAAATACCAGACGAAATCACCGTCCGGGAAGTAGCCGTTGTAGTCGATTGTCGCCGAGTTGATGGGCGCTTCCCAGCTGACCGTCCGACCCCGCCTCGGTCGCCGGGGGCCCATGAAGATGTTGTTCTGGAGCGTGAAGAAGAGGCTGGTCGCGGGTGTTGCCATGAAAATGGCGTGCATCTCACTGCTAACGAAGCTGTTGTGCCACAGGATCATGCCGCTCGGATACCGCGGAGGGCGGGTCGCCAAGCCGTGGAACTTGAACTGGTTCCTGACGATGTTCACCGCGACGTTGCGGATGGCGTAGGCCGGCCCTCCATAGATCGGTTGAAAGCTGAGCGGCATGAAGTTGTTGGTGAATCGGTTGCGAAGAGCGCGTGTGTTGCCGGCGCTGCCGTCGAGCTCGAGACCGTTGTCGTACGAAAAAAGAACCTCGTTTCCATAGAAGTCGATGGCGCGGGCACCGTTTCCACGAATCTTCAAGGCATCACCGAAGCCGCTCAGCTCATTGTGGCAGACGACGTGCCCGGCGCCGTGTACCTGAATGCCGTCATCGTCACCGTGCGCCCCCCCGTCGTCGCGATTGACCTGCGGCCACCTCAGGCGACCTTCGAGCACATTGTCGCAAATGTAGGAGTCGAACTGACCCGCCCGGGCCAGAATGCCCATGCGCGTATTCCGTGTGTGCACGCGGCGTACGACGTTGCCGATAACACCCGTTATCGGATAGTCGATAGCGTGATCGGCGTTCTGCAGCGTCATGCGCTCGAGGTGCACATAGCTCCCGTAAATCTCGATGACGTCGCATCTCCTCGGGCAACTCAGACCGTCGAGGATTACTCCGTCTCTGCTCTCACCGCGAATCACGATCGGGTTTGTCTCCGTCCCGCTCTCGTGGATCGCGAAGTTTCCTTTGTAGGTACCTTCCGCAAGCGAGATGACGTCGCCGGGACGAGCGGTCGCGAGTGCGGCCCTCAGGGTCCCGGCGTCGCTCACCGCAACGAGCCGAGGATGCTCCGGATCCGACGGGGGCACTGGACGCGTCGTCCCGGAAAGCGTAACCACCGGGAGAGCCGGGCCATCCGGATCCACGGGACGCAGCTCGATTTCGTACGTAGTATCCGGGCGCAAGTCAAAAATACTCCCGGCGAACTGAAGATCTACGTCCAGCCCCCGTACCAGCCTGGGTCGTACCCGGTGAAGGGGTTGGGCGTCGCGCCAGGAACTCGCGCCCGCTTCGCGGAACCGCATGCCGACCGAGGCATTCTGGTCGCTATCGCCTTCGAAAAGCAGCTGGACGCCAAGAGCGGTCAAGGTCGGCCGATCGAGCCTGGCGTCACCGACCTCGAGAGGGCGCTCAGATTGGGAAGATGCACCCGGTCCCTGGGCCACGGCGCTCGGAGGCCCGCAGAGGACCACGAAAAGAACGACCGACGCCGCCATCGTTCGCCCGGAAGTCAGGGTCGCCATCGGGAATTACCTCCTCGCGCCTCGCGTTTCCGGCCGCGGCACCACCGCAGCCGGTTTGCGGCGCTGTTGAATCCTGACAATATCGAATAGCCTATCTTCGCGCATCAGACGGCTCGCCCGGCCGCAATAAGCCCCGGTGACGACGGGAGCTCTACGGGGTCCTCGTCGATGAAGATGCGACACCAGGTCTCCAGGTTGAGCAACCTCCAGATCCGGTCGGTATTGTCGCGCCGCAGCCGACGGTGGTCGGCAAAGATCTGCCGCAACGCGGACTCCTCGAAGAGTCTGCGGTCCAGGCTCCTCGGCGACAGAATCAGGGATTCGACCTGGTCCAAGTCGGGCCCACGAAGCCAGGCTCGCAACGGCGTCGGGAAGCCCACCTTGCGGCGATAGATGATCGAGTCGGGCAGGAGGTCCCCTACCGCCTTCTTGAGGATTCGCTTGCCCGCCATCCCTCTGACGTTGTAGCGGGCCGGGATCCCGGCGGCGAACTCGACAAGCTCATGGTCAAGGAACGGCACCCGGCTCTCCACGGACGCCGCCATGCTCATGTTGTCCTGCTTCATGAGCAACTCGATGAGATACGAGTTGATGTCGGTGTACAGCAACCGCTTGAGGGGGTCGCCGGACGAACGCTCCCAGCAGGCAAGCGACGCCGCGATCGACGTTCCCGGCGCGGGCCGCAAATCCTCCCGCAGCAATTCGACCTGCTGAGCTTCGTCGAACGCCATGTAGAAATCCTCGAAATACCAGGCCGGCCAGTCGCTGAGGTCGCGGCCGAGGAAGCTGTGCTGGAGCCGCCTTCGCAGATCCGCCTTCAGCCAGCCGGAGCGGGCGATCTGACCGCGCACGAGCCGCCGGAACGCTCCGGGAGCAACGCGCCGGTACCCTCGATCGAACCAGGTGTTCCACACGGACCACGCATATCGCGTGTAGCCACCGAGCGTCTCGTCGCTGCCCTCGCCCGTGAGCACAACGGTTACCCGCTCCCGCGCCAGGCGGGCGACGAAGTACAAGGCCACGCTCGAGGGCCAAACGAGGGGTTCGTCCTCGTGCCATATCATCGCCGGGAGAGCGTCGAAGAACTCCTGCGACCCGATCTTCACCTCGTGGTGCGCCGTGCCCAGGTGCTCGGCCACCGTCTGCGCGTAGCCGAGCTCGCTCTCCGGAGTGTCGTAGCCGACCGAGAAGGTCTCGACCGGGCCGTCGACCATCCTCTTGGTGAGAGCCGCGATGGTGCTCGAATCAAGGCCACCGCTCAGGAACACGCCGAGGGGAACATCGCTCATCAGGTGGCTCGACACCGCCTCCTCGAGAAGCTCCCGATAGCGGCCCACGTAGTAGCTCTCGGAGCGATCGTCTCCCTCGGGAACGTCGCGAAGATCCCAATATTGCTCGAGGTCGAAGTCGCCGTCGCTACCGACTTCGAGCGTGTGTCCGGGCGGCAGTTTCTCGATGCCGCGAAAGAGCGTCTGGGGTCCGGTCAGGTAGCCGAAAGCCAGGTACTCCGGTAGACAGGAGGAGTCGAGCTCGGCCCGCATCTCCGGATGCGCGAGCAATGTCTTGACCTCCGACCCGAAAAGCAATCGATCTGCCGAGCGATGCAGATACAGCGGCTTGATGCCGAGACGATCTCGGGCGAGGAGCAGCCGCTGACGGCGATCGTCCCAGATCGCGAACGCGAACATGCCCCGCAGGTGTTCGACGCAACGCCGGCCGTATTCCTCGTACAGATGGACGATGGTCTCGGTGTCGCTGTGTGTCCTGAACTCGTGTCCTCGAGACCGCAGGTCACGCCGCAAATCTCGGTAGTTGTAGATCTCTCCGTTGAAGACGATCCGCACGGTGCCGTCTTCGTTGCTGATTGGTTGTTTTCCGGTCTCGAGGTCGATGATGCTGAGACGGCGCATCGCCATGCCGACGTTGCCGGACACGAAAAAACCGTCATCGTCGGGTCCGCGATGACGGATGCGCTCGTTCATCCGCTCGACCACGGCTCGGTCTACCGGGTCGGAGACGTCGAAGTTGAACACTCCGCAGATTCCGCACATGGATTCAGCCTCGCCAGCTCCAATGGTCGCCGTGCGAGTCGGGAGCCTCCTGACGTTGCCGGCCCCGCTGCACATAGGTACCCCGGACGACGATGGCTTCGGAGAAACGTCGGAGGGGCCGACCCATCCTGCAATATAGGAAACTGGCGTCGCTTTTCCAATCAAATAGCCGCCATGAAGCACCGGCGGGAGCAAAGAAGAAGAAGTGTGACTCACCGTCGACGTCGTATTGGTAGCCGGTGACAGGCCCGAAACCGCCGGCGGCCGACGCCTCCAACCGACGGAGCTCCCCCGGGCGAACGCCGTCCGGGACCATCGGGCACATGAGGGTGACGAAGTCCGCCGGCACCGCGGTGTTCCGGATGAACCGCAACACCGGCCGCGGCACCATGCGGCCGTACACATCAGATGCGCGCCCGCTTTCGATCCGGCTCTCCCAGCCATGATCGGTAGGTGTTACCAACGCGAGTGCCGATTGGTCGTCGAGGATGGCCACGTGCGAGCACGTGTCACGCTGTTCCAGCCGAGCTTCGGGCGCCAGTTGCCAGCGAAGATCGAGCCGGTGCCTACCGGTCCCATCGACCACGTCGCGAACGAGCACGAAGCCGCCTTCGAGGCTGAAAACGCAGCGGCTGTGCCTCAGCGGCACACCCGGTCGGCTGTAGCCGTCGTGATGCGCCGACAGAAGATCGAACCGTTCGGCACTCACCCACAGGTCAGTCGTCGTCTCCGGCAACGACCGCCAGGAAAAAGGCCCGGCCGGGAGCCCCTGACCACAATCGCCGACCTGCATCGTGCTGTGGGCCTCCGTTCCGCGAAAACGGTCGCGCCACTCCTCGGTTCCGACGTAGGCAAACGTACCGGAGTCGCCCAGCAGCAGCTTGCCGCCCAGCGCCAGCTGCACACTGAGGAGGTCCGCGTGGGCGTGTCCTCCCCCCAACTCGGTGGCCGCGCCGGGCACGATGAGCACTCGCCGTTGCTCCGGCTCGCGGGTCGTCATGAGGTACAGCCTGCTCTGGGGAAAGGCCCTCGAAGGCGCAGTCCCGGACCGCGGTGGCATTTCGTCGAAGCGCCGAACGCCCTCCTCGCCCAGAAGCCATATGGCTTCTTCCGGTAACTTCCCCTCGGGCGCCTTGAGCTCGGGGCTCGCGAACAAGGCCGCTCCCGTCGCCAACGGGTCGAGAAGGCCCTCGCCTCGGTTGCGCAAACCGTCGAAGACCCGCCCACCGTCGTCGTCGCCGAATCGAAACACGCCGTCCGAAAGGCTGAGCGCGTGGAGAACGTCGAGTTGCCGGATGAGCGACTGGTCCAACCCGTCGGGGACCGGCAGCCCGTTGCGAGCAGCCAAGATCCGGGCATGAAGAAAGAAATCCAGCGCGTAGACATGATAGTAGGCCGATCGTTCGAAGTGCAGGCCGTCCGGCAAGACCTGCCGCTCGGCCTGCTCGAGGATCAGCTGCCACCCCCGACGCCGCCATCGTGAGCCTGCGGCGACTTCGGGAAGCAGGAGTCCGATGAAGAAAAGCCCGACCGCTTCCCCCAGCAGATGAGTATTCGGCGAGAAATATGTCGAGAGATACGTCTCCAGATGACGGCCGTTCAACGCCAATCCTCTGTCGAGCTCGGCAGTAAGCTCGCGTGACAGGGTGGGAGAGCCCGCCAGGAGATGTCTGACCCACAGCCAAGACATGCTCCGGAAGGCTACTTCCAGGGCGCTGGCCCAGTTGATCCCCATCGGGTACGGGTTACGGTCCCACCAGTGCCGCCATTGAGCGGCGATCTCATCGACATAGTGGCGCTCGCCCGAAAGCAGGTGGGCCTTGGCAAGGATCACCCAATGCTGGTGCCGGTTGAGCTCCCATGTCACTTTCGCATCGCCCACGGACTCGAAGTCCAAGAACGGAACCTTGTACCAGGGGCGAAGGGGAGCCCTTATTCCGCTTACCGGGTCCAGATGCCAGTCGATGTCGTCTCCGAAGCTCAGGCTCTCGTAGCCGAGGAGGTCGAAGCGGCCGGCGCAGATCTTTTCGGCCCGCTCGACGATCACCTCGCACTCGTCCGGAAGGCGATCTTGCAGCAACTCGACGAGAGCGGGTATCTCCGCGGGGTCGAAGAAGAACCGACGGGTGGAATCGGAGTGGGTAGAGACGGCCGCTGACCGGAATCTGGGAGCGGGCACGGCGCCCAGGCGACCGCGCATCATGTCCCAGCGCATGGTCAGCGTCTGTGCGCACCGGGTATGGACCTCATCCCAGCTCATCGAGGCGATCGTGGCCAGGCGGCCGCTCGGTCGCGTAGGAATCGTCATCCGAGACTCGACTTCACTTCGGAAGCCCCGGTAAGTTTTTCCTGCCGCGGGAAGGGTTTACCGGGTGCTGAGGTCCGATTTTGCCGGAATCGAACGCAAATGGGCCCCTGGGTTGCGTCAGGAGCATGGCACGTACCTTGCAAATTTTCATGAGGATGACCACGGCACGGCAAATCTCTCCTGACGATGTGCACAAGTCGTTCCGGCGATTGAGCATGCCGCTTTCGGCTACAACGCACCCGCGACTCGTCCCGGACGACTCTGCACGATTCCGAGACGACCGTTCTACAGATATCGACCGCGGCTGCGAACCCGGCCATTCGGATCTCGAATCGGCGGCCGGACTGGTCATTGGAGCTCTGGTCTCGACGAGCCTTTGGCTCCTCATCAGCATCATCATCTCGTTCTTCTGAGATCTTCGCTGGCCGGATCTTCGCGGGCAACACGAGGCCTTCTCCGTGTTGGCGGGTGCCGGGTAGGGTGAGTCACGGCGGTGCCGGGTTCGGCGTCCTTCGCAGCAGTCGCGGCTCGACGGCGTTCCGAAGGTGCTCGCTTATCAGAGCAACCAGCGCGGCCGATCGCCGGAGCCTTCGGAAGAATGGTCCGTTTCGGAATCGTCGCTCTGATCCCATTTGTTCAGCTTGTTCAGTAGAGTCTTGTAGCTGATGTTGAGCCTCTTCGCCGCAGCCTTTCGATTCCAGTTGGTTTCCTCGAGAGCCAGAAAAGCCGCTCTCTTCTCCGCTTGTTCCGCAGCGGCAGCGCCGATGTCGAGCAAAGATGCAGACGCCGGCTCCACGTGTTGTTCTTCTTCTTCCGCACGGTGCATCAAACGTCCACGGCGGAGCTCGGTCAGGCCGGTGTCGAGGTCCGAAAACAGCACGCAGCGTTGCACGAAGTTCTTCAACTCGCGCACGTTGCCGGGCCAATCGTAATGGAGCATCGCCTCCATCAACTCTTCCGAGATTTCCTCCGACCCGATCTCGTACTTCTTCGAGTAGACCTCGAAGAAATGGCGAGCCAACATGACGACGTCCTCGGGCCTCCGCCGAAGCGGCGGAACCTCGATCCAGACGACTGCCAAGCGAAAATAGAGATCGTCGCGAAAGTCCCCGAGCGAGACGGCCCGCTCCAACGGCTTGTTGGTCGCGGCAACGATGCGGGCCTCGAGCGACAGCTCCTCGCTGCCTCCGACACGGTGGAAAGTATGGTCGTCCAGAACATGAAGAAGCTTCGCCTGAAGGTCCGGTGACAATTCGCCGATTTCGTCGAGGAAGATCGTGCCTCCGGCGGCCTGCTCGAAACGTCCGGGCCTGCGCGTCACCGCACCGGTGAAGGCCCCCTTTTCGTGGCCGAACAGCTCCGACTCCAGAAGATCACGTGGTAGGGCTGCGCAGTTGACCTTGACGAACGGGCCGTCGGCATTGCACGAGTCGTCATGGAGCGAGCGGGCCAGGATTCCTTTTCCGGAGCCGGACTCACCGATGAGCAGCACCGGGACGTCCTTGGGAGCGACGCGCGACGCGACCGCCCGAACGTCGCACATCGCCTGACTCACTGCCAGAAATCGATCCCCCGGACCGCCGTCACCCTGCAACAACATCGCCTCCCTACCGAATGTACCGGCTCACCTCGCCGGTGCCCGAGCGTGCCGCCTACGCTAACGGGGGAATCTTCCCACTAAGTCTTGTGATGTTAAACAACAAAGAACTGTGCAACGTCACGGGTCTGCCGCCTGATGCTTCTTGATGCCCGGGGCAATAGGAAAATGGTGGCGTGTGTGTTCAAATGACGGCTGATGATCACGTCGGGGTGGCCAGAATACCGGAAACGGTGTGACGACTCCAACCTTTGGTCATGTGGATGGCACGGCGCTTCCACTGGAGCGGAAGCCTGCTGCCGCTCGGTTCGGCCCCTCCTCGGCTAAACCCCGCTGAGACAGCTCCAGGCCGCTTTCCGGGCTGCTCCTTTCGTGGCACGCCGTTTGCTCTAGAATTGCTCCAGACGCTGTTGACCCGGGACCCTGACTATGTTCGATCCGAGGAAAGCACTCATTCTGGCTGCCGCGCTGCTCATCGTTCCCGCCGGCGCAGCTTTCGCACAATCACCGCAAGCCTTCCACCTCGGACCATCCGATGAAATCGAGATCTCGGTCTGGCTGGAGCCGAACCTGAGCTCAACGGTCATCGTGAGACCGGACGGACTGATCTCGTTGCCCCTCATCGGCTCGGTCGAGGTCGCCGGAAAGACGCCCGAGGAGGTCGAAATCGAGCTCCAGGAGCGTTTTCGCGCGTTTCTGAGCGATCCCATCGTCGTCGTCATCGTACGTGGGTTCAACAACTCCCAGGTGTCCGTTCTGGGCGAGGTCAGAAGTCCCGGCCGCTACTCGCTCCAGCAACCGCTCTCCATATTGGACGCGATCGCAACTGCCGGCGGATTCTCGGATTATGCCGACATCGACAATGTCATCGTCCTTCGCCCCGATGAAACCGGGATCCAGCGGATGCGCGTGAACATCAAGGACATTCTGGAAAAAGCGAATGAAGAGCTGCTGATGTTGTTGCCGGGCGATATCGTGTACGTAAAATGAGACGGTGCGGCGGGGTCGCCTGGGCAGCCGTCATCGCCGTGTATGGGGCGGCGTTTCCGGCCGCGGCCGGCGGTCAGACGACTGCTCAACGTGACGGGTTCTCGTTCGGCCCCACTTCGGTAGCTGTGGCCTTCGACTCCGGGCTCACGGTCGTTTCGACGTCCCCCTTCGGCGACCAGCTCATCGATGTCACTCCCACCACGGTCGCGTACAGAAAATCTCTGCGCCGGGGGGGGGTGAGCTTCTCGTACGAACCCCGCATTGAGGTCTACGGAGCTGGATCGGTGTTCAACTCACTCGATCAACGCGCGCGAGGCACGTATCAAACGTCCCTATCGCGAAGCTTGAGCTTGAACATCAACGGCACGTTCTTGCGCACGAATGACCGCAGTCGGCAGCAGGGAAACCTGCAGCTCGTGCCGCGCGGTCGGTACGTCCGCGGGAACGTCGCCGCGATGGTCAACTACAGCATCAACACGGATACTTCTCTCGGCTTCCGGCTGAACGCCGCGCTCACCGAGACCGCGCTTACCCCGTTGGCGACCGCCGAAGAATCGCTCCGGCAATTCTCCAACGTCGCCGGTGTCAATCTGTCGCGAACACTGAGCCGATCGCATTCGATTACAGCCCGATACTCGTCGTTGCGGACTTCAACGGAGGATCCCCGTTTCCCCGGCCAACGGACGAGTCGATCAGGCAACCTCGGTGTCGGCTACCGTCTGAACACCAGATTCGAGTTCAGTCTGGGCGCCACCGTCGGACTCATCCATAGGCAGAACGGTACGTACTCATACTCGTTCTCGTTCGTAGCATCAAAGCAGTGGGGAGGGCTATCCTTCAACGCTAGGTACGCGCGAACGATCGCGGGGTTGCTCTTCATCGACCCTTCGAACATCGATCCGAGCGGGCAGATTTCGGACCCCACGCTGATCAATTCGACGATCCAGAACGCGCGTCTCGGAATTACGGGCGAGTTCGCTCGCAGGGTGAGCTTAACTCAGAATCTCCAGTGGGCCCGCACCCCGCTCAGCGCCGGCCAGAGCGAGTATTTCGAGAATCTCGCGGGTAATACCCGTGTAGCAGTAAGAGCTGGAAACACGGTGGCACCATACGTGAACCTGACCTATTGGCTGCAGAGTTCTGCTGCGTCCCTTCCAACGACATCGCGATTCAGAATCAGCGCTGGTCTTCAGTTTTACTGGAACAGGCTGGTCAACGCCCCTGGCCCAGGTAGCTAATGAACGACCGACTCGCACCCAATCAAGCCCCGCGACAAGACCTCATCGAGTCTTTCTCGCTCCTGTCCGTGTTGGACGTTGTCCGCCGCCGGAAGTTCTTGCTGCTTGCCCCGATCATCCTGAGTACAGGCATCGCCGCTTACAACGCGAGCCAAGTGGCTCTCGTGTATCAGGCGCGCGTGCTGCTGGCCGTCGACGCCCCGGGTGATCAGACGCTGCGATTCAACCCGGCAACCACCGTCGCCGGCAATGCCAACCGCATCCGAGAGACCCTGAATCAGAGATCCGTGCTCGAACCGGTGATCGAGGAATTCGGCCTCTTTGTCGGCCCGGGGCAGCCCGTCGGTGAACGCCAGCTGAATGCCATGCGGCAGAGCGTGGGGTTGCAAATCGAGGGTGCCCGAACGTTCCACCTAACGTTCGCGAACAGGGATCCGGAAAAGGCCGCGCAAGTGGTTACGCGAGTAGTCGAACAGTTCTTGAGCGACATGGGCGCCCGGCGGCAAGACAGCGCAGCCGTCCGGGTAGAGGTTTTGGAAGCGGAGTCACAGCGTGCCGAACAAGAGATGCTGGCCAGGTACACGGCGATGGAGAACTACGAGGACCAGGTCACGGGGACTCTCGGCGACGACCTCACGGGATACCTCGCCTCCGTCGCCCGCACGAATGCGCGCCTGGAAGCGAACAAGAGCGAAACCACGACCGCCGAGTTGGCCAGAGACCAGACCCTGTTCGAGATCGGCGAATACGAGCAACTTCTTGGCTACGAACCCACGCAGACGTCGCCGGTTATCAGCAGCCAGCGAAGGGCCCTCGAGGCCCAGTTGGAGCAAGCCCGTGATCGCTACACGGACCAGCACCCGGAGGTGCAGCGGATTCAGGCCGAGATCGCGAGGCTGGACGACGGGACCATCGACGCCGTTGTCCCGTCTACCGGTCCGGGCGGCCCGACGGCGCTCGAATTCCGACTGATCGGTCTTCGTGTGCAACTCGCGAACGCCGACCGTCGCCTCGAGGGGCTATACGAAGAGAGACAGGAACTGCTCACGGCGCAGGAACAATACCTCGCGATGGCGGATACCATCCCGCGGCGCGAGGAAGAGTTGACGCGACTGGTCCGAGATCACGAGCTTGCTCGGGCCCGCTACAGCGACCTGCTGAGCCGTCTCTACGAGGCCCGCCTCGCCGCACGCCTGCAGCCGGTAGGGAACACTCTCGAGTACACGGTCGTCGAGACGGCGCGCGTCCCGATCGACCCGGTCAACCCACAGCGGCGGCGCCGCGTCTTTTTGGGACTCGGTTTGGGAATCACCATCGGTCTTGCACTGTTGCTGCTGGCCCAACAGCTCGATACGTCGTTCACCGACGTACAAGACCTGAGTTCATTCAAGAACTTGCCGGTGCTTGCCTCGATTCCCTCTATGCCTCGCGGTTTGTTTCGACGCTCCAAGAACAAGACTCCCGTACCGACACTAACCGACCGCTCGTCGATCGCATCCGAGCAATTCCGAATATTGGCCGTGCGGCTTCGCGACATGATCGACCGAGAGTTCTCGCACGTGGTTCTGTTCACCGGCTCCGCCGGCGGTGAAGGCAAGACAACGACGGTGCTCAATACCGCGATCGCCTTGTCCCAGATCCAGGATGAGCGCGTATTGCTCATCGACGCGGATCTTCGAAGGCCACGAGTTCGACTGTACCTGCCAGCGGATTCCGAAGGCTTGGGCGCCGACGAAGGTCTGCGGGACCTGCTGAAGGACAAGAACACGGTCTCACCGGAGATGTTCGGCCGTGTCGGTAACCTCTACGTTTTGGCGGGAACTACCGGCACCAGCGATTCCATCGATGAGATCGTTTCGCCGGATGCGCGCAAGCTGATCTCCCGATTGCGAAAGACCTTCAAGTACATTTTGATCGATTCCCCTCCGGTGCTACCGATGGCCGACAGCCATCTGTTGGCCGAGCTCTCCGACCGCGTGGTGTTCGTCGTGAGGGCACGCCGGACACGTCGCGAGACCCTGGCTCGAGCGCTGGAGGTCTTCGACCCGAAGAACGTTCTGGGACTGATCCTCAACGACGTTTCTTACGAGCACGCCCGCTACGGGCAGGCGTACCGTCACTATGAGAAGCAGTACCTGTCGAAGTCTCGCAAGGTCAAGGCAAGGCTTCGAATCCTGTAGAACTCGGGGAACCGATAGGTGATGCAGCGAGCCGTCAGAGCAATTCGACGAGTCATCGGAAGCCGCGGCGGCGTGGTCGCCGTGGTCGCCGTGGCCGCTCTGTCTCCCGAGTTGATACCAGGCCAGCCCATTCCCCGCGGGCTGATGTGGGCTCTCTTGGCCGGCGCGCTCGTCCTCCTGCTGGGTGCGTTCTCAGCGAGGTTGACGTTGTCCGAGGCAAAGACCGACGCGCAAGGCGTGCTGATTCTTGGCAACGGCCCGTTGGCCGGGAAGCTGCGGCGCGAGCTGGCCAGCGCGTCGGAAAAGCGAGGCCGCAAGGCCGGAAAGCCCGTTGAGGTCGGTGTCATCGATACCGACCCGCACGGTATGAACCTCGACGACCTCAAGCAAATAATCATGCGGGACGGAATCTCCGACCTCGTCATTACCGACGCGGGGTTGGGTGGGCGCCCGGATCTGGCTCCGCTGTTCATCGAATGCAAGTCCCACGGCGTCCGTATCCGCGACGCCAAAGACTACTACGAAGACATAAACCAGAAGATCTGGCTGGAGGCTGTGCGCCCGGAGTGGCTCATCTACTCGGACGTGTTCAGTCCCTCGCCCACCTACGTGTTCTTCAAGCGGATCGTCGACCTTGCCTGTTCGTTGGGTGTCCTCATCCTGACCCTTCCCCTGCTGCTGCTGATATCGCTCGCGATCAAGCTCGAATCCAAGGGGCCCATCCTGTACCGGCAGGAACGCATCGGCCAGTGCGGCATCCCGTTCATGCTCTACAAGTTCCGGTCCATGCGGGCGGATGCCGAAGACGAAACCGGGCCGGTGTGGGCGAAAGAGAACGACGAAAGAGTGACCCGAGTCGGGCAGTTCCTGCGACGGTCACACCTCGACGAGCTTCCGCAGATCATCAATGTCGTGAGAGACGAGCTGTCCCTCGTCGGGCCCCGACCGGAGCGCGAGATCTTCGCCTCCAGCCTCGCAGCGGAGATCCCGTACTTCAGATTGCGCGAGTACATCAGGCCCGGAATCACGGGGTGGGCGCAGGTCAACTTCCCCTACGGCGACTCTGTGGAAACCGCCTACGAGAAGCTGCAATACGACCTCTACTACGCCAAGCACGCGTCGATCCGTTTCGACCTGACGGTGTTGTGGAGGACGGTCAAACAAGTCGTGCTCAGGCGCGGACGATGAGCGCGGCTTCCGTAGCCAAGGTCATCTTCTGGGTCTCGTTCGCCGCCGTGTCCTATGCCTACATAGGCTACCCGCTGCTGCTCGTGTTGTGGCGTCGCCTGTCGGCGCGCCCGGTTCGGCCGGGGACCGGGGAACCGACGGTGAGCTTGATCATCGCCGCCTGGAACGAGCGGCGGAACATCGCCGCCAAGCTCGAAAACTGCCTCGAGCTCGACTACCCCGCGGACCGACTCGAGATCATCGTCGCGCTTGACGGCTGCACCGACGGCACCGAACACGCCGTCGCCCCCTACGTCGAAAGAGGCGTGGTCGTGCTCGAGTCCAAGGCCAGAGCCGGCAAAGCGGTGAGACTGAATGAAGCTGTCGCTGCGTCCACCGGAGACGTCCTGGTGTTCGCCGACACCCGTCAGGTTCTGGACAAGCGCGCGATCCGCGAGCTGGTCGCCTCCCTCGACGATCCGTCGGTGGGTGTGGTGAGCGGAGAACTGGTGCTCGACAGCGCGACGAGCGGCAATGATATCGAGGTCGGCACCGGACCCGGCCTGTACTGGCGCTACGAAAAGTGGATCCGGTCCATGGAGAGCAGCATCAACTCGATGCTTGGCGCCACGGGCGCCCTCTACGCCATCGAACGTCGCCTGTTCAAGCCGATTCCGCCGGGCACCATCCTCGACGACGTCGCCATACCGATGCATGCGGTTCTGCAAGGGAAGCGGGCGGTATTCGAGCCCCGAGCGAAAGCCTACGACACGGCGTGCGAAGAAGTACGCGAGTTCGAGCGCAAGGTGCGGACCTTGACGGGCAACTTCCAGCTACTCGCCCTGATGCCCGAATTGCTGCACCCGCAACGGAATCCGGTGTTCCTGCAGTACGTGTCGCACAAGGTGAGCAAGCTCGTGGTGCCCTATTTCCTGCTGGCGATGCTGGTTTCGAACGCCTTCGTTCGCGATGGCATCTATCTCGCCGCTTTTGCCGGGCAGTGCCTGGTTTACGCTGCCGCTTCCGTGGGAGCGGTTGTCTCGCGTAGGCAATTGTTGTTGAGCACGGGGAGATCCTGAAGTGAAGAAGGCCGTGCTGCTGGCATATTTTTTCGTCCTCATGAACTGGGCGGCGGTCCTCGGCCTGTACAACTTCGTACGGGGCCACGAGGACGTCTGGAAATGACGCGAAGATGATTCGACTCAAGGTGATGAGCGTGGTCGGCTGCCGGCCCAATTTCATCAAGGTCGCTCCGCTCATCGAAGAAATGCGCCGATCTCCCGAGGTCGAGCCCATCCTGGTTCACACCGGTCAGTACTACGACGACGCGATGTCCGACGCCTTCTTCCGAGACCTTCCGGTCCCTACGCCGGATATCGTTCTCGACGTCGGCTCCGGCTCGCACGCGAAGCAAACAGCGGCGATCATGGATCGCTTCGAAGATACGATCTACGAAGTCAACCCCGACGTCGTGGTTGTCGTCGGCGGCGTCAATTCGACGGTCGCTGCGAGCATGACCGCCGTCAAGCTCGGCATCCCCGTCGCCCACGTCGAAGCCGGCTTGCGCAGCTTCGATCGTGAGATGCCGGACGAGATCAATCGCCTGATGACCGATGCGATCTCCGACATCTTGTTTGTGAGTGAGGCATCCGCCGTGGACAACCTCACATGCGAGGGAATCTCCGCGTCGCGGATTCACTTTGTCGGCAACGTCGTCATCGACACACTGCTTGCCAGCTCCACACGAATACTGGCGTCCACGATCGTCGACGATCTGGGGCTGGAATCGGGCCAGTACGCCGTCCTGTCGTTGCGTCGGCCGCTGGATGTGGATCGGCCGGCACGCCTGACCGCCATCGCTGCCGCGGTGGCCAAGCTGCAGCAGCGAATCCCGATCATTTGTCCGATCGACTTCCGCACCGTCGCTCGATTCCATCAGCTCGGCGTTTGGGAGCAGTTCAGTAGCATGTCGAACCTGCGTGTCGTAGACCCGCTCGGTTATCTGGACTTCGTCGCGTTGATCAAGGGATCGAAACTGACGCTCACCGACACCGGGGGGGTCCAGGAGGAGACGACGGCGTGCGGCGTCCCTTGCTTGACGCTGCGAACGGCGACACAACGACCGTCAACGGTGTCCGACGGTAGCAACACCTTGGTCGGCGAAGATCCCGACCGCATCGTCGCGGAGGCAATGCGGATTCTGCGGGGCGACGGCAAGGTTGGACGGATCCCACCGATGTGGGACGGGCGCGCCTCGGAGCGCATCGTCGACCAGCTTCTCCGTAAGCGCGAACTGCTGTTCGAACGCTACCGGAACCTCCGGGTCTCCCACCTGCGCAACGGCGTCCCGGGCCGACTATCGTAGACGCGCGTTCGTTGGTCCGGCGGCGAGATCAATCGAAAGAGGCTCCCCGATGTGCGGCATCGTAGGAATCCATAGCCTCGGCGACCGACCGGTCGGTGCGGAGGAGGTCGCCGCGATGGCCGACAGCATCGTCCATCGGGGTCCGAACGACTGTGGCTACTATCTCGCGCCCGGCGTCGGCCTCGGCATGCGGCGGCTGAGCATCATCGACCTCACGACGGGCAAGCAGCCAATCCACAATGAGGACGAAACGGTGTGGGTCGTGCTCAACGGCGAGATCTACAATTTCCGAGAGAAACGCCGGGAGCTCGAGAGTCGCGGGCATCGCTTCTACACGGCGGCGGACACCGAGGTCATCGTCCACTTGTACGAGGAGTACGGCGCGGACTGCGTTGGGCATCTGCGAGGCATGTTTGCCTTTGCGTTGTGGGATGTTCGCAACCAATCTCTGCTGCTGGCGCGCGACCGAATCGGCATCAAGCCTCTCTACTACGGGGTGTTCGGTGAGCGACTTCTCTTCGGCTCCGAGGTCAAATCGTTGCTTACGGTGCCGGAGGTCGATCGGCAGCTCGACTGGACCGCGGTGCAGCATCTCTTCACCTTTCTGGCCACCTCGCCTACGCGCAGCATCATCGACGGTATCCACAAGCTCGAGCCCGGCCACCTGCTCACGGTCAGCGGTGGCCAAGGGCCGGCGGTGAGGCCTTACTGGGAGCTGAAGTTCGAGCCGGAGCACGAGCGCCGCGAGGCGGACGTCGTCGAGGAGTTGCTCGAGGCGTTGGACGAAGCGGTCGACCTGCACATGGTAAGCGACGTGCCGCTGGGGGCGTTTCTCAGCGGAGGCTTGGACTCCTCGGCTGTCGTCGCGACGATGGCCGGGCTGTCGGATCGACCGATAAAGACGTTCTCGATCGGCTTCGGCGAAGCCGACTTCAACGAGCTGAAGCACGCCCGCGCGGTAGCTGAGCACCTCGGTACCGAGCATCACGAGCTGGTGCTCGAGCCCGACGTGTTCGACGTGCTGGACAACCTGGCCTGGTACCTCGATGAGCCGTTCGGCGATTCCTCCGCGATCCCGACCTACATGGTCTCGAAGCTGGCGGCGGAGGAAGTAACCGTCGTCCTCTCCGGCGACGGCGGCGACGAGGTTTTCGCCGGCTATGACAAGTACGTTGTCGAGGGTCGCGAGAGACGTTGGGACCCTCTGCTGCGAATGATAGGACCGGCTCTCCGCTTGGGGTCGAGAATGATCCCGCAAGGCGTCCGCGGACATAACTCCCTACGCCATTTCTCCCTTACGGGAGCTGATCGCTATCTCGACGCCTGCTCGTTCTTCCCGCTGGAGGAGCAGCGCAAACTGTTCAGCGGCGACGTTCGTGCCCGGATGCCGGTCGATGGCGCGTGGACGAAGCAGAGGCGGGATCTCTCGGCGGGCTCTCCGGATTGGCTGGCGGCCCTCCAGTACAACGATTTCGGCAACTACCTTCCGCTCGACATCCTCACGAAGGTGGACCGCATGAGCATGGCGCATTCCATCGAGACGCGCGTGCCGCTGCTTGATCACGTGTTCGTCGAGGCTGCAGCACGAATCCCATCGCGGCTGAAGCTCAAGGACGCCCAGACCAAGTACGTTTTCAAGGAAGCCATGCGGCGGAAGCTTCCCGACAAGATCATCGATCGACGCAAACAGGGCTTCGCCGTCCCTCTCGGCCATTGGTTCCGGGGACAGCTCAGTGAGTATGTTCGGGACCTGCTTCTTTCGCCCGAGGCGCGCCGGCGAGGATTCTTCGAGTCGTCCTATGTGGCGAAGGTTCTCGCCGAACAGGAACGCGGCCGCTCTCTCGACCTCCACCTGTGGACCTTGATCTCGTTCGAGCTCTGGTGCCGTGAGTTCCTCGACGGGAACCGCAGCGGTGGTCGAGCATCCTCGCCTCTGCCGCCAGACGTGACCATCACCGAAGCGGGGGCACATGGCGCAACGACCTGAGCTCTCACCGGAGGCGCGACAACCGACCGAAGGCCGCGCCGCGGAGCCCGGGTCGAAGCGGCGAATGTGGTTCTTTCGGACCGCTATCCTCGTTCTGTTGATCGCCGCCCTTTTCATGTTGATCGCGGCTTTCGGCGGCCACATGCTCGTCGTCGAGGATCCACTTCCGCCGCGCGCCGACGCGGTGGTCGTCATGGAAGGATCGTACGCGGCCAACGTCGTGCGTTTCGCTGAGGGAGTGCGCCTGCTACGACTCGGCCGCGCGGACAACATGGTCGTGAAGGTGGGAACCATCGCCGTCTGGGGAGAGTGGCTCCCCGACGTGGCCCGCCGGTTCATCGACCGCGAGTACGGCGAAGACATCGCCCGACGAATTATCATCTGCGAGGGACTGGCCGACTCGACGCTGGAAGAAGCCAAGATGCTCCAGAACTGCCTCCGCTCCGAGTGGGAATCGCTCATCGTGGTCACCTCCAATTTCCACACGCGGCGAACGAAGTTCGTGTGGACCGCCGAGCTCGCACGACGGTTCCCGCATACGTCGTTGGCCGTGGTAGGCGTCCTCGACGGCAGCTTCGAACCGCAAGGCTGGTGGCGTCGGCGACGCGACGCCAAGACCTGGCTCTTCGAAACCACGAAGTTCGGCTGGTATTTCCTCGAGTCCATCGCTCAATAGCCCGATGAGTGACGACACACCGAATCCGCCATCGCCGACGCCGCACCAGGGCGACGGCTCGGGCCCGCGCGCGGGCCCGAGTTCGTTGCGCATGCTTCTCGGCAGGCTCCTTGGCGCCTACAAATCCGACTCCATGGCCGGGTCGTTGGCCCGCGGCGCGTCCTGGTCGTTCGGGCTCCAGACCGCCGCGCTGCTGCTGGCCGCGGCGGTGCAAGTCACGCTGGCGAGAGCTCTCGGCGACGTCGGCTACGGCAGATACACGTACGTTCTGGGGTGGATGCAAGTCGCCGCGGTGCTCACCGTATTCGAGTTCGACGCGACCGCGGTGCGGTTCGTCTCGCTGTATTCCTCGACAGGTAAGTGGGGACTATTGCGTGGTTTCCAGCAAACCGCCTTTCGGTTTACAGGCTGGCTTTCGCTGGCGGTCGGCGCCGGCGCGGCCGTCGGCATCTGGATACTGTCGGACCGGATCGCCGTCGGGCTTACCGTCCCGAGCCTGATCACCTGCGCGATGTTGCCGGTCGTGACGTTGACGATCGTGCTGAGTGGTGCGCTGCAAGGACGCAAGCTCATCGCCGAGTCCGAGATGGCGGGGACGCTGCGGCCGCTCATCTTCCTGTTGTCCCTGTTCTTGGTAGTGGTCGTGCTGGACCAGCCCCTCGATACGGCCGGAGCGCTGGGGCTCGGTTGGGTCGCGGCGGCCGTCACGCTCGCGCTGGCGGCCTGGTTGGTGCGTGGGGCATCGCGTCGGGCACGCGCTGCTCGTGCACGCTACCGGCGCGGCGAGTGGTTCGGAATGTCGGCGGGTCTGTTACCCGGCGCCTTCGCACAGCTCACGCTCGGGGCGACGACCGACGTCGTCATCGTCGGCAGCCTTCTGGGGCCCGCGTACGCCGGTGTCTACTCGATCGCTTCGCTATTACTGAAGCCCGCCGGGATCATTCTGGAGTCGGTGGCTCGAATCTCATGTCCTCTGATCGCCGACTACTACGGACTGGGGCGCAACGAGGAGCTGCAGAAGCTCATGACCCTGGTGGTACGAGTGAGCATTCTTCTCGCCGTGCCGACCGTATTGGGCGTGTACGCCGTCGGGCCGGCGGCGCTCGCGTGGTTCGGCCCGACGTTTAGCCAGGGCTACCCGGTGCTCCTTCTCCTCGGCGTCGGTACCATGACGGCAACGATCGGAGGCATGGCCGGCTACACGCTCGCGATGACAGGTAATCATCACACGTCGAGTGTGATCATCGGCCTGAGCGCCGCTTTGAACCTGGTGCTGGCGCTGGTTCTGGCGCCCCGATTCGGTATGGCCGGCGCGGCCGCGGCGACCATGATCGCGACAGTTATCCGGAACGCGACTCTGGCTGTGGCCGTCAAGCGGCGAACGGGTATCAGCCTGATGCCCTTGTAGCGCGGCGCCCGTGAGTGGGCATTATTTCGTTTCGCTCTTTGCTCGTTCGTCAGTACCATGGGTATGGTGCCCAGCGAGACAATTGCCGCCAGGCGACCAGCTACTACGATCCATCAATCCTGCTCTCGTCGGCTATACTCATCGGCACCGTGCGACGTGCGTCTCGACGACCCCGGAGCCGTCGAGCGGGGCGAGGCCCGCGACGACATCGAAACATGGCGAATCGGCGGCAACCGCGTCAAACCGCACAGCTCATTGGATGATCTGACCCCCGGAGCTCCGCGCGACCGCGGCTCCGTGGGAGCCTTGGCCTCGCTCTGATTCGCCGCCGCGGTTGGCTACCAACACTCTGAAAACTCGTGGAATTCTCCTCATGAATGAACCGGAAACGACCCGCCGGGCATCAACGCTGGGCTCGTTCCTCGCTGTAGTGCTTTTCGGCGTTCTCTGGATGTGCGCCGAGTTGGTTCTGACGGTCATATCCAGCCGGAGTGTTTATACTCTCGAGCCTCTCGATCGGTTCGTGGCCTTCTTGCCTTGGCAAGTTGCTCTGTTCGCGCTCTTGGGGGCTGTCGTCAGCGGCATGACGCGTGCGTTATCTCTCAGGACGACGGCGATCGGATGGTTGGCCACGGGACTTGCCAGCCTGACGTTCTTCGGGGCACGTCTTGGCGAGGGAATACTTCGAAGGGGGGCGGCCCAAGGCGGAGCGTTTCCCCGCGCACTCCTGGCCGTTGCGGCCGCGGCGGCCGGAATCGCGGTGCTCATGTGGCTGCTCTCGCGGATGGGGCGGTTCCTATCCGGTGGCCATCGTGATCGATGGCCCCTGGCCGTGTGGACGGGGTGGAGTCTGTTCTTCTTGCCTTTCATGCACAGGGTCGGCCCTGCGATCGGTGGCTGGGGAGCAGGGGGACCGACTGCATGGATGGGGCGCTTGAGCCTCGTCGACGCTCTTCTGGCAATTGTGGTCACCGGCGCGATCGTCTTCGCTCCACCGTTGCCTCGCAACAAGCTCGCCGCAGGTGGTATCGCCGTCGCGACCTTGGTTGCAGCCTTGTCGCTGTTGTTCTTCGCTCAGGCTCGAGGACTACCGGCGCGCGAGGCGCCGGACGGCATGCCGAACGTCTTCGTGATTCTCGCCGACACATTTCGCTTCGACCACCTTGGCTTGGTCGATGGATCTGACAGCATCACGCCGGCTCTGGATTCTCTCGTCCAGGAGTCCATCGTGTTCGAAAACACCTTCTCGTCGAGTAACAACACGCCTCGATCCATGCCCGGCGTCTTCACGTCACTGCCGAGCGAGATGATCGGAACCAATCTCCCTCCCGATGTGATCACCCTCCCAGAACGGCTTCGTGACGCTGGCTGGGTTACCTCCGGGATTTCGACGAACCCCTTTGTCTCACGGCGGTTCGGCTACGAGCAGGGCTTCGACTACTTCGTCGATCCGAATGACGTAGACGAGTTCTTGATCGCGAGCATTCTGCGGAGTATCGGGGGAGCGCTGCCCGGTCCGAGCTACGGACTTGGAGTGGTCGACTCGTCGCTCTTCTACCGGCCGGCGGAGTCGGTACGACGCGGTGCCGAGCAGATTGTTCGAGATGGTACTTCACCTTTCTTCTTGTATATCCATCTCATGGACCCACATGGCCCCTACCTGCCGGCCAAGGAGTGGTTGACCGACGACTTCCGGATCGAAGATTTCTATTCATACTTCGATTTCAACTACCTGAACGAAAAGGGCGTCCTCAACACCGAAGGATTTCAACCCGCTCTCAAGAACATCCGACAGCGATATCGCAGCGAGATCCGTGGCATGGACGCTGCCCTCGGGCGGTTCATCGAAAACCTGAAGGAGAGCGGAAGTTGGGACGAAGCGCTCGTGATTTACCTCAGTGACCACGGTGAGGCGTTCGGCGAGCATGATTGGGCGGGCCACGGCGGCCATAACGTTCGCAACCCCGTGATTCGGGTGCCTTTCTTGGTGAAACCGCCGCGGTCGTGGGAGCTCACCGCCAGAACCGAATCGACCCCGGTGAGCACGATCTCCATCTTGCCCACGATAATGGCCCTTCTCGGACTACCGGTGGACCCGAATCCGTTCGCGAAAGACCTGAGTGGTCTGATTCGGCAGGAGGAACTCGAGGACGCGGAACTCCTGGACGAGGAACGCCAGGCCGCGGAGCTCCTGGACGCGGGAGGTGTGATCGTCTCCCGCGGGGAGAACTCCTACGCTGTCATAGACTGGCCTTGGAAGCTGATCGTCAGGGACGTGCCTGAGGCCGACTCACCGCGACAACTGTTCGATCTGAGCGAGGATCCCCAAGAGCAGGAAGATCTGTTAACCCACCGTCCTGAGATTGCTTCTCGCCTCGAAGAGAAGCTGGGGGTCTGGGTGGAGAACGTCTCTGCCGGGCGGCGCGGTTCCGAGAACATTGACATTGACGCAGATACTCTGGAGCGGCTCAGGTCACTCGGGTATATCAGGTGACCCCACGCCGTTGGCGAGTTCTCGTCTTTGTTCTGCTCGTGTTCGCCGGCGTCCTGCTCACCACGGCCTTCGGCGACCATCTGCTCGTTGCCACCGATGCGCTGCCGCACCGTGCGGACGCCGCCGTGGTCATGGCCGGTTCGCGTGAGGCCAACATTGCGAGGCTCGATGGAGCAGTGCAGTTGTTGCGGCAGGGCCGCGTCGACTACGTCGTATACCGTGTGGACCCGCTGGCCGTGTGGGGAGAGTGGCTGCCTGAGGCCGTGCGTCGGTTTATCCAACGGGAGTACGGCGATCTGATCGCCAGCAAGATCATCCTCTGCGAAGGATTTTCCGACTCCACGGTTGAGGGTGTCAGGCTGATCAATTATTGCCTCCGAGACAGAGGCTTCCGGTCGATAATCGTGGTGACGTCGGACTATCACACGCGCCGAACGAGAATGGTCTGGAAGGCAGAGATCGCGCGGAAACCAGCGGAAGTGTCCTTGGCTGTCTTCGGCGTGCCCGACGGAAGCTTCGAGGTTCAAGGCTGGTGGCGGAACCGCCGTTACGCCAAGACCTGGTTTCTCGAAACGACCAAGCTGGGCTGGTACATGATCGAGTCACTAGCACCATCGTCGCCGTGAAAGCCAGCCCCCGGATGCCGTCCGATGTCCTGCCTCACGCTTCCACAGTGCGACTCAACCACTGCCGGATCCGGTAAAAGCCGCTCGCCGCCAGGCAGGCATGGTCGGGGTCCGACGGCGCCGGGAACCTCGGCAATGAGAACAAACCGGCACCGCCGCTTTCCGCGTTTCGTTGAGACGGGGCGGCGTGTTCCGGCACCGCAGTAACGGCAGCGATCAGGCCGGCTGCCGCAGCGATGCGAAACTCGCGTTCTCCGTAGTCCCCAGGCTTGCCGTTAGGATACGCCAAGATCGGCATTGGATTGATGAGCTCGTCGCACAATCTTCGCCAGGACTCCGAAACCTCCCACTCGGCCTGGTCGTCGTCGAGACGCGAAAGCAACCGGTGAGTGACGGTGTGTGGCGCGAATCGAATAGTCGCGCTCTCGAGCTCGCGAATCTGGTCCCACGTCAAGGCACGGTACTGCTCAGGAGGCCGGTGCGGCAACGCGACACCGGTGGCCTCGCCGAAGGCTCGGATGAGACGGTGCTTCTCATCGTCACTGAGGGGTCTGCAATCATCGCAGAGCCGCTGAGCAAGCTCGATTCGCGAACAATCTCGAGCATCGGTGAAGACCACCTCGGGAAGATTGTTCCTGAAACGATATCGGCCGGCGGAAGCTCGAAGGCAAATGTATTCGATCCGATCCCACCACATCCAGTCTCTGCCGTCGATGAACCCCGTGGTCAGGAACATCGTGACCGGGCATCCGTGAGCAGAGAAGACTTCGGCGCTTCGGCGAAAATCGGAGTATCCGTCGTCGACGGTGAAGGCAACGGATCGTGACTCGCGAAACGACCCGTCGCCGATGCTGCGAACGGCCTCATCCAGGGGCACGAACTGATATCCGTCGCGGCGCAGACGCCCCAGGATCTCGTCGAGTAGCTGGAGGGGAACGGCGGTCTGGGTCGTCAACGCCCCCTCGGCGAAGTGGTGAAACACGAAGATGCAAACACGTCCCCGCGTTAGCCGAGACCACAGCGCCGCGAGCCAATACCGCGACAGCCAAGCCGTCGCAGCCCTCTTGAACCGACCCTCACCATTCGCTGTCGCGTGTAATGACGAACCGACCTGCACGTCGGTCACAGAGATACGTCGCCCGCGTGCTCCGGCCGCGCGAGCGTCTCAGCGACGACGATCCTGCCCATCGCCGAACAGATCGCGATGAGATAGATCGGCACCCAAAACATCAGATACGGTCCGGACATCCCGCAAACAGCAAACCCCACCATGGAGCTTACCAAGGCTGCCGCGTACAGACGCATTTGGGCGTCGCCGGCATGCCCGCGAAAGGCCCCTCGGGCAATCCGGTTTACTCGAACCAGCGAAAAGACGAACGCGCCCAAGTACGTGAACACGCCCAGCAAACCCATTTCGGCCAGAAGCTGCACCCATGTGTTGTGGATGAGCACGGTGTTCTTGGTGCTGCCCCACGGATCATACAAGGAGTAGGCGACCCTCGAGCCACCGAGGCCGAGACCGACGATGGGCGAGTCGAGGAACATCCGTATCCCGACGCGGATCGAGTTCATACGTCCCAAGAAGGACCTGTCTTCTTCCAGATTCGAATACGACGACTCACGCTCCCAGAAGTCGTCGTATAGGGGAACCGCGAGCACGGCGATGATGACCAAGGCGATAACGCTCCGGCGCACCCCACCGCCGGCCCTGGCGCCCATCGTGACCACTGCCGCCCCCAATCCGAGGATCCCTCCACGGGAGAAGGTGAGGAAGATGGTCAGCACGCACGTCGCGATGGTGCCCGAAAGAAAAAGTCGCGCTGCGGGCCGGGAATCGCGAAACAGGCAGATCGCCAGCGGGATAACAATCGTCAGCGCCATGGCGAGGTCGTTCGGATTCCGGAAGACCCCGAGGTAGATTGCGCGATTTTCGGGGCTTCTGACGCCGCTGAAGAACCTCAGCGCGGAGATTGAGGCCGCAAACGCTCCGCCCGCCACCAAGGCCCAGTAAACGTTGCGCAAGCGATGTCTGTCGGTGATGACGTTGACGATGAAGAAGTATATGGCGACGGCCTTCGATACCTCGATCGTCTTGCTGATAGCCAAGCCGGGCCAGTACGAGTTCCAGGCCGACAGTCCGCCCGCCAGCAAGAAAAAAACGAGGGCGTGGGACTCGGGCCAGGACAAGACAAAAGGCTCTCTTGTATGGATCTTCTCGAGAACGATCCAGGCACCGATGCCAACCAACAGGACCGTCATCGTTTGGAGGCCTCTGACGTATGGCTGGATCCTCGGAAACGCGTAGTAGAGAAACAGGAACAGGACGACGAGTCTGTACGGTCCCTCGAGCTGAGCCGGCGCGCTACGCAGCACCCTCGCCGCGGCTCGCCCTCCGATCCCGAGGGGAGGCATGGGAGCAGCTGGTGATTGAGCACCGTCGAATGTCGGCGATTGCGCCATTAGTTGGAACCTCGCATATCCGCCGCGGTAACCGGGGCTTCGCCGCGGCCGCCAACATTTTTCGATCGCCGTTTGGTGCCGTTCAGTACCGCGAGGTAATGCTCCTCCGTCAATCGAGCCATGCGCTCGACGGAGAAACGAGCGCGCACGGTCTCTTTCCCGGCCGCCGAAAGGCATTTCGCGAACTCGTGCTCCCGGAGCACCCGTTGCATCGCAGATGACAAGCGGCGCGGGTCCCGCGGCGGCACCAGGAGGCCACTGACGCCATCTTCGATGATCTCCGGGATGCCGCCCACGTTCGATGCGACCACGGGCACGCCGGCGGCCATCGACTCCAGGATCACGTTCGGCGACCCTTCGCTCAGTGACGGGAGCACCAACAGGCTAAGGTCCGCGAGGATTTCGGGAACATCCGATCTGCTGCCCGCCAGATAGACCGTCTGCGCCAGCCCGAGCGCCCGAATACTACGCTTCAACGAAGCGTGATATGCCTGGTGTTCCTCGGTCGGGAAACTGTCGCCCACGATAACGAAACGAGCGTCGGGAATACTCCGAGCGACTTTTGCCACCGCCTCGACGAAGAACTCCAGACCTTTGACCGCGTCGATCCTGGCGATCACGCCGACAAGCCGGGCATCGGGCGGGATGCCGAGATCTTCGCGCAGTCGGCAGCGCCCCCGCGGACGCTCGAATCGCTCGATTTCGATGCCGTTTCTGATCACCGTGATCATCTCCGGTTTGAAACCCTCAGAAACCAGTTTCTGCTTGGCCGCGTCGGCGTTCGTCAGAACCGAGTCGGCCAAGCGACAAATCGTGCGTTCGACACGGCGCTGCATAGGCGTCCACGAAGCGCCGATATCACGAATCGAGCCGATGATCGTCGGCACACGAGCCAGCTTCGCCGCCGGAATCGCGAAACAGTTCGCGTAGAATCCGTACGCGTGAAGAATCTCCACGCGACGCGCCCGCAAGTGGCGCGCAAGCCGCGCCTGTTGACGCCACGTGTTGACCCCGTAGAGCCGGCTGATGGGATAATCGGCCGGCCATTCGACGATATCCTCCGCTTGAGGCAGCAGAAGCCCACTTTTCTCGAAGCAAGCCGCCTGAAGCTCGAACCGCTCGCGGTCGTGATGCCGCATCAGGCTGGCGACATGTTGCTCGGTCCCGCCAACGCCGAAGGTGCTGACGAACTGTAGAATGCGGACTTTGCTCATCATAAGTAGGGTGGCTTCGAATCGCGCGCGGAAGACCACCGAAGCCGGCGCGCGTCTTTCGGAATAGACTTCATTCTAGAAAGAAGCGCATCGCATTCCAACTCCTCAATCCCCCGATTCCGTACCGCCGGAGCGACAACTCCCCGGCTACCGCAACGCCCGAGATACCGTCAAAGCCCGTGGATCGGCGCTGCATCATGCGGCTTTCTTCCGATCCATCGTTTCGCTGTTGGGCATCGCGCGCGGCACCTCTAACGGGAACGGGCCCGCCATCAGGGCGGCGCCCACCGGACAACCTCGGGCCAGGAACTCGGCAATCGCCAGGCGGGGCAGCGGCAGGCGGAACGACGGCCCTGGGAGCCCTTGTTGAGCTTGTAGCGCGACTAGCTGGTTCGCTATACTCGACCGTCGACGCAACCGTCGCCTCCGCAGCCGCCTCTCGGGTCTCCGCCACGAAGAACCGAGGGCAATCCCCGATTCCAGCGTGATTACGTGTGCGCATGAAACCGTCGTATCTCCATCAGGCGAAGGACACCGCCTTTGCGGCGGTCCTCATCCTCTTGCTGCTGGCGCGGTTCTGGCCGATGCCCGACATGGTTCTGGCGGCAATGGGTGTTCTTCTCCTCGCCATGGTGTGGCCCGGGTTTTTCGGCCCGGCTTCCCGCGTGTGGTTCGGATTTTCGCACGTAATCGGGGGTGTGGTTTCCAAGGTTCTGCTCTCCGTCATCTACCTCGTCATCACCACGCCCATCGGCCTTCTCCGAAGACTGTTGGGCGCCGACGCGATGCGGATGCGAACCTGGAAGGATGGCGAGAAATCGGTGTTTGTGGAGCGCAGCCAGACCTTCGCCGCGGAAGACCTGGAAGTGCCCTATTGAGCTTCGCGCTCCTGAAGTGCCCTATTGAGCTTCGCGCTCCTGAAGAGGAAATAGAGCTATGGACTTCCTGAGAGACATCTGGGGATTCATGAGGGTACGGAAGAAGTTCTGGCTTCTCCCGATGATCATCGTCCTCCTTCTGTTCGGGGCCTTGATTGTCCTGACGAGCGGAACCGCTGTCGCTCCTTTCATCTACACCCTCTTCTAAAGCACAACGGCGGTCGATCGACTTGAAAAGCGCAATCCTGGGCTTATCCGCCTACTACCACGACAGCGCCGCCGCGATCCTCATTGACGGGGAGATCATCGCGGCCGCACACGAAGAACGCTTCTCGCGTAAGAAGCACGACGCGCGGTTTCCCACGCAGGCAGCCAAGTACGTCCTCGCGGAAGCCGGCGTCGAGGTCGAGGCCCTGACCGCCATCGCGTTCTACGACAAGCCGTTTCTCAAATTCGAGCGACTGCTCGAGACCTACGATGCTTTTGCCCCGCGCGGGCTGCGCAGCTTCCTTTCGGCGATCCCCGTCTGGATCAACGAGAAGTTGTTCATGCGCCGCATGTTGTGGGAGGAGCTCGAGGCGTTGGCCGGCGGATCGCTGGCACGCCGGCCCCAGTTGCTGTTTCCGGAGCATCACCTATCGCACGCGGCCAGCGCCTTTTACCCGTCGCCCTTCGAAGAAGCCGCGATTCTCACGCTCGACGGCGTCGGCGAGTGGGCAACGGCGACGGTCGGGCGCGGCAAGGGCAAGGACATCGAGATTCTGCGGGAGCTGCAATTCCCGCACTCGATCGGCCTGATGTACTCCGCCTTTACCTACTACTGCGGGTTCCGCGTGAACAGCGGCGAGTACAAGCTGATGGGCCTCGCCCCCTACGGCAATGAGGGCAGCGAGCGGGTGGCTCGATTCGAGAGCTTGATTCGCGAGCACCTCGTCGATATTCGCGAGGATGGCTCCATTCTGCTCAACATGGACTACTACGAGTACGCCACCGGCCTGCGGATGTGCCGGGACGACAAGTGGGCGGAGCTCTTCGGCATACCGAAACGCGAGCCCGAAAGCGAGCTCACGCAGGCTTATATGGATCTGTCGCTGGCGATCCAAAAGGTCACCGAGGGCATCGTCCTTCAGCTGGGGCGAACAGCGCGTTCGATCACCGGCTGTTCAGACCTCGTCATGGCCGGCGGTGTGGCGTTGAACTGCGTTGCCAACGGCAAGCTGATTCGCGAGGGCACCTTCGAGAACCTGTGGATTCAGCCCGCCGCCGGCGACGCCGGTGGTGCGCTCGGCGCCGCCTACTCCGCGTACCATATCTGGCAAGGAAACGACCGCGCCGCAAGCAACGGCAAGGACCTCATGCGGGGTGCGTATCTGGGGCCGGAATTCGACGAACGCGACGTCAGAAGGGTTTCGTTCCGGTACGAGGCACCGTCGCACGAGTACGACGATTTCGACGAACTGTGCCGCGATGTTGCCGATGAGCTGGCGAGCGGCAAGACCGTCGGCTGGTTCCAGGGACGCATGGAATGGGGTCCACGGGCCCTGGGCAATCGCAGCATCCTGGGCGACCCGCGCGATCCCGCGACGCAAAAGACGCTCAACCTGAAGATTAAATACCGCGAGGGGTTTCGCCCGTTCGCACCCTCGGTGCTGGCGGAAGACTGCGCGGAGTACTTCGACCTGGATATCGATCCGGGGTCGCCCTACATGCTCCTGGTCGCACCCGTTCAAGAATCGCGATGGAACCCCCTTCCGGACGGGTACGACGACATGGAGATGTACGAGCGCCTGTACCACCAGCGTTCCGATATCCCGGCGATCACTCACGTGGACTACTCGGCGCGGATTCAGACGGTTCACCGTGACACCAACGAGCGCTACTGGACGCTGATCAACGCGTTCAAGAGCGCGACCGGCTGCGCCCTAGTAGTCAACACCAGCTTCAACGTCCGTGGAGAACCGATCGTGTGCACTCCCGATGACGCGTATCGCTGTTTCATGCGCACCGAAATGGACGTCCTGGTGATCGGCGACTATCTGTTCAAGAAAGAGGAGCAGAAGAGCTGGAAGGAAGAGGGCGACTGGCGCGAAGAGTTCGAGCTCGACTGACTGATGAACGGATCGCACATCAGAGCGTCTCTGGTCCTCCGCGACGGGGCCGAGTTTCCCGGGTTCACCTTCGGCGCCATGCAGTCGTGCGCCGGCGAAGCGGTGTTCAACACCGGCATGGTCGGCTACCCCGAGGCGCTCACCGACCCTTCCTACTACGGCCAGATTCTCGTGCTCACCTACCCCTTGATCGGCAACTACGGGGTCCCCGCCGACGACCGTGACGGCAACGGTATACCCAAGTACTTCGAAGCCGACCGGATCATGGTCAAGGGCCTGGTGACGGCCAACTACATCGACCACACCGATCATTGGAACGCCTCGAGATCCCTGGGGCAATGGCTTGCCGAAGGGCAGGTTCCGGGTGTCCAGGGTATCGATACGCGCGCGCTGACACGGCATCTCCGCGAGCGCGGCACGATGCTCTCCAAGATCGTCGTCGAAGGCCAACCGGAGCCGCATTGGTACGACCCGTCCACGGAAGATGTCGTGAGCCTCGTCTCACGGGCGGAACCCGCGACGTACGGAGACGGCAGCCCACACATCGTCGTGGTCGACTGCGGCATGAAGTACAACATTCTCCGCTGCCTGCTCAGGCGCGGGGCGCGTGTCACCGTCGTCCCCTCGGATTACGATTTCACAAACGAAGATTACGATGGACTCTTCATCACCAACGGCCCCGGAGATCCGGAGCAGAGCTCAATGGTCGTCGAGAGGCTGGCGAGAATGCTGGATGATCCCAGGCCGATCTTCGGTATCTGCCTCGGCTGCCAGCTGCTGGCACTGGCGGCCGGAGCGCGGACGTTCAAGCTTCCGTACGGCCACCGGGCGCAGAACCAACCGGTAGTCGATGTCGACAGCGCCCGCAGCTTCATCACCAGCCAGAACCACGGATACGTGGTCGACGCGAACAGCCTGCCCGACGACTGGGAAGTCTGGTTCACGAACGGCAACGATGGGACCCTCGAAGGCCTGCGGCAGCGAAATGGCCCGCACCGCGCCGTACAGTTCCACCCGGAAGCGGCGTGCGGACCGAGGGACACGGAGTTCCTCTTCGACTCGTTTCTCGATGACGTCCGCAAGACACTCGGAAACGCGGTAACAACGTGATCACACCGCCACGGCGCGTCATCCTTCTCGGGTCAGGTGGTCTCACCATCGGCCAGGCCGGAGAGTTCGACTACTCGGGCTCGCAGGCCATAAAGGC
Source organism: uncultured Acidobacteriota bacterium (assembly GCA_964430745.1). Classification (GTDB taxonomy): domain Bacteria; phylum Acidobacteriota; class UBA890; order UBA890; family UBA890; genus CBDCGW01. Next base: position 416 of record CAYSHI010000439.1, on the reverse strand, counting down.
CCTCAAGGAAGAGGGCGCCCAGATCATTCTCGTCAATCCCAACGTCGCCACCATTCAAACATCCGAGGGTCTGGCCGATCGCATCTACTTTCTCCCGCTTACCGCACACTTTGTCAAGCGGATCATCGAACGGGAGAAACCCGATGGAATCTTGTTGAGTTTTGGTGGCCAAACGGCGCTCAACTGCGGTGTGGAACTGCACCGTGATGGGGTTCTCGAGGCAAACGGTGTGGAGGTAATGGGCACGCCAATCGAGACCGTTATCGCGACCGAGGATCGCGATCTATTCGCCAAGAAGCTTGCCGAGTTGGGCGTGCCTGTTCCGCCGAGCCGGGCAGTAACGTCTGTTGAAGCAGCGCTCGAAGCGGCGGAACATATTGGCTACCCCGTTCTGGTTCGAGCGGCATATACATTGG
>CAYSHI010000438.1:0-8954 GCA_964430745.1 uncultured Acidobacteriota bacterium | reverse complement strand
GCGAGTCCGCGGAGAGGCGACGACGGCGATGTTCAAACATCGTCGAGGAGCCGCGACAAAGGAATCGCCCCGTCCCGCCGCTACCCTACGGGCAGAGGGAATTGCGCGCGATCTCGGCGTCAGGGCTCGTCGACGATGCCGTAGCATCGCCTTCCTCGCCCTTCCTTGATCTCGCCCGCAATGCCCTCTGCAAGTGTCAAGCCATGTTGGAGACAGCACACTAGACCGCCCCGTAGCCACCGATAATCGCCGGATGGAAGTACCAGAGAACGGCGGCAAGCACGATCCCCACCGCCAGGGCGCCCTTGTTGTACTCCTCGAATGCCAGGCGCTGCTTGCCTGAGAGGATGGCCGCAAAGGGCAGCAGCGAGGTCTCCTCCTGAAACCGGGCGATCTCCGGACGACCGCTCGCCCGCGTGCGCCGGTCCTGGTGCATCGTGCTGATGACCCCGAAGACGACGAAGCCGCCGAAAAACATCCAGTCGGCCGCGTAGGGATTCGAGATCATGTGCGCCACGGCGAACAAGCTGAACGCCAGGTTGCTCGGGTGGCGCGTGACCCGCTGAATACCACGCGGCTGGGGCGCAAAATCGCCTGCCAACTCCGCCGCCGTGGTCAACGGACTCATCGTCGCCAAAGCCTGCGCGCCGACGATGAATGCCAGAAGCATCAGCGCTTCGGTGATCCGCATGAGGCCCGCAGACGGCCGAAAGAGCATCGCGCCCGCGCCTACGTTGGTGAAATAGACGTACACCAGTGGAACGAACGTAGCGAAGGAGACCAGGCTGTAGACACCCTTGAAACCCTGCAGGCCGAGCTTGCTGATGAGCGCGGTGCGCACGGGCACCGTCGAGCCCAGGACGTGGGTGGCGCCGAACATCACCCACCAGAAGAGGATCTGTAGCTCCGGCTTCATGACGTACCGACCAGATTACCGCTGGGCACGGAAAATGGCCATGGGGTGGTCGGGAGGCGCTCCCGATTGTGCGCGCACCGGCGGCCAAGTTCCAGTGCCCACCCGCCGCCGGCGCGAGCGGAGCGTCGAGACTCCCCGGGGGCGTCTTGCGCCGTCGCTGCTAGTGTGCCGCGTCACTAGTGCACTTCGTAGGTGATCGAGTCCATGCGCCCCTTGCTATCGACCACAACGAGGCGATGGATGCCGATCTCGGGCGCCACGAACAAGCCTGCTTCGGGATTGCCCGCGGCGACGAGGAGGCCGTCCTGGTACCAGAAGAGCCGTTCGCCGCCGTCTGCGGCGCGTGCCAGCAACGGGATCTTCTGGTGTTCGAGGGGTGCGCTGCCACGCACGAGGTAAGGGGTTGCGGCGTCGGGCGAAACGATGCGCGGCGGGTCGGCGGCGGGGATATCACGGCAGGCCGGGCTCAGGGGCGGCATGAAGTCGACCCGCTCGCCGCGTGCCCGGCGCCAGGCGGTGAGCTCGGCCGGAAGAACCGACAAGACCTCGGAACGATGCGGACGCTCGCGCAGGCAATCGCCGGCGAGAAGTTCGCCGCTCTCGGTGTCGACAAAGATACGGCGGTGAATTGGGCACACCGCGAGCCGGGACACTCCGTTCACGGTCGTCACCTTCACGGTGCGCGGGCAGAACGGCCCCGGCAACTCATGGCTCTCGGCGCACACGGTCGTCTCGGACAACCGCAGTCGGTAATCCCGCGACGGGCCCGGTGCTCCCGGGTCGATGGCCCGGAGGAGGTCGAAGAGCAGGGGGCCGGCGTGACGCGCTCCGGAAATGCCCTCCTGGCCGCGGCCGTCCGGGTTCCCGACCCAGACACCGATCGTGAAGCGCTCCGAGAAGCCCACCGCCCAGGCGTCGCGATGGCCGAAGGAGGTGCCCGTCTTCCAGGCCACTCCGGGTACGTCGCGGGTCAGCTCCCAGGCTTTCGGCATGTCCGGACGCTCTACTTCGGCGAGGATCTCGGTGATCAGCGCCGCGGACTCCGCGGAAACGAGGCGAGCGGAATCACCGGGTTCGGTGCGCGGCTCCTCCCAGATCCGCAGCGGCCGGTGTACCCCGCCCTGCGCCAGTGTCGCGTAGAGGTTGGCGAGGTCGATCAACCTCACCTCCGCCGCGCCGAGGATCAGCGGTAAGCCGTAGCTGATCGCCGAACGATCGGCGGGCACCGCGCCGGCTCTCACCAGCGTCTCGTGAAAACGCTGCAGGCCGAGTTGCGAGAGCAGACGCACCGCCGTGGCGTTGAGCGACAGGCGCAGCGACTCGGCCACCGTGACGCGACCCCGGTACTCGCCGTCATAGTTCTGCGCGATGTAGCCCGAGAAGTCGGTGGGGATATCGAGCAGAAACGAATCCGGCACGATGATCCCGGCGTCGATCGCCTGCGCGTACAGGAACGGCTTGAGGGTCGATCCCGGTGAGCGCAACGCGACGGCCGCGTTGACCTGGCCCTGGCGGTCGTCGTCGAAGAACCCCGCCGAGCCCACCATCGCCCGCAGCGCCCGCGACTCGTTCTCGATGACTACGACGGCGGCGCTGTCGAGCCCCTGACGCCGGAGCGCGGCGATGTGTGAATCGACATGTCGCTCCACCAGGTCCTGGATACGCAGGTCGAGGGTAGAGCGGGCCCGTGGCGTGCCGCCCGGTAGCCGTGAGTAGGCGTACCCGGCGAAGTGCGGGGCCAGAAACGGCGCCGGCCGCAACGTTCGCGGGACGTCCTGTTGCCGCGCTTTGTCCAGGGCGTCGTTGGGAAAGAACCCGAGGTCGCCGAGCTGATCGAGCACACGGTTTCGCGCCCCCAGCGCCGCAGCCGGATGCCGCGTTGGATCGTAGCGCGCCGGCGAGCGCGGCAACGCCGTCAGCAAGGCAGCTTCGCCGAGCGACAGTTGCGCCGGCGTCTTGCCGAAGAAGAAGTACGACGCCGCCCCGATACCTTGCAGGTTGCCGCCGTACGGGGCGAGGTTCAGATAGATCTCGAGCAGATCACGCTTGTCGTGGTGTACATCGAGCTGCAGCGCGCGAAACGCCTCGTACAGCTTGTTGGGCAGGGTACGGGGCTTGGGCTCGACCATGCGTGCGATTTGCATCGGGATCGTGGACCCCCCCGAGATCACGCGACCGGCGCGCAAGTTGCCGATCGTGGCGCGGGCGATGGCAAGCGGGTTGACCCCGGGATGAACGAAGAACCAGCGATCTTCCGAGCCGAGCAACGCCTGCACCAGCTCGGGGGCGACGTCGTCGAGGCGTACGGGCATGCGGTAGTGATCGTCGGCGGCAAGAAAAATGCGGAGGGGTCGGTCGCCGAGATCGAGGACGACGGTGGAGGGCGGACGCCGGAGCTCCGCCTCTGGAAAGGGGAAGAACGCATCGAGCGCGAGGAAGCCCGCGACGCAAAACGCGGCTGCGGCCGCCGCGACCAGAAGGAGAAACAAGATGGGGCCACGAGATCCGGCCACGAGCCTGCGCCCTATCCGTCTCCAACGGGGCTCGCGCTTCGCCGGGCTCACTGCCTATTGCCTCACGACGACCCGCACCGTGCCACGCTCACCGACGGCGCGGATCTGCGGCTCGTACATCGCCTCGGCCTGAATCGGCGGCAGGCGGAACGTGCCCGGTGTCACCGCGCGCAACAACACGTAGCCGGTGTGCCAGTCCTGATTGGGCAGGTCGAGGAAGAGCAGCACCTGGTCGTCACGAAAGTCGAAGAAGTCGACGTCCATGTTGGAGCTGCTGATCCACGGCAGGGTCTCGCGGGTCGAGAGTCGCGGATTTTCGATCTCGAATCCGGCAGGCAGCAGGATCTGGACGGCGACGTTCTCCAGTCGGCCGGCGGCGCTGCGGATGCGCACCTCGAGCACCATCAGATCGCCCTGTTGCACGTTGTCGAGGTCAAGGGCGCCGCCATCGCGCCGCCGCAGGTCGGTGTTCAGCTCCAATCCCTCGGCCAGAGGTTGAAAGGCCTCGTCGGTAGGTACGCCGCGCGTCCTCAGAGCGTAAAAGGCGCTGCCCGCTTCGTATCCGGCGTCCATGTCGACCTGCACATCACCCGCCGTCGGCAACTGCTCGAACACCCGGGTCTCGGTGTCGAAGCGGCCGATCTCTTCGTCACCCACAGTGACGGCGCCGGCGTACGGCGGCCGGTCGGCCTGCCGGCGGAAAAGCTCACCGAGAGCCAGCAGGGCGAATGAGCTCTCCTGCGTGTTCCACCAGCGGTTCGTCTGAGCGTCCCGCGCGAGCCGCTGCGCCAGCCCGGCGATTCTGTCGTCTTCGGGCGCCGCGTCGAGCAAGCCGAGCAGCAGCATGGCGCGGTTGCGGATCTCGGAGTTGAAGTTGCCGCCGGTCTGACGTCGAACTTGCTCGACGTCTTCGAGCTCGGCGGTGAGCTCCGGCACCACATCGGTGCGGCCGATCGCCGCGTAGGCGCCGGCGAGCAGCGCCCGCGACTGCGCCCGCAGCGCGTCGACGTGGCGCTCACGAATGAAATCCATAGTCCCGAGGTTGGCTTCGCCGGCGCGAGCGGTCACGTAGAGCGCGTAGACCACTCTCTCGAGCTCGTCGCCGGCGTAGGACTGGCGTGCCCGCGCTTCGTTCGACAGGAACTCCAGCGACCGATCGTACAGATTGTCGGGCACCAGGAAGCCACCGCGCCGGGCCTCGACGAGGAAGTGGCCGGCGTAGACGCTCGGCCAGGGCGCCACCGTCGGGCTGTTGGGCCACATCGAAAACCCGCCGGTGAAGTGCTGCAGCGTGGCCAGCCGCCGGATGGCATCCTGTACCATCGCCGCCGGGTCCGCCTCTTCGAACAGCTCCGGCTCGACCTCGCGGGCCAGGTCGCCGAGATAAACGAGCGGAAACGCCCGCGAGGTGATCTGCTCGAGACACCCGTACGGGTAGCGAACCAGATAGCCGAGCTGCCCCGCGAACTGCACCAACGGCACCCGGCCGAGCCGTAAGGAGCGACTCACTGTGGCCGGCCGGAAGTCGGTGAGGGGCGGCGCGTCGAGTGTCGTTGCCGGCGCGATGATGCTGCCCATGCGCTCGTCGGTTGTGGCGGGAAGGTCGGGCTTGACGGAGAGATTGACCCCCGCCGTCGTTGTCTCGCCGTTACCGGTGGCGACGAGGTCGAGCCGCGCCGCGCCGGGGTCCGCGGCGCTGGTCACCTCGAGATAGACGGTATGTTCCGTGCCGTTGGCAACGCTGGCGGTCACGGTGGCGGGAGGCCGCGCCGTCACGGCCCCGGATGCCGACAGGGTCACCTCGAAGTCGCCGTCGCTGCCGGTGTCGTTGCGGACGGTCACCGGGATGCGAGCCGTCTCCTCGAAGGAAAGGAAACGTGGGAAGGTGGGCAGCAGCACGAGAGGATCCCTGACGCGAGTGAACGTCGAGGCGGAGCCGAAACGGCGGCCCTCGTGGGCGACGGCCATGAGGCGCAGGGCGCCCTGGAAATCGGGCATGTCGAGGCTTACCGAGGCGCGGCCGTCGGCGCCCGCGCGCACCACGCCCGACCAGAAAGCGACCGGCTGAACACGGCGAATTCCGTCCGTGCGGGCATACTGACCCGCGGGGTCGGCGACATCACCACCGCCGGCGGCCGCGACGGCCTCGGCGGCGATCTCCGGCAGCAGCAGCGAGAAGTTGTCGGCGCCCCGCACTCCCAGGGCGAGCTTGCGGTAGAAAAAGGCAAAGGGGTCGGGCGTCGCCTGATTGATGAGCTGGAGAATCCCCTCGTCGACGGCGGCGACCGTCAGGCTGGCGCCGGGCGCCGTGCTCACACTGATCTGCAGGCTGGATCCGGGACGGATCTCCTCGACGGCGTCGATGCTGACGTCCAGGCGGTTGGCCGCGCGGTCGACGTAGATCGGCACGGCGCCGAAGGCGCGCGCCACGGCGTCCTGCGCGGGGTCGAGGTCGGGGGCCGCGCGCACCACCGTCGCGGTGACGTAGGCATTGGGCCGGTAGTCGTCCGGAACGGGCAGCTCGAGCGTCGCCGTGTTGCCGTCGAGCGGGTGAACGCTCGACGTGTAGACGTTGTCGCGCTCCACCGTGAGAAAGAGCTTGCCGGCGAACGGCGCGCGCAGCTGGAGGAGAGCGGTCTCGCCGGGACGATACTCGTCCTTGTCGAGCTCCAGCTCGATGCGCGCCGGGTTCTCGATGGCCCACGGCGAGTAGCCGAAACCGCTGGCGTAAAACGACACCTGTGCCGCGGCGCCGCTCTCCGGGTCGGAGATCATCACCCGATAGGAGCCGAACTCGGGGGCGCTGAGCTCGAAGCTCCCCGCTTCGGTACCGGCGCCGATGATACGACTGTCGACGAGCCGCGAAACGCGCGTGCTCTCGTAGCGGAAGTTGCCCGACGCGGCGCGCCGCAACACCGTGTTCCACTCGTCTTTGAAGAACTCGACCCGCAGCGTGCCGGCGCTCGCCGCTTCGCCATCGGGAGCAACCGCCACGTACTCGAACCCCTCGGGTTGATTGGGCTCGGCATAGGATTCGGCAACACGACGCAGGCCGACGTAATAGGGATAAGGGTGAACGGGCGTGGTGTGCTGGGCGAAAACGCCGCGGCCGCCCTGCTCTTGTACCCGCGCCGTGAGCACGGCCGTGAGCGACGACGGCACTCGTAGGCCGTCGGGGAGGGCCGCCGAGAAGGTCCGTCTCCCCTCCTCGTCGAGAGCCTCCGTACGCTCGTATACCTCCCGGCGGCTGAACGCGCGCTCGCTGTTGGTAAAGGAGTAGTTCTCGTAGCCTGCCGGCGCGAAGCTCGCGGCCTCCAGCCGCACGCGGCTCTCGGCGCTGAGCCCGGCCGCCGGCGGGCCGAACAGGTAGGCGCTCTCCACGTCGAACTCGAGGTCGGTGCCGAGTCGGGCCGACTCGCCCGCCGACGAAAGCTCGACACGGATGCGATCGGGAACGAATTCCTCCACCTGGAACCGGTAGCGGCCGATCACATCGTCGCCCACGAGAAGCTCCAAGGTGTGGTTGCCGGTGCGGGCGTAGTCGGGGACCTCGAGCTCGAAGGGGGCCAGACCGGCGGTGTCGGATTCGACCCTCTGGCTACCGCGTTCGAGACCTTCCGGGTCACGATGGCGCAGGACCAGGGGCATGGTCGGCGGTGCTTGCAGGCCGCGATCGCGCAGCACGGCGACGCCCTCGACGGTCTCGCCGGGGCGGTAGATATCGCGCTCGCCGTACAGGAACGCCTCATACCCCACCGGTGGAGCACGCGCGCCGCCGACATCGAGACCGGCCGAGTCGATGCGCATCTGATCGAGCAGCACGAAGCTGAAATCGTCGCCCTTCTCGGCGATCAGCAGGTAGGGCCGCTGCTGCCGAAGAGTCGCCTGCAGATCACCGGTGCTCCAGCGGCCATTTGCGTCGGTGCGGCCGCGGGCGATGAGCTGGTTCTGGTCGTCCATCAACGTCATGCTCACGGCGCCGACGGGGCGCAAGTCGTCGAACGACGACACCCACGTCAGCACCTCGCTGCCGCCGATCTTGGTGACCATCCCCATGTCCGTGATCAGCAGCCAGCGTTGCTGCACTCTGTAGGTGCCAGGGCGAGATACGGCGATCCGGTAGAGGCCCGGCTCGGCGTCGGCGATGTAGGGGTCGAGATCGATCGCGGTTACTTGCCGCCGGTTGCGATCACCGGGAAACTCCAGCGTCTCCTCGGCGATGCGATCCCCGAGCGAGTGGCTGAGCGACGAGCCGGAGTAGGCGTCGTTGCTCCACACCGAGTATCCGTGCGCCTGGAACAGGTAGTGGAGGTTGTTGCGATAGACACGCTCGACGATCAGATCGGCACGTTCGACGTTGATGCTTTCGATCGCCACACGCCGGGCGCCGACGGCCGAAAGAAACATGCCCTCGCCCTGGAACTGCAACAACGGTGCGAGGTCGGGAATACGTAACCCGGTTTCGTAAGGCTCGCGCAGGCTCGCGTCGTCGGTGGCGGGGAGGCCTTCGGCGATCGTCAGCGTGAAGCTCTCGCCGGGTGCCAGCGCGCCGGTGACCACCAAGTCGTTGCCGCCTCCCGAGAGGCGGTAATCGACCTGTGGCTCCAAGCTGACGTAGTCGGCGGCGATCTCCGGATCGACCGGGGATGACAGCCGAATCCGCACGCGCGATTCGCCCTCGGACGGTTCCGGAATGACCTCCCAAACCTGCAGGATTTCGCGCGAGCCGATCATGATCGGTTCGACGAAGTCGGTGCCCAGAGCGACATTGCCTTCGGCGGGCGTCAGGTCGGCGCGCACGACCAGGCTCAGCTCCCGCTCGGCCGCCTCCTTGCGCACCGGATCCGAGCGGAAGGCCAGCACGGCGTCGCTGTAGTAGGTCTCCACACCCATCTCGATCGGATCGGCGGCGCCGCGCAGCGGGTCGACGAGCTGCAGGCGTGTGGCCAGCTCGCGCGGCTCGACCGGATAGTTGAAACGGATGTTGCCGACGATGACGACCTCGTTGTCGCCGCCGAGCCGGGGCTCCTGCACGAGGTCGACGCGCTCGACCTGAAAGCTGTCGGTGACCACCTCGAACTCGGTGTCACCGACGAAGTACTGCTCCGGCCCGATGAGCCGCTCCTCTACCAGCTCCACCTCGTACGCCATCGCCATCGTGAATCTGTCGGTCGGCTCGAAGCGCAGCACGTTGTTGGAAAACCACCGCCACGTGCCTCCGGTGGCCGGACGAACGGTGGCGGGTTCCTCGGCGAGCACATCGCCGACGGAATCCTCGCCGAGCGGCCGGTCGAAGAAGATGTCGAGTGTTTGCAGGCCGGTGCGGTCGAGCAGGACGTCGACGATCTCGACCGGCTCGCCCTCCTGCTCGCGCTCGAACAGCCGCCCCAGCCCCCCGGCCCGATCGGTCGCCACGACGACAAGGAGAAGCACGATGACCGCGCTCAGCACCACGATCGCGACGTTCTTCCGATCCTTCAACCAGCGCTGAATCGACTGGAATATCGTCATCGGCTCCGACCCCG
>CAYSHI010000437.1:0-29585 GCA_964430745.1 uncultured Acidobacteriota bacterium | reverse complement strand
GGCGTCGGGGCGGAAGATCCTGTCGGCAACACCGATCTCGAGAAAGTGATTGCCGGACCCGAGGGTACCCAGTTGCCGCCGCCCCCGTTCGATCGCCCGATCCGAGACTTGCTCCGGGTCGGCCCCCCGCAAGCGGCCGTTCTCCTCCGTGTGCATGAGATCGCGTTCGGTGCCCATGCCGCGCTCACCGACGATGTGGGCGGCACCATCGACGAGCACCTCGCGCATCTCGGCAACCGACAACGGCTTGATGGCATTCGACGAGCCGACCCCGGTGGGAACGGCGCCGAACAGCGCGTCCATCAGGCGCGGCACTTTTCCCTCGAGGTCGCCCACCGTGAGGTTGGTCCGCAACACACGAACACCACAGTTGATGTCGTACCCGACTCCTCCGGGTGAGATGACACCGTCGGCGTCAGGGTCGGTGGCAGCCACACCGCCGATGGGAAAGCCGTACCCCCAATGAATGTCGGGCATCGCCAGCGAGGCGCCGACGATCCCCGGCAGGTACGCCACATTCGCCACCTGTTGCGCGCTCTGGTCGTGCCGGATGTCGCGCATCATCCGCTCGCTGGCGAAAATACGCCCCGGCACGCGCATACCGGACCGACGCTGAACCTCCCAGCAAAACTCGTCGAGGCGACGAACCTCGACCGGCGGCGGCGGCACGGTGGCTACCGAGCCCCGGTCGTCGGAACGGTGACCACCCTTGCCTTTGCCGCTTCGTCGTCCCGGTGTGCCCGAGCGGGAAGCGGAATGTCCCCCGGCACGCCTTCCGCCCCGGCGTCGGCGACCACGCGAGCGGTCAGACATCGACAACGACCGTGGCGCGCCATGTCGCTCCATCCTGCTCGACCTTCAGGCCGTGGTAGGTGACGGCCTTGATCTCCGTGTGCAGCGTGTGCCGCTCGCGGTCGAGGGGCTCGCCGCGGACGATGCCCTCGACGCGATCGTCTGCAAGCGTGACCTTTGAAGCCTCCGCCGCCAGCCACATATCGGTCTCCAGCATCAGGTAGATCTCCTGCAGCCAGCGTATCAGTCGCTCTTCGGGGTTGGAGCCGCTCACCCGGATGCGCCGCAGCTCACGGGGCTGCACAGCGGCAAGGTCGTAGCACAGCTCGCCGATGGCGGACGCGCCCTCGGCGTAGAGCCCCTCGAGCGTGGGGGCCCAAAGCTCGAAACCCAGGTCCGCCGTGTGGTCGATCTCGCGGTGACCGGATTCCGTCACGGTGCCCGCACCCCGATCCGGTAGACCGTGATCCCCGAGACGAAAGCGTCGCCCAGCGGCATGTCGCGCAAGGGCTCGAAATACCCGCCCAGCAGCCGATCGACGCTGTTGAGCAGGCCGTCGCCGGCGCCACCGGGGCCACGATCCTGGTACAGCACGCCGACGTGATCTTCGATGGAGATCAAATCGCCGACGCGGACGTCGTCGAACGTCACCGGGCGCAGCGGATCATTCGTGAAGTAGTAGGTGCCGTCATCGGCGAGAAACATCTCCTCGACCACCACCTGACCGTGGTCGGCCAACTGCTCCCAACCGAAAAACTCCATCTCGGGTGCGCCCCGTCGCCGGCTCGCCGCGATCCAGAAGTCGAGGATCGTGCCGCCGATGAAGCGCTCGGCCGCGTGCTCGAGCGGGGATCGACCGGCGTCCAGCGGTACGTACGGGAGGCCGGAGTAGCCCTGCATGGCGCCGAGCAAGCCATCGCCGGCACTCACGGTGACGCGGTGGGGGCGTTCGGCGACGGTCGCGAGGTGGACATCCTGGGGGCCGGGAGACGTGGCGTCATCGAGAACCCTGTCGCGCACGTCGCGGACCACGGCCTGGGCCTTGAACCGCATCGTACCCACCTCGATTCGCGGAAAGGCGTCGCCGGTGGGTGTGATGTCGGCCGCATGCTGGTCACGAAAGCCCCAGGCGAGCATGAACGTCTCGCCGTAACCGATCTCGCGGGCATCGAATTCGGCGTCGAAGCCCTCGTTGAAGAAGCCGTACAACGGCTCGACCTTGAACCACAGCACCTCCAGAGCATTCCACCAGGTGCTCCAGGGCTCGACATCGACGATCTCCGCTCCTTCATCGCCGAGCCGAGCGCGATCGACCGGCCCGTAGAAGCGACGCTGCCCACGGCGTGTGGTTTCGACGACGGCATAGAGGTTCACCGGAGTGCCGGCGAGAACCTCCTTGGGACCGGCGGAGGCGACTTCATCACCCAGGCTTGAAGAGACCACCCACACCCGCTCGAGCCGCGGCGTGTTCCATGACTGCAGCCGTGGGATGCCGAACCAAATCGACAGGGCCGCGGCGATGACGCTCGAGGCAAGGAGTAGCTTTCGAACCGTTTCGCGGTTCACGGCACCGCCTACCAGTCGGGTACGACGAAGAGGATTTCGACGTTCTCGCGTTCGTCGCCGCGGCCTTCGGCCCTTCGGGACACCTCGATCGTTACCTCCGTGCCCGGGGCGAGTCGCTTGAAAGCCAGGAATGCCTCACGACGCCCACGGTCGCGGGTATCGAACGGCGCGCCGTTGACCGACATGATGCGATCGTTCTCACGCAGACCGGCCTCGTACAGCGGCGACTCCGGTTCGAGTGTCGTTACCATGACGTACGGCCGTTCCCCCGGGAACGCCGGGCGAAACCTCTCGTCGAACCCGGGATTCGCGGCGATTCCCATTATCCAGGCGAAGTTGTCGTCCAGGTAGAGCTCGATCGCATAGCTGCGTTGCTCGGGGCCTTGGCCGCCGTTTCGGCTCTCCCGAGCCACCGTCACGCCGACGACTGACCCCGCCACGTTCAGGAGCGGCCCTCCCGAATCACCAGGCTCGATCGAGGCGTTGGTTTCGAACAACGTCGCCCTGGTGGCGATACGCCTCAGGACCACTCCCCGAGCGACCACCTCGCCGGAGTTGGGCACCGCCGTGACGCTCTGCCCGGACACACGCCCGGCCCTGGCCGTCACCGTCTGGCCGACGTCTACGCCCTCGGCGCCAACGACTTCCAGCGGCGGCCTTCCTTCTTCGCCGGGCAGGCTCACCAACGCCAGGTCGAGCCCATCGTCGGCGGCGAGGACCCTGCCTTGCACGGCGTTGCGCTCTCCGGGAAAGAACACCGCCACGACTTCGGCCTGGCTGACAACGTGAGCGTTGGTCAGCAACAGGTTCCCGAGCTCGCTGTCCACGACGAAGCCGGTCCCGTCGGCGACGGAGCGCCCTCGCTGGTTGAAGCTCTGTATGTAGGCAACGGAGTCGGCCGGGCCGCCGGTCTGCCGTTCCGTAGCGAGCTCTCCGACGCGACGCACTCGCCCACCGGAGAGAAGGGCTCCGTTCGCTTCGCCCGCGGCGCCCGGGCCGCCGGACACGGTGCCGGCCTCGCCTTCGGCTCCTCGCGTGGTCTCCGATGTTTCCGGCCCCAGGCCGCCGTCTCCGATCAGCCGCTGTGCCACCACGCGCATGACGTTTACCGGGATGGCGAAGCCGACGCCGGCGAATCCGCCCATGCCATGCGCCTCCTCCTCCCCGGCGATGATCGCCGTATTGATGCCCACGACCTCGCCTCGCAGGTTCACCAGGGGACCACCGGAATTGCCCCGATTGATCGGCGCATCGGTGACGATGAAGTCCTCGTACCGGGCGATTCCCAGACCATTGCGGTGCAGGCCGCTGACGATCCCACTGGTCGCCGAGGCCGCGAGGCCGAACGGTGCTCCGACCGCGAGAACGAACTCACCTACCTGGAGCTCGTCCGAATCACCCAGCGCCGCCGGCCGTATCGGCTCGTCCGTATCGAGCTTGACGACGGCAAGGTCGGTGCTCGTATCGACCCCATAGACCCGTCCCGTGTACTGGGCGCCGTCGTCGAAAGCGACCGTGAGCTCATCGGCTCCCTCGACCACGTGGGCATTGGTGACCACGAAGCCGGCCTCGTGCACAACGACCCCGGAGCCGCTGCGAAGGGTCTCGGGGATCGTGAGAAACGCCACCGTCGGCCTCACCAAGTCGAGCACGCGTGAGATCGTCTCGTCGGGCGTCCGGGCATCCAGCCCCACGGGTGTCGGGCCGCCGAGCTCGAGGGTCACGCGTTCGATCCTTGCGGGCCGCCACGCGGCGCTGCCGACGATCGATACCGCGACCATGAGCACGATCAGCGCGGCGACCGAGATCGGCGCTCGCGAGCCGCGCCGCCGGCGTGGCGTCGCAGGCCCAGGACTCGAAAGAGGATCCACCGAATCGGCTCCAGCTCGTCAGTTGATGTGAAGGGGATACGGCGCGCGGTGCCCTGGCTGCCCTGTGCCGGAGCGCCGTTTTCGGATCTTAGCATGGGTCCGGGGCGTTCCGACCGGGCGAACCGGCTGCGTCCGCGTGCCGTTCGCGACGCTTGCACGCCCGCTCGCAGCTCCCAAACGCCCAGCCGGAACCGGACGATTGCGCGCCGCGCGCTCGTGCCTGACCATTATCCCGGCGCAAGAATCACGCTTGTTCGGCACCCAACACGACCGCCGACTGCCGCTGCCCGTCCAAGAGCCACGCAGAATCCGCTCGTCCGCGGCACAACTCCGGACAATGGCACCCATGATAGAATTCAGTGGTCTTTCGGTCGCGCAGACGGCTCCCCCACGCCGACCCCTCTCCGCAGTAGCCGGTTACCTGAGGTAGCGCTATGTCCCTGAAGAAGATCCTCATCGCGATCGTGATTGTCGGCGTCGCGGGGGCCGGCATCGCCGCGAATGTGTGGTGGCGCGAGACCGACGCTCCCGAGGTGCAGGTGGAAGCGGCGGAGTTCCGCGACCTGACGGCCACCGTCTCCGGTTCCGGAGCTATCCGCCCCGCGCGCGAAGTCGACATCTCATCGAACGTCATGGGTCGCGTGACACGGCTATCGGTCGAAGAGGGCGAAGTGGTCGAGGCCGGCGACTTCCTGCTCGAGGTCGACCCGCAGCGCCTGCAGAGCACGGTCGACCAGATGGAGGCGAGCCTGCAATCGGCACGCACGCAGGTGCAACTCGCCGACGAGGACCTGCGGTATAGCCGTCAGACTCTGGACCGCCGCGAAGGCCTCTTCCAGCAGGATCTGCTCTCCAGAGAGCTGTACGACGACGCCTTGCAGGACGTGCAGCGCGCCGAGCGCACGGTCGAGATGCGCAACCAGGAGGTCCTCCGCATCGACGCGCAGCTCGAGCAGTCGCGATACGACCTTACCCAGGTGCTGTTCAACGCGCCGATGGACGGCATCATCACCAAGCTCAACATCGAAGAAGGGGAAAACGTCGTCACCGGCACGATGAACAACCCCGGCACCGTGCTGCTGACGATCGCCGACCTCTCGGTCGTCGAGCTCGAGATCGAGGTCGACGAGACAGACATCGTGCACGTCGAGCTGGCACAGGGCGCGACCGTTCGCATCGACGCCTTCCCCGACGACGAGTTCGACGCCATCGTCACCGAGGTGGGCAAGAGCCCCATCAGCACGGCCGCCAACCAGGCCATCAACTTCAAGGTCGTCGTGCGGCTGACCGAAACCGTGCCGGGGGCGCGCCCCGGGCTTTCGGGAACCGCCGACATCGTTACCGCGACCCGCGAAAACGCGCTCGCGGTGCCCATCCAGGCGCTGATCCTGCGCGAGGTCAAGATCGACGAGAACGGCGAGATCATCCGCGAAGTCGACCCGATGGATCTCGCCAATCTGAGCGCGCCGCTCTCGACGGAAGCCGAGGAGGGTGAGACCGTCGAGATGGAGGGTGCCTTCGTGGTGCACGACGGGCGTGCCGTCTTCGTGCCCATCGATATCGGCATCGCAGGCGAGCGTCACTTCGAGGTGATCGACGGCGTGAGTGAAGGCGATGAGATCGTCGTCGGGCCGTTCGACGTTATTCGCACACTGGTCGACGGCGAACCCGTCGGCCGGGCGGATGACGAGCAACCGGGCGGCGCGTCAGCGACCGACAGCTAGCGTCCGAAGTACCCGCTTCAACGGCCGTCGCTCCCCGGCCGGCGTAAGGACCGCGGAACGGCAAGGGCAGGAACGACACATGGCAGCAGCGGCAGCAAGCAAGGAGCAACGCCGAGCCCGGCGGAAGAACGTCCTCGGCATCGCCGAGGGGATCAGCATCGCCCTGGATGCGATCTGGGCCAACAAACTGCGGTCGTTCCTCACCGTGCTCGGCAATATCATCGCCGTCACCTCGATCATCCTCGTAGTCTCGATCATCCAGGGGCTCGACAGCGAGGTATCCGAGATCTTCTCCTCGCAGGGCACCGATGTATTCACTGTCGTGCGCTCGGGCGAGCTCTTCTCGCAGGTCGATGAGCGGCTGGCGCGCAACAACCCGCGCATCCAACGCTCCGATGCCGAGATGCTGCGCGAGGAGGGTAGAAGCTTCGGCGCGGTGGTCGAAACGGCGCGACGCGGCGCGGCCGTCGAGCACCGCGACGTACAGCTCGATCGCGTCGGCGTCACCGGCTACTCCCACGAGTACAATCTCACCGACACCTTCGGCATCGAGGCGGGCCGCTATTTTTCCTTGCTCGAGGGCCGCCGCAACCGCGGCGTGGCGGTACTCGGAGCCGACACGGCGGAGCAGCTTTTCCCCGGACTCCCCCCCGCCGCGGCTCTCGACAAGCGCATCCTGATCAACGGGAAACACTTCACCGTCGTCGGCGTGCACAAGGCCCGCGGGGCGCTTCTCGGCATGAGCCAGGACGAGTTCATCAACGTGCCGATCGGCGCCTTCGAGCGTTTGTTCGGACGCCGCGGCATCGACTCGATCGTCATCCGGCCGCGCAGCGTCGATCAGATGGACGCCGCCCGCTCGGAAGCCCGTCTGCTGATGCGCATCGAACGCGGATTGCGGCCCGGCGACAACGACAACTTCGGCATCACCAGCGCCGATACCTTCATCGACATCTACCGACAGGCCACGAGTGGGATCTACACCGTGCTGGTGTCGGTCGTGGCGATGTCGCTGGTGGTCGGCGGCATCGTCATCATGAACATCATGCTGATGGTGGTTACAGAGCGCACCAAGGAGATCGGCATACGCAAGGCCGTCGGCGCCACCTACCGAGCGGTGCTGTGGCAGTTCCTCGTCGAGGCGATCACGTTGTCGCTGGCGGGAGGCGTGCTCGGTCTGATATTCGGCTACGCGGGTGCCTCGCTGGTGTCATCGTTCACACCCCTGCCCTACACGCTGGCCTGGTGGTCGGTGGGAATGGCCATCACCGTGGTGACCATCGTCGGTGTGGTATTCGGCATCTACCCGGCAGGCCGCGCCGCCAAGCTGGATCCGATCACCGCCCTCGGCTACGAGTCCTGATATGAGCGTGCGCAAAGGCCTCGCCGGCGAGATCGTGGGGATGGCGTGGGAAAGCCTGCGCACGCACAAGATGCGCTCGGCGCTCACGATTCTCGGTATCGTCATCGGCATCACCATGGTGGTGGGCGTGACCAGCCTGATCCGCGGGTTCGACTCGACGATCACCGGGCAGATCCAGGGCATGGGCCCGGACACCGTCTTTATCGCCAAGTTCTCGATTCAGTCGTTGACCTCGGGCGAGGGCTTCCGCGAGCTGTTTGCCCGCCCGGACATCAGCGCCGAGGATGCGCGCGCCATCCGCGAGTCCCTGCCGTCGGTGAAGAAGGTGTCGATGGTTTATCAGGACCAGACAGCGAGCGCCTGGTATCAGGGCAAACGCACGGCGAGCCCGATGACCCTGCAGGGCGTCGCCCCGGAGTTCCTCGAAGCCTCCGACATCGAGATCGAGTACGGCCGCATGCTTTCCGAAATCGACGAGCGACAGCGCTCCGACGTTGCCTTGCTCGGCGCCACGCCGGCTCGCGCCCTGTTCGGCGCCAGCCAGCCCATCGGCCGCCGCATCCGCATCGCCGGGCGCGAGTATCGCGTCATCGGAGTCCTCAAGGAGCGCAGCATCTCCGGACTGGCGGGCAGCGGCGCCGACAATTTCATCCTCGTGCCGTCGACCAACTTCCGCAAGCTGTTCGGGCCCAAGGCGGGCAATCCGACGATGGTCGTACGCTCCGCGGACGGGGTCCTCACGGAGACGATGCAACGCGACGTCGAGGCGCTGATACGCATCCGGCACGGCCTACGCGCCGATCAGCCCAACGACTTCGACATCCTGACGCAGGAGTCGATCATGGAGCTCTGGCGCCAGATCTCGACCGCGTTCTTCCTGGTGATGGTGGCCCTCTCGTCGGTGGCCCTGATGGTCGGCGGGGTCGGCGTCATGACGATCATGCTGGTGTCCGTGACCGAGCGCACGCGTGAGATCGGCATCCGCAAGGCGATCGGCGCGCGCCGCGGCGACATCCTCTACCAATTTCTCGCCGAATCGGCCGCGCTGGCGGCCGTGGGCGGGGCCATCGGCGTCGCGCTCGGCTCGGGCATCGGCTACGCCATCTACCTGGCGACCGGCTTTCCGGTGTCGTTGCCGTGGTGGTCATTCGCCGTTCCGGTAGCGTTTTCGTCCCTTATCGGGATATTCTTTGGCATCTATCCGGCAAGCCGTGCGGCCGGGCTCGACCCGGTGGACGCATTGCGGTACGAATAGTTGTGGAACTCGTTGGAACCACGTTACGAAACTCGCCGGACCTCTCCCCGTTAGATACCAGGACGTCTTTGTGTGCGATGCGCACAAAGCGGATACGATTGTCTCAGTCATTTCCTGATGTTGCGGACGTAGCTCCCGAACCTCGCTCCCGAGGAGGTTGCGAACCGATGCCGAGTCGCTTTTCCCTACCGTCTTTTTCCCGTATTCCGACGCTCCTGGCCCTGGCCGTCCTCGTCGCCGCGTTGCCGGCGGCCGCCTTCGCCGTGTCCGCCAGCGGTCGTCCCGCCACCGACGGCGCCGCTGCGACGCCCACCGCGGCGCTCGTAAACGCCGCGCTGGCCGTGGGGCAGAACGTGCCACAGAGCTCACAGACGAAGGCCCGGCAGGGCTCCGATGAAGTCTCGTTGAGGGCGGCCGTCGCCCGTGACAGCGAGGTGATCAAGGATCTGGTGTACAGCGCCGACAACCGCATGCCGGCCAGCCAGCGGCAGCCCTACGAGCTCTCCTTGCTCGACGCGGTCGAGCTCGCCCTGCGCAACAACCTCTCGGTCCAGGTGGCCCGGTACGGGCCTCAGAGCTCATTCGAGGGCATCAACAGCGCGCGCGCGCCGTTCGATACGAACCTGTCGTTCGACCTCCCGTCGAATTTCAGCCGCGGAACGTCGCCCACGACCAACCAGACCGCTGGTGGCGACATCATCACGCAGCAGGGACTGTCGGGCGGCTTCACATGGTCCGAGAACCTCGAGTGGGGCACCAACTACAGCGTAACGTGGGGATCCGGTCGCACTTCGACCAACAACGAATTCAGCACCTTCAATCCGAGCCTCAGATCGAACCTGAGCGGCCGGATAACCCAGCCTTTGCTGCAGGGGTTCGGTGACGTCAACCGCACCGGCATCCGCGTGGCGATGAACAGCTACGATGGAAGCCTCGAGGCCTTCCGCGGCCAGGTGCAGAACACCATCGCGCTGGTGGTGGGGAACTACTGGGACCTGCGGGCTCAGGCGGAGGGTCTCGCGGTTACCGAAGAGGCCCTGCGGCTCGCCGAGCAGCAGTTCGCCCGCAACCAGATCCAGGTGGAGATCGGCACCCTGGCGCCGATCGAAACGGTACAGGCCGAGACGTCGGTGGCCACCAACCAGCTCCAGCTCATCCAGGCACAAAACGCGCTGGAGAACGCCCAGGATGCTCTCAAAGAGGCGATCAATTTCGACGTGGTGGTCGACGATCCCTTCGCATACGACATCGTCCCGACGGAAGAGCCCGAGCAGACCGTCCCGCCCATCGATGTCGAGGAAGCGGTGCGCGTCGCGCTCGACAACGACCCCGGCATCGCGCAGCAGCGCCTCCGGCTTCGCAGCGCCGAGCTCAGCCTGGCGCAGGCCAAGAACAGGCTCTTGCCGGACCTCAGCGTCACCGGCACTTTCAATCTGGCGGGCCGTGGTGGTACCCGCATCATCCGCCAGGGTGGCATCGGCGGAGAGGAGGTGGAGATCATCGAGACCGGCTTCGGCACGGCCATCTCGCAGGTTTTCTCCGGAGACTTCAATACCTGGAGCATCGGCGCCAGTCTGACTTTTCCTCTGCACAACTACTCGGCCAAGGCCAACGCGGCCCAGTCACAGATCACCCAGCAGCGGGAGATGACCACGTTCGAGCAAAACCAGCAGGCGATCAGCTACGACGTTCGCCAGCAGGTGCGTAACGTCGAGAACCTGGTACAGCAGGTGCAAACGTCGACGCTGCGACGGACGCTGGCCGAGCGCCAGCTACGAGCCGAGGAACGGAAGTTCGAGGTCGGTACCAGCACCAACTTCCAGGTGCTGACCTTCCAGAACGACTTCCGCAACGCGCAGCTCTCGGAGCTACAGGCGATCATCAACTTGCAGCGGCAGATCGCCCAGCTCGAGCTCACCAAGGGCACCCTGCTGCAGTACTTCGGTGTGCAGATCGGTGATGCCGGCACCGGTGGTGGACGCTAGCCACAAAAAAGGGAAACGACGCAGGACATCGGAAGCCGCGGCGCACACGCGCCGAGGTTTTCCTTTGCCCCGGCATCTAGTGTGCCGGTGAACGGCGGTTGCGGGACGCGGCGCGGCGCGGCGGGGCGCACCTCACGCAGGAGGTCAGTGTCCTGGCCGAATTGGGATCGATTACCCGGCCGTCTTTCGATCGATCAACGCGTCGAGCTCGTCGCGCAGCTTCGGGAGAATCTCGTCGTAGTCGAAAGCGCCGACGACCTCTCCGCCACGCTTGAGGTTCACGTGCGTCGGCCCGCACCAGAGGCCGAGGTCGGCATCGTCGGTCTCGCCCGGTCCATTCACCCGACACCCCATCACCGCGATGGTGACGGCGTGATCCTCCGCGTAGCGTGAGAGCTCGCGCACGTCCTCGGCGAGCTCCACGAAGGCTTCGTTCTCGACGCGGGAGCACGAAGGACAGGAGATGATGTTGAGGCGGTCGTTGCCGAAATCGGGCACCGACCGGAAGCGTCCGGCGGCGATGTCGTCGAGAATCTCGTGTCCGATGCGGACTTCCTCGGGCTTTCGTGGATTCGGCAATGTCAACGAGACGCGGATGGTGTCGCCGATGCCGCCGCTCAGCAATTGCTCGAAGGCGATGCGGGTCTTGATGGCACCATCGGGCAACAGCCCCGCCTCCGTGACACCGAGGTGCAGCGGCACGTCGGGACGTTGCTCGGCGAAGCGGACGTTGCCGTCGATCACCTTCTTGGGGTCGGAGTCCTTGAGGGAGACGACGTAGCGATCGAAACCGGCATCGTCGAGGTAGCCACAGTGCTCGATCGCCGAGGCCACCATGGCGCCGACCGAATCATCGCCGAATTTGTCGGCCACGGCCGGATCCACCGAGCCGCAATTCACGCCGATCCGCACGGCGCAGTCGTGAGCGCCGGCGGTCTCGGCGATGAAAACCGCCTTGTCGCGCGCGCTCTTGGACTTCTCGTGGTGGTAGAGATGGCCCGGGTTGTAGCGCAGCTTGGCCGCCGCCGGGGCCACGTCCGTCGCCAGACGATAGCTTTCCTGCAGGTCGATGCAGATGTTGGCCTCGGTGCGCCGGGCGATCTCGACCACCGCCTCCGCATCCTTCTTCGAGTCGACCGCCAGACGAACCACGCCCGCGCCGGCAGCGTGCAGCGCCGCGGCCTGCTCCACCGAAGCTTCGATGTCCTGCGTATGGGTGGCGCACATCGACTGCACGACAACAGGATGTCCGCCGCCGATGACGACGGAGCCTACGGCAACGGCGCGCGTCGGGTTGCGAACGGAAACAGCGAGAGTATCGCTCACGAGGCCTCTGGCGTTACGAGTCGGGAAAGGGAGCCCAGACGCATCCTCTGCGCCTCTAACAGGATGACATCGACCGCAGCGCAAGTCATGCCGCCGGCCTGCTAGAATCCACCGGAGTCGCTGCGTGCCCGCGAGCGCGCCGACCCTCCCATGACTCGCTCCCTCCCCTCGCCCAGAGAATGATGCGAATTCGACACTCCGGCGGCAGCCTCGTCTTCGCGTTCGCTCTGCTCGCGGCGCTGCTGATGCCTTCCGCCTCTTCCGGCGGCCAGCTCGGGCAGCGTGGCCGCGACGTCACGCTTGAAGAGGCGATGCGCATCCCACAGGGCGAGCGGTTGCAGATGTTCGGCGCCACCGTCTCGCGGGTCCTCTTCGACGTGATCGTCACCGACGGCGGCGGAACCTTCCTCAGCGATCTGGGCGCGGACGACTTCGCCATCTACGAGGACGGCGAGCGCCAGGACATCGTCGACCTGCAACTCGTCGACCTGGCGGCCGGTGAGGTTCACCCCCTCGTGGGCGGCGGAACACCGGTGACGGTGAGGGCCGGCCGCGAAGCCGTTCGCCCGTCCACCGCGGCCGGCGGCAACACCACGGCTGGAACCGGCGCCGGCGCGGCAGCCGGCGGTGACGGCGCCGCGCGCGGCAGCGGCAGCGAGGCGCTGAGCGGCGACACCGTCGCCTCGGCGCCGGCCGAGCGGGGCGCCGAAGCTCCGTCGGCTTCGGCAGCGGCCGAGTTGGGGGCGGTGATCTTCCTGATCGACGGCCCGAGCCTCCACCCACGGGCCCGCGCCCGGTTCGGCGACGCATGGACATCCCTGCTCGAGCAGACCGACAACTTGCAGGTGCCTCGCGCCGCCTACATGATCGACAACGTCGGCCGGGTCGGCGAGCTCGCGCCCTTGGGCTACGACGCCGCGGCGATGCGGGCGGCCGCCGAGACGGTGCGGGAAGCCCCCTTTCTCGGCAACTCGATGACGCGCAAGATGGTCGAGATCGTCGACGACCTGACCAACCCGGCCTTCATCGGTGCTGAGGCGAACCTTCGGCAGCTCGCCATCGCTAAAGCCCGAACCTTCGAGGCCGAGGAACGCAACCGTGCGCTCGCGACATACGGCCTGTTGACGAGCTTCGCCGACGCGCTCTGGACCCGTTCGGGGCGCACCGCCGTGGTGTGGGTATCCACAGGCATCAAGCTCATGCAGGGAGGGCCCTATACCGCCCTGTTCGCGCAAGACCCCTCGGCCACGGCCGAAGGTATGGCCGGCGCGCGCTTCGACATCGTCTCGCCGGATCCGAAGATCGAGGCGGCCCAGGAAGCCCTGCATCGGGCCGCAAACGGCTCCAATGTCAGCTTCTACACGGTCGACCCGTCGTTGTTGGTCGGCAGCCGCGGCATCGCGGCGGACGTCGAGGTCGGCACGGCGGTGGGAGCCGCGCTTCTCGACACCCCCGCCATCCAGCAATCGCTCGACGGCTTGCGTGACGCCATGCGCACGGCGGCCGCGGCGACGGGCGGCAAGTCGTTCATCCACGCCACCGACATCGAGATGGTGCTCGAAGAGATCGAGGCGGACACCAGCCGTTTCTACCTGCTCAGCTACGAGCCGCCGAACCCCGGCGGCGACGGCCAGTACCACGAGATCCGTGTCGAGGTGTTGCGCCAGGGAACCGACGTTCGCGCGCGCGGCGGTTACGTGGCCCACACCCCGGGCGACCGGGCAAAGCGACTCATCACGGCCGCCCTGGCGCTGCCCGGCAGTGTCACGGACCTGCCGGTGGACGTCGAGGTCGTCACCTCGCGTTCGACGGCGGGCTCGCCCAACGCCCTGATGGCAGTAGCCGTCGACGGCTCAGAAGTCGGCATCATGCTGACGCCCGAAGGAGAGGGTGTCGTTTCGCTGGACATCCACGCCATCGCGCTGCGCGACGGCAAGGCCGTCGCCGAATCTCACGAGCAGCTCTCCGCCCGCTCGTCGGTCGCGGCCGATGGCGGAGCGAACGCCGACAGCGCGCTTACCCGGACCCTCGTCGGCTACATGGCCTACCAGCACGAATGGACCCTCGAGCCGGGAGCCTACACGCTCAACGTCGCGGTTTTCGACAATGTCACCGGCCGCGTCGGGGCAACCGCAGTCGACATGGAGATTGCCGACGAGAGCAGCGGCTGGGGAGTAAGCGATCCGCTGCTTGTCGCGCTCGACGACGCCGGCCGGGTACAGCCGATCGTCCGCGGGCGGGTGGCTCCCGGACAGAACGTCGCCGCCTTTGTCGAGGTCTACGGCGGCCAACAGCCGATCATTTCCGGGCAGGTGTTGATGGAGGGCAACGGCGACCCGGACTCCGCGCAGGGAGCGCGGCTTTTTCCGCTCGCGCTGCGGCGCGTCGCCGTCGACATCCATCGCGGTTCCGTGCCCCTCCCCACCGGCATGCCGCCGGGCGACTACGTTGTGCAGTTGGTGATCACCGACCCTCCTGCCGGCGAGCATCAGGTGATCCGCTTGCCGCTCGAGGTGGTCGCTCCGCCCGAACGATGATGGGCGGCGCGGCGGCGATCGATCCCCGAGCACGCCGTCGGCTAGCCATCCACAGCATCCTGCCGCTCGCCGTCGCCCTGCTGGGCATCGCCTGCAACAGCGGGTTCACCGGCCTGTCCGGTGGCGTAGGCGGAGGTGTTGCCACCGAATCCCCGCCCGTGATCTATCTCACGAGCGGACCGCCGGAATCCCTGCCGCGCGAGGAAGCGGCGGCCTGGGCGTGGCTGCAGGAGACCCACCCCGACACGGCGCGCCAGCTGCAGATGATCGACCTGCCGGATGCCGATCTGCCGCGGAACGCGGTCATCTGGTGGCACTACGCGGCTGAAGAGGCGCTGCCGTCGATCTCGGTACGGCCGCGTGTGCTGGGGCGCATCGCGAATCACCTCTCCGCCGGCGGCTCCGCGTTGCTCACGCTCATCGCCGCCTCGTACGTCGTGCCTCTGGGAATAGAGCCCGTAGCTCCGGACACGGTCTCCACCCGCGCCCGCTTCGTCGGCGACGGCGCCGAACTCGGCGGGCTGCAGTCGCGACGCGGGCACCCGGTTGTGGACCGATTCTGGGGCGGCGTGTTCAGCGCCGCCGACATCGACTACGAGGCCCACCCCGCGGTCGCCTACACCGGCGACCGTTGGCCACTCAACGGCCGCGTGTGGGCCGTTCATCAGAGCGAGCGCGGCGTCGATGCCGACACCAAGATCGGCGTCGAATATCCGGGGATCTCCGCGTCGGCGGGCACCGTGCTGACGCTCGGTGCTCACTGCTACTTCGATGAGAACGAGAACGGCAACCGCCGGCAGCTCGAGTACCTCGTCTCCGACGCGCTCGGGTATCTGGGACGAATGGCCCCGCCGACGCCCCCGGGGATCGCAACGGTCGTGCCGATCGCGGCGTCAACCGGCGAACCGGACGCGGACCTCGCGGGCTCGTCTCCGCTCGACGAGGACAACCACTACTGGGAGCCCTCCGCGACCACCTTCACCTTGATGGAGCCGACCACGACCCGGCTGCCACCCGAGCCTGATCCCGCCACGGCGCTCAACAGCGTGCAAGGCTCCCAGTCGGGCATCGAGATCAGGCGTTACGACGACGACGCGCCCTTCACACTGGCGGTGCCTGCCGCCGTCGTGCTGGGCTCACAACTCGGCCGCGTCGACGAGTTCCGGGTCCACCCCGCGACGTTGCTCAGGGACTTGCGCATCGGAATCGTACGGCCGAATCGCGGCGTCACATGGCTCGATGAAGGCGCCGGCAGCCGGGAGTTCTCGGCTCGCCCCGAAGGCGACGAGATCTACTACAACGACGGTGAGCTGGAGATTTCGTTTTATCTCACGGTCGACCGCAGATACCCCGCGCTGGTGGGTTTGCTCGCCGTTCGCAGCCCCGCTCCCGTCGAGCTCATCGCCACCTGGCGGGCCGAGCCCGGACCAGGCGGGGCCGAGACGCCGATCTCGGTGCAACCTCGTATCGGCTGGGACGACGGCGCCCAGGCGGTCGTGTGGCGCACGGGCTCCGGCGCCGTCGCCAAAGCGGGGTTCGGCCGCGAGACTGCCGTGCACATCATCGGCTTCGATCCGGCGGCCCACCTCAGCGAAAGCGGCCTCGCGGAACCCGGCGAAGAGGCGATCACCACGCCCCTCGAGGGCGAGGTCGTCACGGTCGAGGGGCCCACCGAAGGTGTAACGGAAACCACGACCAGCTCTCCAGGCGCCGCCGATGTCACCGGCGGCGGCACCGGCGACTCCGCGGGCAGCGAAGACGCGGCCGGCGACGAAAACGGAGATCGAGAGGGCGACCGGGCTCCGGACCTCGGTCGCGTCGCGCTGCAGGCACGTGTCGGGCGCGGCGCCACGTTGCTCCCGCTGGTGATCGTCGGCGGCGCCGAAGAGGTCGTCGACGTCGATGCCGCGTTCGCCGAGCTGGTGGCGGCGCCGGGCCGCCCCTGGGTCGAAAACGCGCGCTACTTCCGCGAGTTTCTCGGCAACGGCACGATGGGACTTTTGGCCCCGGATCCGCAGCTCGAAAACGCGTTCAAGTGGGCCAAGGCGGGCGTCGAAGCGCTGCGTACCACGCTACCCGGCCTGGGCACGGCCATCGCGTCCGGGTACGGCGCCACGCCATCGCCGAGCCTTTGGGCGACCACCGCGAATGCGATGGGCGGGAGCGGTGCGTTGTGGGCCTCGATGGCGGCGGACGCATACGGCGATCGGAGCATCGCCGCGTCGACGCTGCTGCTGCTGGCGACCTACCAGGGCGTCGATGGACGAATCCCGGATGCGGTGACGGCAGGGCGTCGCGTCATCGAAGGCGGGGTGGCAACGACGCCGCTGTTTCTCGTCGCGCTCGACAACCACGTGCGCACCTGGGGCGATCTCGAGCTCCTCGAGCAACTCTGGCCCACGGCGCAACGTGCGCTCGACTTCATGCTGACCGCCGATGCCGACGGGGACGGATTGATCGACGGTTCCAGTCGCTTCGACCGCTTCAGCGACGATCGAGCGGTGCGCACCACGATTCACCTCGCGGCGTTGTGGGGGGCCGCGTTGGAGGCGATGGAACGACTGTCGGCAGCGCGCGCCGGCGACGACATGCCGGAAACGGCCGAGACCCTCGCCCAGGTTCGAGCCACTCTCAACGACGCATTCTGGAACCCCAACGAGCGCCGATTCAACTTCGCCAAACGCGCCGATGGGTCTTTTGCCGGTACCAGCACCGTGCTGCCCGCTGTGCCGATGATGTTCGGGCTTCTCGAAGCCGGCATTGCCAACGCGGCGCTCGACTCCCTCGCCAGCGCGGAGCTCTCTCGCGATTGGGGCGTGAGCCTCATCGGCACGCCGATCGCTCCCACCGAGGTCGCCGTCGAGGCCGGCGGAGCGACTCCACCAGCGCCGGTCGTGACGACGATTCCGCCAGTGGGCCTGCCGAGCCCCGCAGTCGATATCGTGAGCCCGGTTTTCACGGGCTGGGCGGCGCTCGCCGAGTACGCCAGCCAGCGGCCGGACGCCGGCTTTCAGCACCTGGCGACGAATCTCCTGCTCCTCGAGCACGGCAACGTCGGGCACGCGGGCGACGGATTCGGTACCGAGTCGTTCGAGCTGCACGGCGAGGTCCCGCACCTCGCCGCCTCGCAGGCCATGACGGTCTTGCCGGTCGTCTGGGGCATGCTGGGCATTCGCCCTGACGCCGTGAACGGCAAGGTCAGTATCAGCCCACAGCTGCCGGCCGGTTGGAACCAGGTCAATGTGCGGCAGGTGCGCGTCGGGAGCTCCGAGTTTCGGCTACAGGTCGACCGTACGGAAAGCAGGACGAGGTTCGTCATCCAGCGTTGGCGAGGGCCACGCGACCTCGAGATACGACTATCGGCGCACGTACCCGTCGAGATCGACATCAGTCTCGACGCCGAAATCGTCGGTATGGATTTGATCGACAACGAGGTCGTCGACGACGGCGCCTATCGGGTGGCCACGGCGGTCGTCCGCCCGGCGGCCGGAGTCGACCGCGGCGAGGTCAACTTCGAGCACGCGCCCTTTCCCCGGCTCGTGTCTCCGCCGGTGACACTGCGCCCCTCAGACACCTCGCAGGAGCTACGCGTCGTGCGCACGAGCTATCAAGCGGGAGTGATGCGAATCGAGGTCGAGGGGTTGCCGGGCCGCACCTACACGCTTAGGCTGGCGACGCCCTGGAACATCCGTCAGGTTATGGGCGTGCCGGACCCGGTGTTCGCGCATCCGGAGGCGGGAGTCGCGACGTTGGAGGTTACGATCCCCGGCAGCGGGACCCGTTATCGCCCGATCGATCTCGAGGTGGAATTCGCACGATGAGCAGCCGCCGCAAGCCCGACCGATCCCATCCTTGGTACGCGCTGGAGGCCGGCGAGACCAACCGCATCACCTTCAACGGAAGCCCTGAGCCGACCCTCGGCATCGAGGTCGAGTACCAGATCATCGATCCCGAAACGGGCGAGCTGGCGTCCGGAGGCCCGGCCATCCTCGAGGCCTTCGATCAACCCGAGTATGCCAAGCCCGAGCTCCTGCAGTCGACGGTCGAGCTCAACGTCGGACCCTGCAAGAATGTGGCGGAGGCAAGCGAGTCGCTGAACTCGCGCCTGTCGGCGCTCAGCGCCGTCGCCGCCGACCTCGGCTACGGTCTCATCGCCGCCGGCACCCATCCCACGTCGTATTGGGAAGCGCAGGAGATCACCGACGCCGAGCGCTACCGCAGCCTATTGGACCGCATGCAATGGCCGGCGCGACGGCTGATGATCTTCGGCGTGCACGTTCACGTCGGCGTCAGCAGCGGCGAGAAGGCCATCGCCATCTCCAACTCGTTGACGACATTCCTCCCCCACCTTCTGGCACTGTCGGCTTCGAGCCCCTTCTGGCACGGCGAAGACACCGGTCTCGCCTCGGTGCGCGTGAAGATTTTCGAGTCGCTGCCGGCTGCCGGGCTGCCCTACCGGATGATCAACTGGGGTGAGTTCCAGCAATTCATGAACACCCTCATGCAGGCGGGCGCCATCGAGTCGATCCGCGAAATCTGGTGGGACGTGAGACCCCATCCGATCTTCGGCACCATCGAGGGGCGCATCGCCGATGCCCTGCCGACGATACGTGAAACCGTGGCCCTCGCCGCCCTCATCCAGAGCCTCGTGGCGCGCCTGTCGGAACTCTACGATTGCGGCGAGTATCTGCCGCTGAATCGTCACTGGATCGTCGCCGAGAACAAATGGCGCGCCGCGCGTTACGCCGACGAGGCGATGGTCATCGCCGACGACTCCGGTGAGCTACGCAGGCTCGACGACATGGTGCGCAGCATGGTCGAGAGCCTCGAGCCGGTGGCGCGCCGCCTCGATTGCCACGCCGAGCTGCTCGACAATCTCGCCATCCTGGACGCGCGACCCGCCTTCCAGCGCCTTCGCAATGTGTACGCCGAAACCGGCAGCATGCGGGAGGTTGTGCGTTACCTCGAGCGTCAGCTGCTGGACGAAGACCCGTTCTGAGCCCGGAGTTGCCCTCGCTGCGCGCTGAAAGCCCCCTCGCGCCGTTCAGCACCCCGTCAAATCGTCGACGGCGTCGCGGAACGTCGCGGGCTCGGGAGCTCCCGGTCTGATGCACGCCGCAGCCCCCGCGATCACTGCCCTTTCGGCCGCTTCGCGCGGCTCGTACCCCTCCAGCCAAGCGCACACGTAACCCGCTCCGAAGGCATCCCCCGCGCCGGTGGGGTCAGTCGCGCGAACGGCAGGCGCCGGGATCGCGGCCCTCGTGGCCCTGCCTTGCCGCCGGCTCAAGAGGACCGCACCCGCGGAACCGAGCGTCAGCAGCCACACGCCGGGCATCGGGACACCCTCGCGCCCTCGATTACCGGGCTCCGCCTCCCTCACGCAGGCACGCCCTTCCTCCGGGACGAAGCCCGTGGCGAAAAGCGCCTCGGCAGCGGCGATGATCCCGTCGCCGTCAGCGCCGCCGACCGCCATACCGCACATCGTCGCCGCTTCCGCGAGGTTGCATTGCAGAACGTCGGCGAAGCCGAGCCACGCCGCCCAGTCATCCCGGCCGCGGTAGAAACGTGTGCCGTCGGCCCGGGTTCCGAGCGCCAGGCTATGCACGTCCATGTACCGGCGGGGCGATGCCCGCCGAAGGCGCCGCAGCGCGGCCGGCGTCAAATCGCTGCCGGTGATGCAGTTCACCACCACCGCGTCGGCGCCGACCGCCGCGTCGAGATCATCGACGTCGAGCGGCTCCGGGGTATGCTGCAGGCGCTCCACCCGTTCGCCCGGCCGACCCGAGTCCCCGTAGGTGAGCCGAACCGTCGGCTGCGGCCCATGGGCTCTCACCACCGCATCGAGCGAGACACCGTCGAGCCCACCGGCCCACGATTCGATGCGCTCTCTGCAGTCCTCGCCGACGCGGCAAAGCGGGACGATGGTGTGTTCGTCGCCCGCCAGCGCCGACAACGCGGCAACCGTGTGCGCGATGCCGCCGAGGCTTTCGGTGACGCCGCCGTGCTCGTGCTCGATGGTGTCGGCCACGATGTTTCCGGCGACGACGATGCGCACCCGCTCAGCCCGTGCCGGCGCCGGATCGACGGTTCCGGCCCGTCAACGAGAAGACGCCGGCGCACGATATGGTCACGAAGGCGCCGAGCAACGTGTACCAGGTCCAGGCCAGATTGCCACCCAACTGCACGACAACGAGCACCACGATGCCCACGATCATCGCGATCGAGGCCTGGTTTGCGCTCAATCGCCAGCGAGTCTGACCGACCAGGAAGATACCGAGCACCGCGCCGAAGGTGATCGAGGTGATCGTCAGACCCGCCTCCAGCACCGATCCCCAGGCCTGAGCCAGGAAAGCAACGCCGGCGAGCGCCACTGCCCACACGACGGTGAAACGACGCGAAAGCCTCAACGCCGCCAGCATGGCGGTATCGCCGGACGCGGACGTCGAGCTCATTCGACCCCACAGGTCCAGTGTGCTGGTCGACGCCAGCGAGCTGAGCGATGAGGAGAGCGTCGACATCGCGGCCGCGAAGACGGCCGCGATCACCAGGCCACCCAGCCCCACCGGCAGCTCCTCGGCGATGAAGCGGGGAAAGACCGTATCGTTGGCGCCGAACGGCTGCGAAGGCGGTGCAGCCTGATAGAACGCGAACAGCAACGTGCCGATCCAGAGGAACAGGGCGATCTGCGCGAAGACCAGCACGCCGGAGGCGATAACGGCTTTGCGAGCACCCCGCCGCGAACCGGTCGCGAGGAGCCTCTGCACGAACATCTGGTCGGTACCGTGAGTCGCGGCCGTCAACACGGCGCCCCCTACGAGCCCTCCCAGCAAGGTGTACGGAATGGAGAAGTCGATCGCCGGGTTGAGCCATGTCAGCTTTCCCGCGGCCGCCAGATCGGCGCGCGCCGCGCTCCAGCCCCCGGGAATTCGCGACAGAAGGATGAGCGCCGAGAGCCCGGCCCCGCCGACGTAGATGACCTGCTGCACGACATCGTTCCAGATCACCGCCCGTAGACCACCGCGCAGCGTGTAGTAGAGGGTCACACCGATTACCAGTCCGATCGATACCGGCAGGCGCAGGGCTTCGGGGAGTCCCAGCGGCAGAAGCGCCACCAGCACCAGCGCGGTCGCGAAAAGCCGCACACCATCGGCGAGCACGCGGTTGATGACGAAGATCAGCGACGCCGTCGTCTGCGCGTTGCCGCCGAAGCGATGCGCCAGCACCTCGTACGCCGTGCTGTAGCGTCCGTCGAAGTATCCGGGAACCAGCACCGCGGCAACGAAAAACCGCCCGACGACGTAGCCGAGGGCGACCTGGAGAAATGTGAGGTCGCCACCGAAGGCAATGCCGGGAAGTCCGATGAAGGTCAGCGTCGAGGTCTCGGTGGCGACGATGGAAAACGCCGCCGCCCACCACGGCATGTCGCGGCCGGCAAGCAGATAGTCGTCCAGGGACCCCTGTGGCCCGGCAAAGCGGCGCCCGATCCATATCGTGAGAGCGAAGTACACGGCGACGATGACGGCGTTGATGGCGGCGGGGCTCATGACGCTTCACCGGCAAGCAGCAAAGCTCGATGCACGTCGCCGTGAGCGCGTCGGAGCAGATCATGAGCGGCCTCGCGGTCGACCCCGCTGCGAGCCATCACCAGAGCGGTCGGCAGATCATTGCCGGCGGAAACGAGCAGGGCGCGGGCCGTTGCCTGATCGGGGCAACCGGCGATCTGCCGCAGGATGCCTTCGGCACGCAGGCGGAGCTTCTCGCTGCTCATGCGGACGGCGACCATGTGGCGCCCCCAGACGCGCCCCAGGCGAATGAAAGATGCCGTCGAGATCGCGTTGCACACCAGCTTTTGCGCGGTCCCCGCCTTCAAGCGCGTGCTGCCTTCGATGATCTCTCCGCCGACCGATGTCACCACGGGGATAGCCGCCGACCGCGCCAGCCGGCTGTCGGCGGCACAGGTCACCGCGACGGTCGCCGCCCCACGCCGCCCCGCCTCTTCCAGAGCGGCACAGGTAAACGGGGTTTCTCCGCTCGCGGACAGCGCCACGACGACATCGGCGTCGACCGCGCCGACGGCCGCGACGGCGTCGACGCCGGCCCCCTCGGAGTCCTCCGCGCCCTCGACCGACCGCACCAGCGCCGCCGTTCCGCCCGCGACGATGGCGCGCACCCGCTCCCTCTCGATACCGAATGTCGGGCGGCACTCCGCCGCGTCGAGCGCACCGATGCGACCGCTGGTTCCCGCCCCGACGTAGATGAGCCTTCCGCCGCGCGGCCAGCAGGCAACAACGGCGTCGACCGCTTGTTCGATCCGGGGTGCCGCCGCGTGGGCCGCAGCCAGCGCCTCCTCGTCGGCGGCTTGCAGCACCGCCAGGAGCTCGGCGGTCGGCAGCTCGTGCAGGTCCTCATTGGCGTCGCTCATGAGCCCCCTTCACCCGCGGCCACCCTCACGAGGCCCCGGCACGCCCGCTCAGCGCTCCCTCGAGACCCGATCGACAGCCTCGACAACAGCGCCGTGAAAAGCCACGCGTGCCTCGCGAATCTGTATGTTGTCCCGTGTCGGGTGCACCCGGTTGGTGAGGAGGATGACAAAGAGCTCGCGCTGCGGATCGATCCACAGGGATGTGCCCGTGAAACCGGTGTGCCCGTACGCCTGCTCCGAGAACATCGTCCAGCTTTGACTCGGGTGGGCCGTATCCCAGCCGATCGCCCGGCTGCTGCCCTCGGGGTCGTTTTGCCGCCGCGTCCAACGCGCCACCGTGGCCCGCGAAAGCAGGCGTTGATGGTCGATGGTCCCCAGGTTGAGCATCATCTGCGCGAAGACCGCCAGATCGCCGGCGGTAGAGAACAGTCCCGCGTGCGTCGATACACCCCCCATGGCGGCGGCGTTCTCATCGTGGACCTCTCCGTGCACCACACGCCCGCGCCACGGATCCAGCTCTGTCGGAGGTATCGAGTCCCGCCAGTCGGCCGGCGGGTTCCAGCGCGTGCGGCTCATCCCCAACGGCATAAAGATCTCTCGCATCGCGAACGTCTCGTAGCTCTCGCCGAGGGCCCGGTCGAGCACTTCGCCCAGCAGAATGATGCCGAGATCCGAATAGACGTAGTTCTCGCCCACCGGACCCTCGAGCTCGGTGGCGAGGATGCGCCGAAAGATGTCTTCTCTCGTCTGTGGGCCGACCGCGGCTGCGTCGTAATCGAGATAGAAGCGAACGAAGGCCGGCAGCCCGGAGGTGTGCAGGAGCAGGTCGCGAACGGTGACCTGATCGCGGCCGGAGCCGGTGAACTCCGGCAGGTAGGCCTGCACGGGGTAATCGAGCCGAATTCGACCCGCCTCCGCCGCCTTCATCGCCACCGTCGTCGTGGCGATGACCTTGGTCATCGAAGCCAGGTCGAAGACGGCGTCGGTGGGCATGACGGGCGCCGCGGTGTCGTAGCTCATGCGCCCGACGGCGCCGAGGTCGACGAGAACACTGCGATGACCGACCGCGTAAACGGCCCCCGGAAACCCTTGTGAATCGACGAATCGCTGCAACGCCGCCCGCGCCGGCTCGAGATCGGCGGCCGTCAGCGGTTGGACGGTTTCCTCCGGCTCCTCGTCGTCGACCGCGGCTGCCGGCGTCGCCGAATCGACGACGGATGTCGGCAGCCGCAACCCGGTGTCGAGCTCCGGTCGATCCAAACCGTAGCCGAGGGGGTAAAGGCCGGGCACGGTAACCGGCAGGTGCCCGCGCCACTCGGTCTCGCCGACAAGAGCGACACCGAGGGCGCGCTGCAGTGGATCGGACCATCCATACGCCGCCACCGCCGTGCCCGCATCCGGGAAGGCTCCGACGACGTAGGGGCTGCCGAGGGCGACGAGCACGACGGGAACGTCGAGGCTCGTCAGCATCTGGCCGTAGCGCTGCTGTGTATCGGGGAGACTGATGCGCTCCTGACTGGAACGCACGCGTGCCCGCACCGCCATCACCACGGTCGTGGCGCGCGCGGCCTGGGCCATCAGCGCCGCCGCCTCGTCGCCGCTCGTGCGCCCGTCAATAGCGGCGCTGGCGACGTTGCCGAGACGTCGGCGGAGAGTGGTGGAGAGCGCCGTCACGTCGACGGGCGTGTCGGTGTCGGAAAGACCCACGACGACGACACGATGGTAGCGACGCGGATCGAGCGGCAGCACGTCCTCCCGATCACGCAGGAGCGTGACGGCGGCGGCGGCAACCTCCTCGGCGCGCGTCGCATCCGAGCGCGGCGCGAATCGCTCCGGCAACTCGGCGAGCACCGGCTGTGAGTGGTCCTGGTGGAGGCCGAGCCTCGCCTTGGCCCGCAGGACCCTCCGCACCGCGTCGTCGAGGCGCTCCGCGGGCAGATCGCCACCCTGCACGGCGCGAACGATGGCGCCGCGCACGGCATCGGGGAACGGGGGCAACAAGACGACGTCCGCACCCGCGGCCAGTGTGCGTACCGCCGCCTGCCCGCTCCACCAGCGCTCGTTGATGCCTCCCATCTCCATGGCGTCGGTGACGACGATGCCCTTGAAGTCGAGCTGATTGCGCAGCAGGTCGGTGAGGACCGCGTGGGACAGTGTCGCGGGAAGCTGCTCGTCAGCGGTGATCGCCGGCACCGAAAGGTGGGCCGTCATGATCGAGGCCACCCCCGCCGCGATGGTGTCACGGAAGGGCGCCAGCTCGACGGTCTGCAGCCGCCGACTATCGACCCGAAGCACCGGCATCGAGATGTGGGAATCGACACCCGTGTCCCCGTGCCCGGGAAAGTGCTTGGCTGTGGCCATCGCTCCCGCCGCCTGCGCGCCGACGACGAAGGCGGCGGCGAGGCGGCCAACCTGCTCGGGGCTCTCGCCGAACGAACGCACGTTGATGACGGGGTTTCGCGGATTGTTGTTGACGTCCGCCACGGGGGCGAAGATCCAGTGCACGCCGAGAGCGCGCGCGTCGCGTCCGCTGGCGCGGCCCATCCATTCCGCCGCCTCGACGTCGCCGGTCGCTCCCACCGCCATGGCGGTCGGAAACGGTACCGCCCCACCGACGCGGAACTCCGCGCCCCATTCGAAGTCCGCCGCGATCAGCAGCGGCGGCTGCCCAGCGGCCGCGGCCGAGCGCTGCAGGTCGGCCACGAGCGCGGCCGCCTCGTATGCTTCGGAGCGAAACAGCACCACGCCCCCCAGCTCGAGCGTCTCTACCTGCCGGGTGAGCTCCTGGCGCTGCGTGGCGTCGGCCGCGTAGTACTCGCCGAAGGCACGAACCATAAGCACCTGGCCGGCACGCTGCTCGAGGGTCATGCCGGCAAGCGTGCTCTCGACCCACGCCGCGGCGTCCTCCGGAAGCGGCACGCGCGGATCGAGCGGGGCCACCAGCTCGGGCGGCTTCAGAGACTCCGGCTCGGTCTGCGCGCCAACGAGGCGTGGCGCCGGCGGGGTGGACTCCAGGGGAAGCAGGGCCAGCAGACCCAACAGAAGGACGACGACGCCAACCAGGCGCCAGCCCCGTGGGTTAGGATTTGCCGTGCCGGATGGGTTCATACACTACACACCTGTGAGGAGATAAACGCCTCCGTGAACACTGCCGCCCCAAGGAAAGCAGTCTAGTGACCCACCAACCCACGGACAACACCCTCTTGAAGCTTCGCCGCGCGGAGTTCTCGGGACTTCGTCGCCCTGACGTACGGGTTGTACGCCGCGTTTGGCGCCTCCGACCTCCGGTGGCGCTCGCCCTGCTGCTGTCGGCGTTGGCCTTGCTACCGCTCGTGGCGGCCGCCGTTTCCGCCGCCACAGCCTCTCCGTTGCAGCGCGCCGACAGTGGCGTTCAGGTCGGCATCGATGTTTGGCGACAACGGGGCTTCGAGCCTCTGGCGGGCAAGCGGGTGGGGTTGATCAGCAACCTCACCGGCCGTGACGGCGAGGGTCGCCTCACCGCGACGGTGTTGCGCGACACTCCGGCTATCACCCTGGCTTCGCTGTTTTCCCCCGAGCACGGCTTCCGCGGCGTCGAGGAAGGCTCCGTCGAGAGCTCCAGCGACAAGGCCAGCGGGCTGCCGATACACAGCCTCTACGGAGAGACACGACGCCCCACCACGTCGATGCTCGAGGGGCTCGACGGGCTGGTATTCGACATCCAGGACGTCGGCACGCGCTTCTACACCTACGCGACGACCATGGCCTACGCCATGGAAGAGGCGGCGGCTCACGGAATCCCGTTCGTTGTTCTCGACAGGCCCAATCCCATTACCGGCCACCACGTCGAGGGACCCGTCCTGCACGAGGGCTCGCTCTCATTCGTCGGTTACGCGCCGGTACCCTTGCGGCACGGCATGACCATGGGAGAGCTGGCGCGCTACTTCAACCAGGAGCGCGGCATCGGCGCCGAGCTCATCGTCATCGAGGCTACCGGATGGCAACGCAACCAGTGGTATGACGAGACAGGTCTTACCTGGATCAACCCGTCGCCGAACATGCGCAACCTGGTGCAGGCGACGCTCTATCCGGCCGTGGGCCCTCTCGAGACCACCAACGTCTCTGTCGGCCGTGGCACGGACGAGCCGTTCGAGTGGTTCGGGGCGCCCTGGATCGACGCCCGCGAGCTTGCCGCTCGGCTCAACGCCGCCCGCCTTCCCGGCATTCGCTTTCTGCCCCGCGACCGCACGCCCGAGACCAGCGTCCACGCCGGCGCGACGTGCCACGGCGTCGACCTGATTCTGACGAACCGCGACGTCTTCGACGCCGGGCTTACCGCCATCACACTCGCTCACGCGTTGTACGGCCTGCATCCCGAGGCATGGGAAATCGACAACCTCCCTCGACTCTGGGGTCGGCCCGAGGTCCTCGATCAGCTCCGCACCGGCCTGCAGCCCGAACGAATCGCCGCCGCCTGGCGAGGGGAGCTCGACGCCTTCCGCGAGGTGCGGCGCCGATACCTGATCTACGAGTAGCCGGCGTCAGGGAGTGTTGGCGGGCGTCACCAGCCGGTACTTCTTGACCACGATCACGCCGAGGTCGTCCTCGACACGCGTGACGATCTCGTCGCCCTCGACCCAGGACTGCTGGTTGAGCTCGAAGTCTTCCGGAACATCCACCGGTCCCAGGTACGCGCCTTCGACGTCGAAGACGTCGTAGACGTTCGAGTTGGTCCAGCAGGGCGGGTCCCAGACACCCGTCTCGGGGTCCTTTTCACAATCCGGGTTCTGCACGCCTTCACCCGGCCGGATCACCCAGATCCTGCCGCTGAGATCGGCGACAAACTGGCCGAACGCGGGTTTCACGGTGGCCATTTCGGGGCCGTCCCATGTCCATTCCGGGTTGCCGTCACGCATCTGCGCCGTGACCTGTTCGATATGCCAATCGCGCTCGGCGCCGGCGATGGGAACCGGCTCGAACGCCTTCTCGACGCGCGTGACGGCGCCACCGGGATAGGTGATGTCGAAGCTGTAGTCGTCGGAAACACCGGCGACCATGGCGCCGCTGGACGCGAATGCCCAGGGAATATCCGCGGCGAAGGGCACACCGCGCATCATCACCATGAAGTTGTTGCCCTCACGCCGCTCCTGGGTGAAGCGCGGCGGCTCGTAGTCGAACTCCGGCCGCGGAACGGGCTCGCCGTCGTGGCCGTCGGGGCCACGCGGGATCATGCCCATCTTGATGCTGCTGAGCATGCGGGCGCTGATCTCCTCGGGCCGTTCGCCGACGCGGCCGGGGCTGTAGACCTTGCCGTCGTCGGCCAGCACCATGGCGCTTCCGCCGATGACGAAGCCTTGGTCGAGCGGCCACGTTTCGACCAGGGCGCCCTCGGCATCGAAGATCGTGATGCGACCCTGATTCGAATCACGTACGAAGATGCGACCGTCGCCGGCGACCAGCAGCGCATCGGGTCGGCGGAACTCGCCGGGACCGTCGCCTTCGGCGCCGACGTCCATGACGTGGCGGCCGGTGTCGTCGTAGATGCGCACCGCCGGAATGCTGGCGTCCAGCACGTAGATCCGATCGCCGGTCCCGGCCACTCCTCGGATGCTGCCGAACATGTAGGCGTCGTCGCCTTGGTCGACGCCGATCGATAGTTGCTCTTCGACGCGCGCCGCGCCGCCCCAGACGGATCCGGCGATGGTGCGGACGGTCGTGACGTTGCCTTCGGTTGTGGTCTCCGACTCCCATCGCGGCGCGGCTGCATCATCGGCGGTATCCGCGCCGCCGCAGGCGACGATGCCGAAGGAAGCCAGGGCGACAAGCGAGACCGCCGCCGCACGGCGTAGCGAAAAGGGTTCGGCTGATCGTCTGATCCGAGCCACAGAAACTCTCATTGATCTCATCTCCAGGGGAATACGTTCTCGAAACGGGGTGCGTTCACGAGTTTCACCCGACGACGGAGATCCTCGTGGAACGATCCCGCGCAACCGGACCGTCTCGGATGACCTCGTCGACCTGCTTCAGGCCGGCACCTCGGCGTCCTCCACGGGTTGGGGATGTTCCGCCTCGCGATCGAGCAGATGATAGATCACCGGAATGACCACGAGCGTCAGGAGCGTACCGGTCGATTCGCCCCCGATGATAGCGATGGCGAGCGGTCGCTGGAGCTCCGCGCCGGCTCCGAGACCGAG
This sequence comes from uncultured Acidobacteriota bacterium, assembly GCA_964430745.1. Classification (GTDB taxonomy): domain Bacteria; phylum Acidobacteriota; class UBA890; order UBA890; family UBA890; genus CBDCGW01. The sequence continues at coordinate 571 of CAYSHI010000437.1, read as the reverse complement.
CGCCATGGGAATGAGCGCGAACGTCGTTGTCACCGAGGTCATGACGATGGGGCGCAATCGCAGGGCCGACCCCTCGACGATCGCCTTGCGGCGGGGATAGCCTTCGCGTCGCAACCGGTTGATGGTGTCGACCTTGACGATGGCGTCGTTGACGATGATGCCCGTCAGCACGACGGCACCGATCAGCGCGACGACGTTGATCGATTGTCCCGTCACGTAGAGGCCGAGGACGACGCCGACCCAGCCGAGCGGCAGGGTCAGAAGAATGATCAGCGGGTGCTTGAGCGACTCGAACTGCGCCGCCATGACCATGTAGACGAGCAGGGCCGCCAGACCGAGGGCGTAGGCCAGCGACCGGAACGAGCTCTGCACCGCCTCTTGCTCGCCCGCGACCACATACCGGTAGCCGGCGGGAAAATCCATCTGCGACAGCTCCGCCTCGGCGAGCTCGACAGCCTCGGACAACCGCAACCCGGTGAGCGTCGCCGTGACGACGATCTCCCGCATACGGTCCGTGCGGGTCACCTCGGTCGGACCGGCGGTCACCGACTGCTCGACGAGCTCGCGGAGG
>CAYSHI010000436.1:0-9596 GCA_964430745.1 uncultured Acidobacteriota bacterium | reverse complement strand
CGATGACCAGCTCGTTGTGCTCGACGATCAGATCAACGATCGGAATGTCGGGCAGCTCGGGATTGAGCCCCTCCCACGAGCCGCCGTCGTCATACGAGATGTAGACGCCGTGGTTTGTCGCCGCATAAAGCAATCCCTGCCGGTTGGGATCCTCGCGCACCGCGTTCACGAAGGCGTCGTCGCGAATTCCGTTGACGATCTTGGTCCACGTCGCGCCGTAGTCGTCGGTCTTCCAGATGTACGGACGGAAGTCGTCGAGCAGCGGCAGCCGTGCCGATACATAGGCGCGGCCGGCGTCGAACGCCGACGCGTCGATCTGGCTGACGCGCCCGAAGTCGGGCATGTCCGGCGGGGTAACGTTGTCCCAGGTGTTGCCGCCATTGCGTGTCACGTGCACCAGGCCATCGTCGGAGCCGGTCCAGATGACGTCGACGTCGACCTTGCCCGGGCCCACCGAGAAGATTGTCGCGTACATTTCGGGCCCGTTCATGTCGCCGGTGATGGGGCCGCCGGAATGTCCCAGCGTCTCGGGGTCGGCGCGCGTCAGGTCCGGGCTCAGCACCTCCCAGGAGTTGCCGCCGTTGGTGGTCTTCCAGAGCCTGTTCGACGACACGTACAGCACTTCGTTGTCGATGGGCGAGAAGATGATCGGGAACGTCCATTGCCAGCGTTCCACCATGTCGGCGGCTGCCTCGCCGGAGTAGAACCACGGGTAGGGGTTGACCTCCCGTGAAATCCCGATGGAGCGGTTGAACTTGTCGATGTAGCGGCCGTTGTTGGTGCCCGAGTAGAAGAGGTCGACGTCGACCGGATCCGGCGCGATGTAGCCGGGCTCGCCGCCGCCGGCGCGGTACGCGACGTCCATCGATCCTTCCGTGACCGTGCGGGGTGCCGCGCCGCCACCTCGACCGCCGCCACCTCGACCGCCGCCGCCGCCCCCGAAGCCGAAGCGGCCGGCGTTCCAGTCGGAAGGCAGGCACAGCGTGCTGTTGTCCTGCTGCGAGCCGCACACGTGAAACGGCATGTGGGCCGTGGTGACCGCGTGATAGAACTGCGAGGTTGGAAATTCCTGGTCGGTCCAGCTGCCGCCGGTGTTGGTGCTCACAGCGCCGCCGCCGTCGTTGGCCACGGCCAGATGTGTGGGGTCGTCCGGGTCGATCCAGAGGTCATGGTGGTCACCGTGCGTGCCGGTGAGTCGGCCGTAGGTGGCGCCGCCGTCCTCGCTGCGGTACAGCCCGGTGTTCTGGATGTAGACGACGTCCTCATCCTGATGGTCGGCGAAGACGTGCGTGTAGTAGAAGGCGCGCTGGCGGATGGCACGATCCTCGTTGACCAGCTCCCAGCTCTCGCCGGCATCATTGCTGCGGAAGAGGCCGCCGTTGTCGTTCTCGAACAGCGAATACACGACGTTCGAGTTGGCGCTCGAAACCGCGAGCCCGATGCGTCCCACGATGCCTTCCTGCGGCATTCCCGAATTCCGTGTGATCTCCGTCCAGGTGTCGCCGCCGTCCGTGCTCTTGAACATGCCGCTTCCCGGGCCGCCCGAGGACATCGTGTATTCCTTGCGGAAGGCTTCCCACAGCGCGGCATAGATGACGTCAGGGTTGTTGCGGTCGACGGCGATGTCGATCGCGCCTGTCTGCGCGTTGCGGAAAAGCACACGCTCCCAGGTATCCCCCCCGTCGGTGCTGCGAAAGACACCGCGCTCTTCGCTCGGCACGGAATACTTGCCGAACGAAGCCACGTAGATGATGTCGGGGTTCGTCGGATGGATGCGGATCTTCGAGATTCCGTGTGAATCGCGGAAACCCACGTGCTCCCAGGTCTCACCGGCATCGCGGCTTCGGTACACGCCGTCGCCCGGGAGAATATTGCCGCGGATGCAGGTCTCGCCCGTGCCGATGAAGATCAGATTCGGATCGGACTCGCTGACGGCGACCGCCCCGACCGACGCAGACGTGATCTTGTAGTCCGTGATCGGCGCCCAGTTCTCACCGCCGTCGTCCGTCTTCCAGAGACCACCGCCGACGGCGCCGAAGTAGGCAACGTCGGGCTGACCGATGACACCGCTGACGGTGATCGAGCGACCGCCGCGATCCGGGCCCAGGTTGCGCCATCGGTAACCTTCCAAGAGGGCGTCGTCGAGGACGCCGGAGCCGGCCTCCTGCGCCAGAGGCGCGGGAATCGGCACACCCAGCATGGAAAGAGCTACGAACGCGAAAACCGCGATGACGAGACGCTTCATGAGCATGATCCGACTCCGGCGCGTGGGGATGGATAGATCGGGTTCCGATCGAAATCTATCCCCGGGTCCGCTTTTGGGCAACCTGGAGCTTCGGCTATCGTCGGGGTCCGGCGAATGCGCGACCGGCCGAGATCCACGAAACGACAAGAAGGCCATGAGATGAGGAGGACCGGATGAATCACGAAAAAGCCGACCTGATGAGCAATATTCGATGGAACCGGACGTCACGAGGTCCCCACCTGCTCCTTCTCGCCACCGCCGTATCGCTCTCGCTCGTGGCAGCGGTTCGCGCGCAATCGGCACCGGCGCAAGCCGTGAACCCGGAGATCGCCTTCGTTTCCGACCGAGACGGCAACCCCGAGATCTACGTCATGGACGCCGACGGCTCCAACGTGACACGGCTGACGAACAGTCCCGGCTATGACGGCGCCCCGACGTGGTCGCCCGACGGCGCGCGGATCGCCTTTGCATCATCCCGAGATGGCAACGCGGACATCTACATCATGAATGCGGACGGTTCCGATGTGACGCGGCTGACGACCGATCCGGCCGACGATGGTGGGCCCTCCTGGTCGCCCGACGGATCGATGATCGCGTTCGAGTCCGACCGAAGCGGCAGCCCACAGGTATGGCGCATGAATGTCGAGTCGGGAAACTGGGGCTTCAACCTGACCCAGCTCACCGAGGACCACCCGCTCGGCCGTGTGAACAACTTCCTCGCCTGGTCGCCGGACGGTCGCTGGATCGCCTTCGAGGCGGATCGTGACCGGGACGACCCCGAGATCTACCTCGCCGGTGCCGTCGACGGCACCAACCAGCAACGATTGACGTTCACCCGCGCCCTCGACGAGGTCCCGACATGGACTCCCGACGGCGAACAGATCGTGTACTCGACGGATCGCGACGGCGAGCCGCAGAACGGCAACTACGAGATCTACATCATGAATACCGACGGCTCGAACAAACGTCGCCTGACGGACGTCCCGGGTGCCGACTCGAATCCGTCCGTATCGCCCGACGGCAGGCGGATCGTCTTCGATTCCTCTCGTGCCGGAGCGTCGGAGATCTACGTCATGAGCATCGATGGAACGGACCCGATCCGGCTGACCACCACGGGTGGCGCAAGCCCTGCCGGCGAGCGGGCAACCAGCTTCAACCCGGCATGGAGGCCCGCGCGAGGCGCCGCGCGCAACGGCGAACGCGAAGCTATGCCCGATACTCCATGATCGTTTGACGATAGCCCTCCGGAACCCCCACATCGAAGCGCTTGCCGTCGATGACGTAGCCGCTGAACCCCTTGTCGCGGCGTAGCCGGTCGAGACACGAGGTGAGTTGGAACTCGCCCTTCTCTCTCACGTTGTCGACGATGTTCCGCTCGAGATACCCGAAGATTGCCGGCTCGAGGATGTACTGCCCGAAGAGCGTGAGGAAATGCCCATCATCGACGCCGTCCACGAGGAGGCGCGATCGGGCCTCTTCGATGCTCGGCTTCTCGATGAACTCGCTGATGTCGAGCACCGATCCTGCGCTGAGCCCGGCGCCGTCGCTGCCACCGGTGCCGTCGTCACTCCTGATGCCGTCGCCGCTTCTGATGCCCTCTCCACTCCTGATGCCCTCTCCACGCCATGTGCCGCCGACACATCCGTAGCGATGGATCTCGGCGGCGGGCGTGACCCGGAGCCCGACGACGCTGCCGCGCGCCTCGTCGTAGACGCGCATCAACTGCTCGGCGCACGTAATCCGGGTATTCGAGACACAAACGTGGTCGCCCAGCATGAGAAGAAACGGCTCCTCCCCTACCCAATCCTTCGCGCAAAAGACCGCATGGCCGAAGCCGTCCTGTGTTTCCTGAATCGCGTAGGAGATCCTGCGACCGATCTGCAGCAGGTGGTCGAGGTCGGCGCGATTTTCCTCAGACAGCTTGTCGAGATTCTCCCGCCGCGGCGGCGCGCTGAAGAAATCCTCGAACAGAGCCTGGTCGTCCGCTTGCACGACCAGGCAAATCTCCTCGATTCCCGCTGCCAGCGCCTCCTCGACGATCGCCATGATGACGGGCTTTGCGCGCCCGTCGCGGTCGATGATCGGAAACAGCTCTTTCTTGAGGGCCTTCGACGCGGGGAAAAGCCGTGTCCCGAAGCCGGCCGCGGGAATGACCGCCTTGCGTATCCTGCCGGCCAAGTGCGTCACGCGCTGACCGACGGGTGGTCATGAACCTCTCGGGTCGCGCCGATGACGAGCTTCAGGCAGGACAATCCGAGGTCGCCTTCGAGGATCTCCACGGCGCGATGCTGGCACTCGGCGTCCCGGGCGACGAACTGTGCCGAGCCGTCGCCCTGTGAGCCGATGCCCTTGCCGCCGTGCACGTACGGCTGCAGCGCCTCATGCGCGAGCGCCGCATGAAGCGCCGGCGCCGTGAGCTGCGAGGGGCACGCGGGCGTCAAGTGACGGTCGAAGGCCGCTTGAGCTTCCGTCATGAGGGCGCCGAGCCCTGCGACGTCGCCTCGCTCGAGCAGCCCGCGGGCCCGCACGTTGATCTTCCGATTGAGGGGCCCGAGGTATTCGTGCACCGCGCGCTGCACATCGTTGTGCGGGTGCGGATAGCACTGGTTCAGCTTGCTGAGGATCTCCATCGTGTCCTTGCCTGCGCAGAGATCCACGATGATCAGGTGGACATCGCCGCCCACCGGCAGCCGTTCAACGTCCAGGCGGTCCCCGTCGTAGATCATCATGATCGGCGTGTCGCCGTACGCGCAGCCCTGATCCATGCGCCCGCATTCCGACGGCGTCGCGATCTCGCCACGGTAGGCGTACTCCATCTCGTCGCGCACATCCATGCCGAGGTCGTAGACCCGGCTGAACGCCCGGGCCACGAGGACGCAGATCGCGGCGCTGGAAGACAAGCCCTTCTTGATCGGCAGATCCGTTCTGTAGTTGTCGATCTCGAGGCCGCCGACGTCGTGGTCGGCCAGCACCTCGGAGGCCACGCCGGCCGCGTAGCTGAAGAAGTGGCCCTTGCTCGCCTCCGCCCGCAGGGCGGCGCGCTCCATGGGAATCTCGAACGGGCCCTTTCGCTCACCGGCATCCGTGGTCGACCACAACACCAGCTTCGAGGGATGCGCCTTCACCTCCGCGTGGACCCCTTGGTTGGTCCCGGCGATGATCGTATGACCCTTCTCGATGTCGGGGTTGACGTCTCGGTAGCGTCCGGCCCAGTCGCTGTGCTCGCCGAACAAACAGATCCGCCCTGGGACAAAAAGGTTCATGGCCGGATCCTACCACCGCCTTGACGTTATTTCGATAATAAGCTAAATATCTAATTATGAATCGTGTTTTCAAAGCCCTGTCCGATCCCACCCGACGTCGCGTCCTCCAACTTCTGCGCGATCGCCCCATGACGGCGGGCGAGCTGGCCGACCAATTCGACCTGTCCAAACCCACGATGTCGGCCCACTTCGGCATTCTCCGGGAGGCCGATCTGATCCATGCCGACAAGCACGGCACGACGATCACCTACACGTTGCGGCTCTCGGTCCTGGAGGACGCACTGCTCGGTTTTGCCGAAACCTTCGGCCTCGAGCTCAATCTCGGCGGCGAGCAGCCCGCGCCTCGCGAGGATCCCACCTCGACCAATACCGTAGAGAAAGAGGCCTGAACGCTATGATCCCGAAACCTCTTACCCTGGCGTGGCTTTCGGTGTTGCTCGTCATCAGCCTCGGCGTGCTGGGCTGGTCGCTGTTCCCCGAGAGCTCCTCGAACTGGACGCTCGTCGTGATCTCCCTGCCGGCCCTGTGGGCATTCCTCGAAATCGTCCACGCCGGCCACGCCGGGCAGAGGGAGGAATCGATCATCGAGTGGCATCGATCGGTCATGGCTTGGGTCGGGTTGGTCATTGCCGTTGCCATCGGTTTCGAGCTGGCGATCGCCACCGAGCTTCTGGGCAACGAATGGGAACCCGTCGCGCGCCGAACCCGCGGGGTGATGTTCGGCGCGGGCCTGGCAATCTGGGGAAACTACCTCCCCAAGCTCCTGTCCCCCTGGAGCGTCGAAGACGCGCCCTTCGACTGGCAGCGCGTGCACCGGCTCGCCGGTTGGCTCGCCACGCTCGCGGGAGTGGCGCTGGTGCTCGTCTGGCTGGCCCTGCCGATTGCGTCGGCGCGCCAGGCCTCGATCGGGATCGTGGTTGCATTTTCCACACTGACGCTCGGGCGAAAGCTCATGTCGATCGCCACCTACTCGAAAGGATGAGGTTCGGCATGCGACCGCTCCTTGCCCTGGCGATTCTCGGCGGCATGCTCCTTCCCGGCTGCTCGTCCGCGCCCGAAGCCCCGACGGCGGGGCGTACGGACCCGCGCGATGCGCCCTACAACGTCCTCTTCATCGCCATCGACGACCTCCGCCCCGAGCTCGGCGCATACGGCGAGGCGCACATGGTCACGCCGAACCTCGACCGTCTCGCGGCCGAAGGACGGCTCTTCAGGAACCATTTCGTGCAGGCTCCGACGTGCGGCGCCTCGCGGTTCTCGCTTCTGACCGGGTTGCGCCCTTCCTCCAGCGATCATCTGAGCAACGAGGCCTTCGTCAGGTTGTTGCCACCCGACGAGCGGGAACGGCCGGAATCGTTCGCCCACCTTTTTCGGCGCAACGGCTACCACACGGCCGCCTTCGGCAAGATCAGCCACTACCCGGACGGGCGGATTTACAGTTACGAGGGCGAGGGCGACGGGCGCGCGGAAATGCCGCACAGCTGGGACGAAGCAAGCGGCCCCGTCGACAAGTGGGGAACCGCGTGGAATGCCTTCTTCGGCTACGCCGACGGCAGCAACCGCAATCAGGCACGTGGCGTCGCGCCCGCGTACGAGGCTTCCGACCTACCGGACACCGCTTACCCCGACGGGCTCATCGCCGCGGCAGCCGTAGAAAAGCTCGCGGAGTTGCAGGATCGGCGCTTCTTTCTCGCCGTCGGCTTCTTCAAGCCGCACCTCCCGTTCACCGCGCCTCAGCGCTACTGGGATCTCTACGATCCCGACACGATCCCGCTGTCGCCCAACCCCGATCTTCCCGGCGGCAGCCATCCGTCGAGCGTGCACGACAGCAGCGAAATGTTCGGCAGCTATGGGCACCCGGTCGCCGAGGGCGGCGCTGGGAAACGGGTCGATGACGACTACGCACGGACCCTACGCCACGCCTACTTCGCAGCGGTGAGCTACGTCGATGCACAGGTCGGGACCGTGCTCGACCAGCTCGAGCGCCTGAAGCTCACAGACAACACGATCGTCGTGGTGTGGGGGGATCACGGCTGGCACCTCGGCGACCATACGATCTGGGGCAAACACAGCACGTTCGAGCGCGCCCTGCGAAGCACGTTGATCGTGCGCGCCCCCGCTATGCCCGACCCGGGAGTTCCCGCGGACGGGCTGGTGGAGAGCCTCGATCTGTATCCGACCCTCGCCGAGCTGGCGGGGCTGGAAGCCCCGGATGACCTGACCGGGGTCAGCTTCGTTCCCTTGCTGAACGATCCCGCCCATCCGGGAAAGGACGGGGCCTTTGGCTACTGGCACGGTCGTCGCACCCTCCGCACCGACCGCTATCGACTGACGCGCTACGACGACGGCGAGCCCTCGATCGAGCTTTTCGATCTGCTCACGGATCCGAACGAGACGATCAACGTTGCCGCCGCTCACCCCGACGTCGTCGCCCAACTGCTGCCGAAGCTCGAAGCGAATCGGCCGTCGCTACGGCGATAGCGTCTGGTCGGTGATCAACCCATGCCCGAAAGCAGGGCGAAGAGGGTGTCGGCACCGTCATGGGCGGGTCAGCGAGGTCTCTGCTTCCGCGCTAGTATCCGACGCGATGCGACGCCCGACCTGAAGGATCTCGAATGAAACGCTCCCTGTGTGCACTCGCTATCGCCGGTGCGCTCGCTTTCGTGCCGAGCAACGCGCGCGCCGAGGGGGCGCAGGACGCCGCACCGAATCCGCTCGGCGATCCCGCGCAGGAAACCGAGCAGCAACCCACCGGGCTGCTCGTCTTTCTCGACTGTGGTTTCTGCGATTTCGACTATCTGCGTCGCGAGATCACCTTCGTCAACTACGTGCGCGACCGCTAGGACGCCCAGGTTCACATTCTCGCGACGGCGCGGGAGTCCGGCTCCGGCTATGAGGTGACCTTCGACTTCATCGGCCTACGCGAGTTCGACGGCGACAACATCACCCTCCCCTACCTGGCCAGCAGCACCGACACCGCCGACGAGGGGCGCGCCGGTATCGCCCAGACGATCCGTGTCGGTGTGCTCCACTACCTGGTCAAGACGCCCCTGATCGACCAGATCGAGATTCGCCAGGACGTCCAACGGGTGCAGGATCGCTTTCTGATTGTCGATCCGGCCGACGACCCCTGGAACTTCTGGGTCCTGCGCTTCGGCGCCAGCGGTCAATTCAACAAGGAGGACCGGCGATCGAATCGCAACGTCAACGTCAATGCCTCGGCCAACCGCACCACCGAGGAGTGGAAGCTCCGTTTCAACGGCAACCTGCGCTATACCGATCGCAAGTTCATCCTCAACGACGGCAGCGAGTCGTTCGCCCTCACCCGGCAGATATCGTTCACGCACCAGACGGTGAAGAGTCTCGGCGCCCAGTGGGGCGCGTCGTTCAAGGCCGCAGCGCTGCAGGCAACCTTCGTCAACCAAGACCTCACCTACGGGATCCTGCCGGGCATCGAATACAACTTCTTTCCCTACTCCGAATCGTCGCGGCGCTCCTTTACGATCACCTACGAGTTCGGCATCGCGCACTACGATTACATCGAGGAGACGATCTTCGAGAAGACCTCCGAGACTCTCGTCGATCACGGTCTGCAAACCGACTTCGCCGTCGTCCAACCCTGGGGCGAGGCCGAATTCGCCGTCGAGACGGCTCAATTTCTCACCGACCCCAGCCAATGGCGTGTGGTTCTCAACGGGCGGCTCGACTTCCGCATCGTCCGCGGCCTGAACCTCAACGTCAGGGCCAGCTGGGCCGCCATCCGCGACCAGCGCTACCTACCCGTGCAGGGACAGACCGACGAGGAGATCCTGCTCGAGCAGCAGGCGCTGGCGACCGACTCACGCTCCTTCATCTCGTTCGGCTTCAGCTACACCTTCGGCTCGATCTTCAACAACGTCGTCAATCCCCGCTTCACCGGGACGCGGGCGGATTTCAGCCGCTTCTTCTGATCGACGGCACTGTACCGTCGAGCGATCACCTCGGTGTAATGGCGCCGACGAAGCGGTATCAGCGCTGCCGCGAGGCGCCGCCCCCTCCCCCACCCGGCCGGGTCATCCATTCCGGAAACGGCAGGAACGGCGAGTTGA
>CAYSHI010000435.1:0-6643 GCA_964430745.1 uncultured Acidobacteriota bacterium | reverse complement strand
CCACAAACCACCCGCCCCCCGAGAGGAAGAGCAAAAACCAGCCCCACCCCCCCTCCCGTGAACCTCCGACACGGCGAAGCCGCTCAAGAACCCGCACTTCACGCGAAGGGCAGTATCGAGATCTCGCCCCTCCCGTCTACCTCCCTATCAGCCGCTCCGCGCGGCGCATTGCATGTCGACGGCCGCCGGGAGGTGACATCAAAGACCCAGGAGGCCTCGCACGACGTCTTCGACCTGCCCCCAAGCGTCCGTTCCCGGCCAGATCACTTCGTAGTGGCCGGCATCCGGCACGACGGTGAGCTGCGAGTCGTCGCCGGCCGACTGCGACTCATAGTTGTATGGGGATACCTGCCGGAAAGAGACGATGTCGTCGTTGCGGCCGGTAATGTGTCGCTGCACCACGTTCAGCGGGAGCATCTGGAACGGCGAGCCGGCGAGATAGCGGGCCGGTACCTCGCGCGGGCCTCCGCCCATCAGCCGATCGACGATGCCCTCCCCACAAGTGGGAGGGTCGAGCCGACGAAAGCGCCGGAGCTCGGGGATACCGGCCAGGCTGACGACGCCTCCGACAGGAAGCGGGTCGTCGATGAACAGCTCGCTGGCCTCAGGCACACGCGGGCGCCCGGCCGCCCACAGGGCGAGGTGACCGCCGGAAGAATGCCCCAGCGTAATGACCCGCTCCATGCCGAGGTCGTATTCCAGAGCGACGTCCCGCAGCTTGTCGACGCCGCGGGCGACGTCGAGAAAGGTGCCGGGCCAGCCGCCGCCTTCGACGTTGACGGGCCTGAATTCGATGTTCCATGTCACCGCACCCATGGCGGTGATCGCCTCGGCGGCCCGGTCGAGATACTGCAGGTCGGCGATGTCCTGCCAGCAGCCGCCGTGGATGAGGATGACGAACGGCCACGGCCCCTCACCTTCGGGGATCCGCAGGTCGCCGAACTGCATCGGATGGTCACCGTACGGGATGCGGTGGTCCGCCGGAATGGGGTCCGCCGTAAGGACTTGCCGTGCCGTGACGGCCTGTTGGCCCGCCGCCGGGGCGACCGCGGCGACCATTGCGATCAGCACCGTCAAGATGGCGACCCGGCTGGCGATACAACGCGGGTCTCGGGTCATCCGGGAGCTCCCGGCGTGGGCGCCCGTGGGCCGCGAAATTCCTGGATAGTCTCTCATCGTTCCCTGCCTTTGCCCGAGTCGTCAAAATCCGCGGCCGGCGGGTTTCCGCGAGCCGACGCGGCGCCGCGCGGTGCGGCGCACCCCGGTGCACCGCCGCACTAGCGTAGCTGAGCCAGTCGCTCGACGGCTTGCTCCCGCAGCCCCGTCTCGTGGGTGTGCTCCCGCGCGGCGACGTACGCGTAGTGCTCGATGGCGATGTCGTTACGCCCGCCGGCCTCGTAGAGCTCGCCCAGCAGCATATGCACCCGGATCCTGTCGGTCCAATCGCCGCGCGGCGCGCGGGCCAGCGCATGATCGAGCGTCTCGATGGCCTCGTCGACCCGGCCGAGCCGAGCGAGCGCGTCGCCGGCCCCGTAGCCGAAGCGCAACACCGTCGGCACCAGGTCCATGGCCGCCTCGAAGTGAAAGAGCGCCTCCCAGAGAGCTTCCTCGGCGTTGGCCTCGTCGATCTCCGTCTCGGAATCGGCCATCAGACCGACGCCCTCGGTGGCCTCGATCCAGGCGTCGTGCAGGGTGTCGCTCCAGGGCTCGACCTCGGAAGAGGGCTCGAGAACCACGATCTGCGGCCACTCGCCGAGGCGGTCGGGATCGAACGCAGCCACGTTGCCCTCGAGGTAGAGCGGCTCGCGGTTGCGCATATACTCCGCTAACGGCCGCATACCGCGGGGCAGCTCGGTGATTTCGTGGTGACGGTAATGCATGGGAATGACAACCTGAGGCCGCGCCGAATCCAGCAACAGCGTCAGCATGTCGACGTTGGGGTCGTCGAAATACGCCGCGCCGGCGAGCAAAACGTCGACCTCACCCATGGCCTCGAGATCCAGCTCGTTGAGCAATCGGCTGTCGCCGAGGTGGGCGATTCGCAGCCCCCCGGTTTCGATGATCCAGAAGGTGTTCAAGGGCGCCTGTCCGCGATCGAGAAACCGCGCCCTGCCGGCGTGCTCCGAGTCCACGCCGCGAAGAGTCACGTCGCCCACCCTGTATTCGCCGGCCGCGCGAAACACCGGCGTCACGTCGGAAAAGTAGTACGTCGCGTCGTGGTCGAAGTGGGGATGGGTAACGACCACGGCGTCCGCCTCGAGCCCGTGTGGAAACGAGTACCCCAGCCAGTTGTTGCCGTTGTAGGGGTCGACCGCCACGCGCGTGCCGCCGGGCGACTCGATGACGAAGGCGGCGTGGGCAATGTACTCGACCCGCACCTCCGGGGCCGGAGCAACAACCAGGTCATCGTTGGCGGCTGAGCCGGGAGTCGCGGCGAGGCCGACCAAGATCACAGCCAACAGCCCGACCCGTGTGGCGTGGTCGCGCACGGCTAGTGTCCCACGTCGTAAATAGGGTGACGTTCGCAGGCGGGATTCACCCTATTTGCGACGTGGGACACTAACGACTCCTGCCGATCCGGATCGTCACCTCTTCTCCCTCGATCTTGTCCGTCTTCTCCAGCTCGGCCTCGGTGCCGGGGGCGCCCGACACGATCTTCTCCGCGACCAGCGTCTCGCTCGCGATCAGGTCGTGGTTGTTCTCCACCGCGGCCCGGATCTCCGCGCTTTCGGTATCGATACTCAGCTCGATCCGGTCGTCGACCTTGAGATCGAGGTCCTTGCGCATCTTCTGGATCCGGTTGACGAGGTCGCGCGCCAGACCTTCGTGTCGCAGCTCATCGGTAAGGTGGGTGTCGAGCGTGACGACAAGCTTTCCGGAAGTGGCGACGAGCTCGCCCTCGGCGGACGGCTGCATCTCGACGTGAACGTCGGCGGCCTCGAGCCGAACGCCGTCGACCTCGGCGCTGCCGCCGAACGCGAGCTGGCGAACCTTCTCGGCATCGATATCCTGCAGCGTCGTCAGCGTCGTCGCCAGCGACTTGACCTGCTTGCCGAGACGCGGCCCGAGTCGAGGCATGTTGGCCTTTACGGTCGGCGTCGCCAATAGCGTCGGATCGTCGAGAATCTCGAGCTCCTTGATGTTGAGCTCTTCGAGAATGACGGCTTCGCCCGCCTTCAGCCACTCGCGTTCCTTGGCGCTGGTAGTGCCGACCTTGATCTTCGACAACGGTTGGCGAGTCCGGATGCGGGCCTTCTCGCGCAGGCTACGGCCCAGCTCGCAGATGGTGCGGGTCAGATCGATGCGGTGCTCGACGAGGTACTCCTCGTCCGACAGCTCTCGGCGCGGCGGCAGGTCCCGCAGATGCACCGAATCGACTGCCTGGGTATCCGGCGTCACCCGCAGGAGCTCGTACACCTGATCGGCAAGAAACGGCATGAAGGGCGCCATGAGCTCGGTGAACTCGAGCAACACCGTGTACAGGGTCGTGTAAGCGCACAGCTTGTCGTCGGAATGCTCCGACTTCCAGAAGCGACGGCGCGAGCGACGGATGTACCAGTTGGTGAGATCGTCGAGAAAGTCGAGCAGGGGATCGAGTACACGGTAGAGCCGGTAGGCGGTCATCTCGCGCTCGACCTGGTACTTGAGCTCCTCGAGCTTGGCGCGGATCCAGACGTCGAGCTCGTGCGTCGGCTCACCCTCGTACCACTCGGTCTCCGGGTCCCACCCGTCGACGTTCGCGTAGGTCATCAGGAAGGAAACGCTGTTCCACCACGGCAGCAGCACGCGGCGCACGATCTCGCGCACGCCCTCCTCGTCGAAACGCAGCTCCTCGGCGCGCAAGGCCGGTGAATCGAGCATGTAGATGCGAATGGCGTCGGCGCCATGCTTCTCCAGCAGCTCCGAAGGCTCCGGATAGTTCTTCTGCGACTTCGACATCTTGCGGCCGTCCTGGGCGAGCAGGAGACCATTGACGATGACGTTCTTGTAGGCGGGTTTGTCGAAGAGCGCCGTCGACAGAACCAGCAGGGTATAGAACCAGCCGCGTGTCTGGTCGAGCGCCTCGGCGATGAAGTCGGCGGGAAAGCCCTCCTCGAATTGCTCCTTGTCTTCGAACGGATAGTGCGCCTGCCCGTACGGCATCGAGCCCGACTCGAACCAGCAGTCGAGCACCTCGGGGATGCGTCGCAACTCACCCTCGCCGGTGGCAGACGGGATGACGACATCGTCGACGATGTGCTTGTGCAGGTCGTCCACCCGCCGGCCGGAGAGCTCCTCGAGCTCGGCCTTCGAACCGACACAGATGATCTCGCCGGTCTCCTCGTTGCGCCATATCGGCAGGGGGTTGCCCCAGTAGCGGTTGCGCGAGATGTTCCAGTCGCGCGCGCCTTCGAGCCAGTTGCCCATGCGGCCGTCTTTCAGGTGCGCCGGCACCCAGCGGATCTGCTGGTTGTTGGCGACCAGCCGGTCCTTGAAGTCCTCGACCCGCACATACCAGGCGCTGATGGTCTTGTAGATCAGCGGCGTGTCGGAGCGATAGCAAAACGGGTAGCTGTGCTCGTACGTTTCGTGTCGCAGGATCTTATGGTCGGCTTTGAGATCGGCGATGATCTGCTTGTCGGCGTCCTTCACCATCCGCCCGGCGTACGGACCGATGACGTCGGTGAACTTGCCGTTCTCGTCGACGGGATCGGCGGGCTCGATGCCGTGCTCCTTGCCGAACTGGAAGTCGTCCTCGCCGAAGGCCGGCGCCGTATGCACAACGCCGGTTCCCGACTCCGCCGTGACGAAGTCGGCCGGCAGGATACGGAAGGCGCCCTCGGCGGCGCGCTCGGGGAAGAACGGAAACAGCGGCTCATAGGCGCGCCCTTCGAGATCTGCGCCCTTCACGTCGGCAAGCACCTCGATGCCCGCCCGGTCGGGCCAGTAGGCCTCGACGCGACCCTCGTGGATCAGGTAGCGCTCACCGAGGCGGGCTCCTTCGTTCTTGCCCGCCTCGCCGGTCTGCTCCACGAGCAGGTAAGTAGCTTCGGGGTCGATGGCGAGCGCCAGGTTCGACGGCAAGGTCCAGGGCGTGGTCGTCCAGGCGAGGACATAGACGGGAACGCCGTCTTCGCCCGAAGACGTGCCGCCATTCGCCCTCGCGGCGGCTCCCGCGTCGGGCCCCGAGCCGTTGCCGCTGACCTCGAGCGGCCCGGCCAGCTTGAACTTGATCGTGATCGACGGGTCCTGCACGTCCTTGTAGTTGAGGTTGGCCTCGAAGTTCGACAACGGCGCGCCGATGCGCCACGAATACGGAACGACCCGATATCCCTCGTAGATCAGGCCCTTCTCCCACAACGTCTTGAAGACGCTCCAGACGCTCTCCATGAAGGAGACGTCCATCGTCTTGTAGTCGTTGTCGAAGTCGACCCACCGACCCATGCGGGTGACGATCGACTGCCACTCTTCCGCGTAGCGGAGAACGATCGAGCGGCAGGTCTCATTGAACTTGTCGACGCCGTATTCTTCGATGTCGGCACGGCCGTTGAGGCCGAGCGTCTTCTCGACCTCGAACTCGATCGGCAGCCCGTGGCAATCCCAGCCGAAGCGGCGCTCGACGCGGTAGCCGCGCATCGTCCAGTAACGCGCCACGACGTCCTTGATCGTGCCGACCAGCAGGTGCCCGTAGTGAGGCATCCCGGTGGCGAATGGAGGCCCGTCGTAGAAGCTGTAGCGACTGCTCTCCGGGCGCTGCTCGATGCTGCGCTCGAAGGCACGGCGCTCCGCCCAGCGCCGCATGACCTCGCGCTCGGTTTCGGGAAACGAGATGTTGGCCGGAGGGGCGGAGAATTTCATGGCAGGTGGGTCGCCCCGGATGGGTGCGGGCGGCGGGGCCGAAATGCCCATGAAGACGCTGAGAAGCGCTCAGGATAGCACCATTCCAAAAACACCACGTCACGCTGCGGGCGGCATTTTTGCCGGAAGAATCTCCCCTCCCGGGGAGCGTTTCAGCGCCGATTCGGGCCGTTCCTGCAGTTTTTGCATCGATTTAACCTCGACTTAGCATTCTCGTTACATTTGGAGTGGAGGCGATTGTTAGGCTTATTTTCAGAATCTCCCCGTGCTCTGCGTTTCAAGCAGATGACCCTTTTCAAACCAACTCGAGCAAACGGTCTGCTGGCGTTGATCGTCGTGCTCCTCGCCGCCCTGACCGCCCTGCAGTACGGGCTCATCGCGGAGCTGAGCGGGTTCCAGCGGCAGCAGATGGAGCGGACCCTGCGTGGCTCGACCGCGAGATTCGTCGACCAACTCGACGGCGAGCTCGAACGCCTCTGGTTCGCGTTCCACGTACGTCGAGGCCGCGCCGCCGGTGAGGAGATCGCGCAGGACCACGCCGAGTGGGCGGCGTCGTTCGATGTTCCCGGGCTCGTTACCGAGGCCTACTGGGTCCGAGAGCTGTCCAACTCGCGAGGCGTTGATGTGGAGCCGGCGGAGAGTCTCGGCATCTCGAAGATCGACCTCGGCAGCGGTCGGCTCGAGCCGACCGAGTGGCCGAGCCGGCTTGCCGGCCTGCAGGAGCCGTTGCGCGAATCAGCCAACCGCCACCGCCGGCGCGAGTTCCACGAATCCGACAGTTTCACGGCGACCCTTGGCGAGGACG
>CAYSHI010000434.1:0-12022 GCA_964430745.1 uncultured Acidobacteriota bacterium | reverse complement strand
CACGGCGACCCTTGGCGAGGACGGCATGGCGTTCGTGGTCGCACAAACCCAGCTCGAGACCAAGAGCTGGGCCATCGCCGTGTTGCGGCGTGACCTCCTGGTCGAGCAGTTCCTGCCGGCGCTGGTTCGCGACCACTTCGGCGCCGAGCACGAGCGCGATTACGAGGTCCGGATCTTCGACGAGGCGGAAGACGGACGCATGCTGTTTTCGACCGCGACCGCGGATTCGACGGACCGGGCGCCCAGGCCCGAACCGGATGTCATTCGTCATTTGCGTAGCTTCGGCGGCTCGTTGCTGGCCGGCGATGACCGCGCCGCTCGTGGCGCCGGCGATCGCAGCCTCGCGGTCGCCGTTACCCATCGAGCAGGTTCGGTCGACACCGCGGCCGCCCAGCTTCGCGGCCGCAATCTGGCCTTCAGCTTCGGCGTCGTTCTCGTTCTCGGGGCCAGCGTGGGCGTGCTCGCCGTGGCCTCGCGTCGCGCCCGCCGCCTGGCCGAGCGCCAGATGGAGTTCGTGGCCGGCGTGTCCCATGAGCTGCGCACGCCGATTGCGGGGATCTCTTCCCTGAGCCAAAACCTGGCCGACGGCGTAGTCCAGGACATCGAACATGCGGCTCGCTACGGCAAGACCATCCACAAGGAAAGCCGCCGTTTGGCGAACATGGTCGAGGGTGTGCTCCACTTCTCCGCCGTTCGATCGGGCCGATACCGCTACGAGATGCGCGAGCTCGATGCCGAGGAGATCGTCGCCAGCGCCCTGAAGACGCTGGACCCGGCCGCCCTGCGGAAGACTCCTGTTTCCATCGACGTGCAAAAAGACCTCCCGCGTCTTCTCGGCGACGAAAGAGCTCTTCAATCGGTGGTCGGCAACCTGGTCTCCAACGCCATGAAATTCAGCACTGAAGGAGACGAGATCAGGCTCTCGGTTGGCGCCGTGGAGCGGCGCGGCGACCTCGAGATCGAGTTGAACGTCGAGGATTCCGGCACGGGCATCGAAGCGAAGGAGCTGTCGCAGGTTTTCGAGCCGTTCTTCCGCGGCCGGAAGGCGCAAACGGAGCAGATCCAGGGTACCGGCCTCGGTCTGAGCCTGGTGCGAGAGGTCGTCGACGCGCACGACGGCCGCGTCGAGGTCAGCAGCGAGCCGGGCACCGGCAGCTCGTTCCGGGTGTACTTACCCGCCGGCCCTCTCGCCGCCGCTGCGGAGCCGAACGAACGGCCGGTGACGGCCGATGGGCTGCGGCCGGCCGGTAGCGAAGGAGGCGCACCGTGATCGGCGCGCAGGACAAGCGCGGACCCCGCAGAGTCCTCGTCGTCGAGGACGACGCCGCTCAACTTTTGGCGCTGTCGGATCGTCTTACCCGAGAAGGGTTCGAAGTCGAGCTTGCAAGCGATGGACTCGAGGGCCTGGAACGCGCGGCCGCCGGAAGTCACGACCTGGTCGTCCTCGACGTGATGCTACCCGGCAAGGACGGCTTCGAGATCGCCGGTGAACTGCGCTCACGGGGCCTGCAGACTCCGATACTCATGCTGACCGCCCGCGGAGAAGTAACGGACAAGGTCGTCGGTCTCGACCTGGGAGCCGACGACTATCTCACCAAGCCGTTCGAGTTCATCGAGTTGATGGCGAGGATCGGAGCTCTGTTGCGCCGTGCCGAGAGTCATCCCGACGGCGCGAGTGTCGACGTGGTCGAGTTCGGTGACATACACGTCGACTTTCGCAGCGCTGAAGCGAACCGCGCCGGGGCCCCGGTGCAGCTGTCGGCAAAGGAGCTGGAGCTGCTGAGACACCTGGCGGAAAACACCGGCACCGTGCTGTCGCGCGACGAGCTGTTAGACTCCGTATGGGGCTACGACGCCATGCCGACGACGCGCACCGTCGACGTGCACATCGCGCGCCTCCGGCAGAAGCTCGAGGTCGATCCCGCTGCACCCGAGTTCATTCTCACCGTCCGAGGACTCGGATATAAGCTTGCGAGTGGCGCGCGCTCCCCGCGTCGTGCGACTCCCGCACGGGAAAGGCGTTTCTGATGGGCACCCGGTTCTCAGAGAAGATGGCGGCCGTGGTCTGTGCGGGCACTCTCCTGTTCTCGGCCGCGGCCTGCTCGGCGATCTCTCAGACGGCGGCCGCTTCCGAAGATTCGGCCGACCAGCGCTCCATGAGCGGGGCAAGCGACGTTGTTCGCCGCGGCCCGCTACGGCAGGTCCTCCTGCTGACGGGCGAGTTGCGCGCCGTCGGCGGCTCCAAGATCGCCGTGCCGCCCTCGCCACAGCGCGACCCGGTGGTGCGCTGGATGGTCGAGGAAGGTACGCGCGTAGAGGAAGGCGACCGCATGGTCGAGCTGGACACGTCGCAGATCGCCACCCAGCTCGACGATCGCCAGATCCAGCTCGAGGAGGCGATCAACGAGCTCAATAGCAAGGAAGCCGAGGTTGCCGGCGAGATCGCACAAAAGGAATTCGAAGTCGAGCAGGCACGCATCAACTTGAGGAAGGCCGAAATCGACGCCGAGGTGCCCGAAGATCTGCAGTCTGTGCGCGAGTTCCAGGAAAAGCAGCTCGCCCTCGAGGAGGCAACCAACACGCTCGCCAAGGTCGAGACCGACTTCAGCACCCTGAAGGCAAGCTCGGAGGCCGATCTCGACGTGATGCACATTGATGTGCAGATCAGGGAACGCGAGCTGGCGGAAGTGCAGCGGGCGCTCGCGACCATGGAGCTGAGAGCGACACGTTCCGGCATCGCCGTCGCCGGCTACAACTTCAGAGAGGGGCGCCCGTTCCAGATCGGCGACTCCGGCTGGGTCGGCGCCGAGATCATGGAGATCCCCGACCTCTCGTTGATGATGGTCGATACGCTCATGTCGGACGTCGACGACGGCAAGGTGACGCCCGGAATGCCGGTGGTCTGCACCATGGATGCCTATCCGGAGCGGAAGATCAACGGTTTCGTGCGCTCGATAACACCGGTGGCGCAGTCGCGAAACATGCGCTCGGCGCAGCGCTTCTTCCGCATCCTCGTCGATCTGGAGGAGTCCGACCCCGACATCATGCGCCCGGGCATGTCGGTCAAGGTCGAGGTGATCACCGCGGTCCGGGACGACGAGCTCCTCATCCCGCGTGCCGCCCTCGAGTTCGGAGATGAAGACGTATTCGCGGTGCTGGACAGCGGCGAGCGGAGGCGGATCGAGCTCGGTCCCTGTGATGCACACGACTGCAGCGTTGTTTCGGGAATCACCGAAGGTACGCGGGTGCGACGATCGTCGTCCGCACAATGAACGAGGACCGGCCATGCGGTATCTGACCAGAAAACGACTATTGATCGTCGCCGGGGTTGTCGTCGCGATCGTGGCGATACGAGCGATGGGAATGGGCGTCGGCAGCGGGCCACCCTCGGTGGAGGCCACGGTCCGCGACCTCGTCATCACGGTCGACGTGGAGGGCAGTATCGTGTCGACCGATTCGAGCATGTTGACGCCGCCGCGCACCGCGCGCCGGGTCTGGGACTTCAAGATCTCGATGATGGCCCCCGAGGGCGAGGAGGTGAGCAGCGACACGCCCGTGCTCGCCTTCGACACGTCGGACTTGGAGCGCCAGCTTCGCGATCGCCAAACCAGCGCCCAGCAGACAGCCAAGAACCTGGAGAAGCTCGATCGGAACCTCGAGCAGAGCCGATTGGGGCTCGAGCTGCGTCTCGCCGAGGCGGAGGCGCGTGTGCGACGGGCGCAGCTACAAGTGGACGTACCGGAGGACCTGAGCTCCGCGCGCGAGCTCGAGAAGGCGCGGCTCGACCTGCAGCTCGCACAGATCGAAGTGGACTCCGTGGTGGCGCAGATCGACGCCGCAAACGCGGCGGGCGCGGCGCAGCGGGCCGTGCTGGAGGGCAACCGGGTTCGCGCCGTGCGCAGGGTCGCCGAAATCGAGGAAACCATCGCCGCGATGACCGTTTTCGCCCCGCGGTCCGGCACGGTGATCTACGTCGCCGACCGGCGCGGCGAAAAAAAGAAGGTGGGCGACTCCGCCTGGCGCAACGACGAGATCATCGAGTTGCCGAACCTCAACTCCCTCATCGGCCGTGGCGAGGTCGACGAGGCCAACGCCGGTCGGGTCACAGCCGGACAGCCGTTTCGCGTGCGGCTCGATGCCCATCCCGACATCGAGTACACCGGCACCACGGCGGCGATCTCGCGCGCCGTGCAGCGGAAGTCGTTTTCGCGCAACCCCCTCAAGGCGATCCGGTTGGAGTTGCACTTCGACGAGACCGACGTGCGACGAATGCGGCCGGGAATGCGGTTCCGCGGCGCCGTCGAAACCGAGCGCATCGCCAACGCGCTGCTGATTCCGTCGCATACCGTCTTTCCCAGCGACGAAGGGCCGGTCGTCTACCGGCGCACGCTGTGGGGATACGAACCTACGCTCGTGGAGCTCGGCCGACGCAACGAGACCATGGTCGAGGTTTTGAGCGGAATCGAAGCGGGCGACCTGGTGGCAGAGACCGATCCGGAGGCCGGCTGACATGCAGCTCAAGCGCCGCTATATCCAGCTCGGTGTCGTGCTCATCGCGTCGTCCGCCATGTTGGCGTGGGCAGCCGCCACGGTGGTCGGTCCGCTCGGTCGCGGGCCGACAACGCCGGTATCGGAAGTAGCCCGCGGGACCTTCGTCCATCGGGTGAACGCCGACGGAGTCCTGGCGGCGGAGATGGCTACCGAAATCGTCGCGCCACGTAGCCATCGCGGCCCCATGTACATCGGCTGGATCGCCGAAGACGGATCGGACGTGAAGGAAGGGGAACTGCTGATCCGCTTCGATTCGACCGACCTCGAGAACGAGCTTCTCGAGAGCCAGGACGAGCTCGCGCAAACCCTCTACCGGCGCGGCCAGCGGGTGCAGCAGGAAGAATCGTCGCTCGTCAACCTCGTGCGCGACGCCGACATGGCGGAACGGCAGCTCGCATACTCTCAAACGTTCCAGAACAAGGATCCGGAGATCTTCTCGCGGCAGGAGATCATCGAGTCGGAAATCGACTCGACACTGGCCACACGACGGCGTGACAACGCCAACCGTACGCACGACATCCGTGAGGAGCTCGGCGCCGTGGAGCTCGCCCTGCTCGACCTGCAGCGGGATCGAGCCGAGATCGATATCGAGGAGGCCGAAGCGGACCTGTCGGAGCTCGAGATCCGCGCGCCGCACGACGGCATTTTCGTGGTTTCCAACGACGATGGTGACCTTCCCGTTGTCGGATCGATGGTGTACCCGCGCATGGAGCTGGCCCAGATTCCACAGCTCCAGTCCATGAAGGCGGACGTTTACGTCCTCGAGGCCGACGCCGGAGGGCTGCGCGAAGGCATGCGGGCTGAGGTGGTCGTCGAGGCCCATCCCGGTGTGACGTACGAAGGGCGCATCCGCCGCATGTCGGCCCTGGCGCGGCGCAAGAGCCGCTTCTCGCCGGTGCAGTACTTCGAGGTCGAGGTCGAGCTGGACCGCACGGAGCCGGAGCGGATGAAGCCCGGCCAGCGAGTGCGCGCAACGTTGTTGATCGAGGACCTCGACGACGTGCTCACGATTCCACGCGAGGCCGTCTTCGAAGGCGAAGAAGGGGCCCGCATCGCCTACCGCCAGACGCTCTCCGGTTTCGAGCCGGTGGAGATCGTGCTCGGGCCCGCCGCGCTCGGTCGCGTGGTGGTCGAAAGCGGGCTCGACGAGGGCGACCTGGTCGCTCTGCAGGATCCCACTCTTTCGGTGCGACCCGACGAAGAGGAAACCACCGAGCCCGCCGGCCTCCAGGCGCCCGGCGGCGGTCAATAGTCGAAGCCACATGAACCTGCACGAATCGATACTCAGCGCGCTGCACAACCTGGCGGCACACAAGCTGCGGTCGCTTCTCACCATGCTCGGCATGATCTTCGGAGTCGGCGCGGTGATCGCCATGCTTTCGATCGGCTCCGGCGCGGAGCTGCAGGCGATGGAGATGATCGACCGCATGGGCCTGCGCAACGTTCTGGTCCGCAACCCCGACCTCGCGGACGACGAGCTCAACGAGATCCGCATGCAATCGCTCGGTGTGTCGTTGCGCGACGCCACCATCATCGAGGACGGCGTGCCGGGCGTGGAGCTGACGGCGCCTCGCGTCGAGGTGGACACCTACATGATCATGGCGCCGGGCGTGCAGGCCCCCGGGCAGCTCATCGGCGTCTCCCGGCACCAGGACGAGCTCTCCGACCTGCGCCTCGCCGAGGGACGCTTCATCGACGCCATCGACGAGGACAACCACGCCCAGGTGGCGGTGATCGGCTCCGGTATCCGGCGCAGCCTCTTCGGCTCGGGCGCCGCTCTCGGACAACATCTCAAGGTCAACGACAACTGGTTCGAGGTCATCGGCGTTCTCGAAGAGAGCGGCGGCGGCTCGAGCTTCCAGGGGGTGGCTGTCGGCACCACGTCGTCCGAGATCTATGTCCCCGCCAGCACCGCGATCCGCAAGTTCGACCGTCCTCCACTCGATGCGCCGCTCGACGAGATCGTCGTGAGGCTCGAGGAGAACGTTTCGCCGCAGGCCACGGCGGTGGCGATCGAGCGTTTGCTCGAGCGCATCCATGGTGGCGCCAACGACTTCGACCTGGTGGTGCCCGAGGCGCTGCTGGAGCAAAGCCGGCGAACGCAGCGACTATTCAACATCGTCATGGGCTGCATCGCCGGTATCTCGCTGCTCGTCGGCGGCATCGGCATCATGAATATCATGCTGGCGACGGTGCTCGAACGCACGCGCGAGATCGGCATCCGGCGCGCCGTCGGCGCGCGACGCTCCGAGATCCGCATTCAGTTCATGATCGAGGCGTTCACGATCAGCCTGTTGGGCGGCATCGCGGGCGTCGCCATGGGGGTGATCATTGCCCTGGTCGTCGCGGCCTCCGCCGGGTGGGCGACGGTCATCACCTTTGGTGCCGTCGCCCTGTCGACCGGCGTATCGATGGCCGCCGGACTCATCTCCGGAATCTACCCCGCCGTGCGCGCCTCCAACCTCGATCCCATCGACGCGTTGCGCTACGAGTAACCTCAACGCCGGCCCGGCCGATACGGCCCTGATGTTCCTTCTCCACGTTGTGTACTTCTTCGGTTCAATATATTGTGCTCCCATATATGGAACTCCGTACCTACGCGTGAAACCCGCATGGAGGCGCGATGAGCCACGCAGAGCCATGAACGACGCAGAGCTGAAAAAGGGCAGCGCCGAGACGCTTATCCTGGCGCTCCTGTCCGAGCGGGCCCAGCACGGGTACGGCATCGCCAAGCGTATCGAGGAGAAATCCGGCGGCGCGCTGGTGTTCCACGTCACCTCGCTGTATCCGATCCTGTACCGGCTCGAGAAGCAGGGGCTGGTTCGCGGCGACTGGCAGAAACCGGACGGCGGTCGGCGGCGCCGCTACTACGAGATCACGCCCGCCGGCGAAGCCATGCTCGGCGAGCGCCGCGCGAGCTGGCGCACTTTCATCGACGCCGTCGAGAGCGTCATCGAGCCCGCCTGAAATGACCGGGTCACGGCCCCGCGCGGGGGCGCCCACCCCCGACTGGCAGGCGCTCTTGAGGCGAAAGCTGCGCAGCCTGCGTGGCGACGCCACGCTTGCCGGCGGCAGCCGCCGTCTCGACGACATCACCGAGGAGATCGCCGCGCATCTCGAGTGCCAATACCTCGACGCGATGCGCGAAGGGATGAGCGAGGCCGACGCGGAGCGAATCGCGCTGCAAGGCGCCGACTGGGCAGCGCTCTCGCGCGCGATTCTCGACCCCCTTCCCGAAGCCCGCCCGAGCGCCGGAGAACGAGTCATGGAAAGCCTCTCTCAAGATGTCCGCTTTGCGGCCCGTACCCTGGCGGCTCGTCCGTTGTTCACCGCGTCGGTGATCCTCCTGTTGGCGCTCGGCATCGGCGCCAACACGGCATTGTTCACGGTCGTGAACGGGGTGCTGTTCGTGCCGCTGTCGTACGGTGATCCGCAGCGTCTGGTGGCGGTGACCGAGGCCAACCGCCGCGACGGCGGCGTGCTCGAAGAATCCAACCTGAAGGCGGCCAATTTCCGGGACCTGCGCGAGCGCACGACGACGCTCGAGGATGTCGCGGGTTACTGGCAGGGGCCGGCCGTGCGAACCGGCGGCGACGAGCCGGAGCAACTCGCGGCCATCCGCACGACCCACAATCTCTTTGCCGTCCTCGGGGTCGACGCCGCACTCGGCGTTACCTTCCCGTCGCAACCGCAACAAGCCGCCTATACGGCCATGCTCGACCACGGCTATTGGGAACGGAGCTTCGCCGCGGACGCCGACGTCATCGGTAGCTCGCTGACGCTCGACGACGAGGGATACACCGTGATCGGCGTGACGCCGCGGGAGTTCCGCTTCCTGGAGCGGGCCGACGTGTACATCGTCGGTCCGCGAAGTGCGCCCGAGCCGCCGATCGACCTCGGCGACGACTACCAGAACGATCGCTCGACGGGTTACCTCGACGGTATCGGGAGGCTTCGACCGGACGTCACGCTCGGTGTCGCCACAGCGGAGCTCGACAGCATCGGACGCGAGCTCGAGGCCGAGCTTCCGGTTGATCAGGCATCGCGGACATTCACGGCCGTGCCGCTCCGCGACACCCTCGTCGGCTCGGTCCAGGGCGCCCTGCTGCTGCTGCTCGGGGCCGTGGGCTTCGTGCTCCTGATCGCCTGTGCCAACGTCGCCAATCTGTTGCTGGCGCGCGCCGCCGACCGGCGCAAGGAGATCGCCGTGCGTACGGCACTGGGGGCCAGCAGGTCGCGCGTCGTCCGTCAGCTCCTGACCGAGAGTCTGAGCCTTTCGTTCGCCGGAGGGCTGCTCGGCGTGGCGCTCGCCTTTGTCGCCATGGAACCGCTCCGAAGCTTCTTGCCCGCATCCATGCCGCGGTCGGCCGAGATCGGCATCGACGCCAACGTCCTGGGATTCACGCTGTTGATCAGCATCGTCACGGGGATCATCTTCGGGGCCGCGCCGGCCTGGCAAACGGCCGGCGCGGACGTCCAGTCGGTGCTTCGCGGCGGCGCGCGCGGGGCATCCTCGGGAAGGGCGCGAGCACGCCTACGGGACGGCCTGGTGGTGGCCGAGATCGCGCTCGCCTCGGTGCTCCTCATCGGCGCCGGACTCACGCTGCGCGGCCTGGTGGAGCTGCAATCTCGCGACCCGGGGTTCGAGCCCCGAGGGGTGCTGACACTACGCCTGGCCCTGCCGCAGGCGAAATACGATGCGGACGAGAAGATCAGTGCGTTTTACTGGCGCCTGGTCGACGAGATCAGCGCCATTCCGGGCGTCGAGTCGGCGGCGACCGTGCTCGGCATCCCCTTCTCCGGCACGCGGGCGGGATTCAGCTACGTCGTCCATGGCGAAGAACCGCCGCCGCCGGGTCAGGAATACGGCGCGACGTTTCAGGCCGTCAGTCCGGGGTACTTCGACACTCTCGGGATCCCCCTGCTCGCGGGTCGTGACTTCACCCGCGCCGACTCGGCCGATGCCCAGATCGTAGCCATCGTCAACGAAGCGGTCGTACGACGCCATTTCCCGGACGTCGACCCGCTCACGAAGGCCCTGCGGCTGGACACCAGCGAGGAGGGCGAGCCGATCGCGATCGTGGGTGTCGTCGGCTCGACACGGTATCTCGGGTACGACAGCGAGGCCGAGCCGGAGGTGTACTTGACCTTCGAGCAGATGACCTTCCCCTTCACTTCGGTCGTCGTACGCACCGCGGGCGACCCGGAAGATCTGATCCCTTCCGTGCGGAGCAAGGTACTGGAGGCCGATCCCGACCAGCCCGTGTACCGGGTGCAGGCGCTGGAGGCATTGATGTCGGACACCGTCGCACAGCCGCGGTTCAGCAGCAGGCTTCTCGCCCTCTTCGCGACGGTGGCGCTGATGCTCGCCGCGGTCGGCGTATTCGGGGTCATCAGCTATTCCGTCACCCAGCGGACGCGGGAGCTGGGTATCCGCATGGCGCTGGGGGCCAACGCCCGCGACGTCAGGACGATGGTGATGGTGCACGGGGGATCGCTGATCGCACTGGGTGTCCTCATCGGCCTCGCCGGCGCGGCGGTTGTGTCTCGGTTGCTGGACCACCTGCTGTTCGGTGTCAGTTCGGTCGACCCGGTCGTGTTCATCACGGTTCCGGCGGTGCTCGCGGTCGTTTCGCTGCTCGCAACCTACCTGCCCGCGCGACGCGCCACCCGCGTGGATCCGATCGCCGCGCTGCGCTCGGAATGACGCCCGCTTGACACTCTCTCCAAGTATAGGCAAAATGCCTCTAGGTAACTTGCCTAGTATTCAACGCGCTTCACCGAGGAGAGATCGATGGCCGCGACGGACAGCTCGACCGCAGCTCCCCTGAAACCGCACGTCTTTCTCATCTTGATGGCGCTCGTCGACGGCCAGGCGCACGGATACGAGATCCGCAAGGCGGTGGAGCAGCGCTCGGAGGGCGCGGTGCGGCTCGACCCGGGCACGCTCTATCGGCACATCGGCAGACTCCTGGACGAAGCGCTCATCGAAGAGAGCGATGAGCGGCCGGACGACGACGATCCCCGGCGTCGCTATTACGCGCTGACGGACGACGGCATCATGGCCGTCGAGGCCGAAGCCGAGCGCATGGCGTCGCTCGTGGAAGCAGTACGCACGAGCAGGCTCTCGCGCTCGCGCGGCGCGGCGCGGTGAAGCGACCGCGTCTGCCGCTGCCGGCTCCGCCGGCATTCATGCGTCGACTCTACGGCGTCGCCCTGCTGAGCTACCCGCGCGCCGCTCGCCGGCGATTCGGCGCCGAGATGCAGCTCATGCTCGAGGACACCTGGCGCGAAGAGTGCTTCAAGGGCGCAACGCGCGCCCCGGTGTTCTGGATGCGTGCCTTTCGAGACGTGGCGCTGAACGCCGTGGCGCTTCGCTTCGCCGACAGCAATGTGCGCCGGCGAACGTCACGCTTCGACACCCTCCTCCATCGCCCCAACCCTTCCGGTCGCTCCCTCGCAACCCGGATCGAGATCTTCATGGGAAACCTCGCCCAGGACATTCGTTACGCCGTCAGCATGATTCGTCGCTCCCCCGGCTTCAGCGGTGCGGTCGTGCTCACCTTGATGCTGGGGATCGGCGCCAACGCGGCCATATTCAGCGTGCTCAATGGCGTGGTTCTGTCACCCATGCCCTATCCGGACGCCGAGCGGCTCGTGCACGTCTGGACCCAGTTCCCCCAGCAGGACATCAACCGCTTCGAGGTCTCGCAGGCCGAGTTCACCGACTACAAGGCGGAGTCGGCTCTGTTCGAGGCAATGTTCGCCTACAACGTCACCTCGATGGTGATCACCGGTGACGGACCGCCGCTTCGTATTCCCACTGCGCTGGCGTCGGCCGAGATCTGGGACGTCCTCGGCGCAAAGGCCGCCGGCGGCAGCTTGTTCGGGGTCGAGCACGATCGTCCCAACAGCGATCCGGTCGTCGTCCTCGATCACGGCTTCTGGACGCAGCGGTTCGGCGGCGACCCCGCCATCATCGGCAAGACGATCATCCTCGACGGGTCTCCATCGCACGTCATCGGCATCACCGAGAGAGACTTCTCGCTGCCCGCGACCTCCGCCGATATCTACATCCCTCTCGCAATCGATGCGGCCAACCTGACCGTCCGTCACGGACACGGGCTTTCGGTGCTGGGCCGCATGAACGACGGTGTGTCTCCGCCCGACGTTCTTGCGGAGATGGAAGTGGTGAGCAGCCGCTGGGCGGAGCAATACGATCACGCCCACCCGCTGACGGCGATCCCCCTGCGCGAGGACGTGATCGGCGACGCGCGTAGCCCGCTGCTGGTTCTCGCGGCGGCGGTCGGTCTCGTGCTGCTGATCGCCTGCGCCAACGTTGCCGGGCTGCTGATGGCGCGCACCACCGGCCGACGTCGCGAAATCGGCGTGCGCGCCGCGCTCGGCGCGCAACGTATGCGCCTGATACGCCAGATCCTCACCGAAGGGGTGCTGCTGGCGCTGCTCGGCG
>CAYSHI010000433.1:0-5150 GCA_964430745.1 uncultured Acidobacteriota bacterium | reverse complement strand
ATCGCATCCTGGGGCTGAAGCAGGTCCCAAGGGTTCGGCTGTTCGCCGATTAAAGCGGTACGTGAGCTGGGTTTAGAACGTCGTGAGACAGTTCGGTCCTTATCCGCTGTGGGCGTAGGAGACTTGAGGAGCGCCGTCCCTAGTACGAGAGGACCGGGACGGCTCGAGCTCTCGTGTACCAGTTGTTCCGCCAGGGGCATCGCTGGGTAGCGATCTCGGGATCGGATAACCGCTGAAGGCATCTAAGCGGGAAGCCGGCTCCAAGACTAGGTCTCCCTGGGGCATAAGCCCGCTGAAGGGCCCTCCGAGACTAGGAGGTTGATAGGCCGTAGGTGTAAGCACAGTAATGTGTTCAGCCGAGCGGTACTAATCGCCCGTGAGGCTTGGCCTTTAAATTCGCCAGGGGCAGACACGCGATCAACGGCGCGCGCGGCATGCGCAAAGCGGAGATCGTCGGCTGCACCCAAGCCGTTCCTTTCGCGAGGCACGATAAGTGTCTCGGGAGAACAAGAAGGGCTCAACAATCCGTCGCCTCGGCGACGGGTGCTCAGCAAAAGAACGGGTCCAACCGTGGGGTCGCGAAAGCGATTCTGCAAATTGACTCGAAGCTGGACTATTCAGTTAGATTTTCTCGGTGGCTGTAGCGAGGAGGAAACACCCGTTCCCATTCCGAACACGGCAGTTAAGCTCCTCAGCGCCGATGGTACTGCCTGGGCAACTGGGTGGGAGAGTAGGTCGTCGCCGAGAATTTTCTTGAAAAGGGCTGTTCGGTTCTTCGGAGCCGGGCAGCCTTTTTCGTGCTTTTGACGGTACCTTCAGGCGCGCGGACCGACGGACCGTCCCCTCCGCCAGAGGTGGACCCCGCGACCGGGTCGTGTTCCGTGACCTCCGCGCCCTCGGTGTAAACTCCATGGCTGCCTTCCTATTCCTTCGACGACCGGCGCTCGCCGGGTACAGATATCGGGAGACGACCTTGCGAATGCAGCGCATCGCGCTCGTCGGCCTGCTGGTGTTGAGCATTGCCGTGAGCTTGGCGTGCGGCTCCGCGCCCGAAGGTCGCCGCCCCAACGTCATCCTGATTTCCGCCGACACGCTGCGCGCGGACCACGTCGGTGCCAACGGCTATTCCCGTGACACCTCTCCGGCAATCGACGCACTGGCGGCGCGCGGGGTCACTTTCACGAGCGCCTACTCCCACGCGCCGAACACGGCCCCGTCGCACACGTCGATCTTGACCTCGCTGTATCCCTCGGTCCACGGCGTGCTGCAGCATGGTCAGGTCCCGGACGAAAACCTCGTCTCGCTGCCGCAGGCTCTACGTGAAGCCGGCTACCAGACGGGCGCGTTCACCCAACTCAACGGCAAGACCTTCGAGCCGGGCTTCGACACGTGGTACTTCATCGAGAGCGCGTTGCAGAGCGGCAAGGGCCTCGGCGAGTTGACGATGGTCAACGATTGGATCAGCGAGCGCACCGCGCCCTGGTTTCTTTTCCTGCACTCCTACGACGTTCACCTGCCGTACGCGCCCGAAGCCGACTACGTAGACCTGTGGGCCGGCGACTACGAAGGACCGCTCGACCCCAGGATCACGCGTGGCCTGGTCGACAGAATAAACGGAGACTCGGGTGGGGACGACCCGATCGAGCCTACGGAGCGCGATCTTCAGTTCATCATCGACATGTACGACGCCGAACTGCGGCGGCTCGATGATATCTACGCTCGCTTTTTCGCCCGGCTCCGGGAAATGGACGAGTGGGACAACACGATCATCGTGTTCCTCTCGGATCACGGTGAGGAGTTCGGTGAGCACGGCAAGTGGGGGCGACACACTTACACCCTGAACGAGGAGCTTCTGCGCGTCCCCCTGATCATCGCCGGGCCCGGCGTGCCGGCCGGCGGGCCGGTCGATGCCGCCGTGCGGCTGGTCGACGTGGCGCCGACGATCCTGGAGCTCGTCGGGGTCGAGAAACCTCAGTTCTTCATGGGAGAGAGCCTCGCTCCGGTATGGGATGGCGATGAGCGCGAGGCCCGGCAGGTCGTGGCGGAGCGCGGCGTCGTGGCTGTTCGGCGGACGCTGATCCACGATGGCTTCAAGTACATGGACGATGGCCGCCTTTTCGATCTCACGGCGGATGAATGGGGAACCGTCGATGTCTCCGTCGAGCACCCCGATGTCGTCGACAGAATGGCCGAGTCTTTGCTCGACTGGCTGGCAGAGTTCGACACGCTGGCGACGGTGGTTCGGAGTGACGGCCAGATTCAGCTAACCGACGAAGACAAGCGTCGTCTGCGTGCCCTCGGGTATCTGCGGTAGATCGGATAGGAGTCTCCGCGGCAGATCAGCGGAGATAGCCGAGCGCCTTTAGCCTGCGGACGGTCTCGGCGTCGAGGTCCTCGACTGCGGCTCCGCCGAGCTCGACCAAGAAACGGGCGTTGTGGGCTGCGCTCCTGCGCAATACCTGGGTGAGCCACGCCGCGTGGAAATCGTCTTGGGACAGGTCGACCCTCTCTTCCGGATCGTCGGACAAACGAAACAGGACGGTTCGGCCGGACACGCCGTCGAGGATCAACTTGAGGCCGTTCCACAACAGCGCGTATTGCGGCCGGGGCGCCAACTCGGGGTTGGTTTGGCCGCTGGTGTAGGCGTACATCACGCGGTCGGCCGCGGGCCCACCGGTGGCCGGCGGCAGTAGGCTACGGCCCTGGTATCGGGCGCGCTCGTCGTCGATCCCGAGCCCGTCGACCAAGGTCGGTGCAACGTCGATGAGACTTACGGGCGTATCCACGACGGGAGCGTAGCCTCCGAACGATCGCGGCCATTTGATCACCAGCGGCACGCGCAGGAACTCCTCGTACAACAAACTGGTGTGCAGGAAGCTTCCGTGCTCATAGAACGCCTCGCCGTGGTCGGAGGTGACGATCACGAGGGCGTCGTCGTAGCGACCTTGGGCCCTCAGGTCATCGACCAGTCGGCCCACCAGATGATCCGCGAAGGCGACGTTCTCCTCGTACTGGGCGACGGCCGCCCGTCGGATCTCGTCACGCAGCTCCGCCTGCTCCTCGGTGTATAGCGAGTCGAACCTGTTGAGCATGACCGCCGAGATTCCCTCTCCCTCGTACCCGCTGCTGCGCGAGCCGCGAAAGGGGTCGGGCGGTACATAAGGCGCGTGCGGCGGCAACAGGTGGATCGCCGCGAACGTCGGCCGTTCGTCGTCGACGAGGTCATTGATCGCCGGCAAGAGCTCTCGCGCCTCGAGACTGGTGCTATCGACTTCTTCAAAAACTTCGAATCCGTGCCGCAGCTCTGCGCGCGCCCGGTAGATGTTGTGTTGGCTCCACAAGACCGTGTTGTAGCCGGCGTCGTTTACGAGCTCCGGGAAGGTCGTCAGCTCGGAAGGTAGTCGCGATCCCCAGTGCTCCATGCCGACGGTGTCCGGCGCCATGCCCGTCCAGATCCCCGGAATCGACTGGCCCGTCCAGCTCGAGGGCGCCCACGCCTGCGAGAATACGGTCCCTTCGGCGGCGAGCGCCTGAACGTTGGGCGCGAGCTCTGCGCCCAGACCGCCTTCGAACACATCGGCGCGGGCCGCATCCAGAATGATGAGGAAGATGTCAGGGCGTCCGAGGTCGCCGGAAGTCGGTGGGGCGGCCATCTCGCCGACACGCGCCGGCGAGAAGTTGGGCGTCGCCGAATCCGACTCCGTGACCCCCAGCTCCTCCCAGCTCACGACCCCGTTGGTGTCGCCGAACACGCGTAGGCGGAGCCCGACCAACCGGTTTGCCCACGAAGACAGATCTGCGGACACCTCCGCGGTTGGTGATGCCGGACTCAGGTCCGCGGACCAGATCTCGGTCTCGGTGTCAGCCTCGATGGCGTCGACGACCGCGCGAATGGTTCCATGGGCCGACGCTTCAAAGCTCGCCGCCGCGGTCCCGACAAGTCGGACTTCCGCCCCCGGAAACAGATAGGTCTCCAGAAAGCTGTCGGTGGGCATCTCGATCACGGTGTCTATCGGGTCGTCGACCGTGGCGGCGACGAGGACCGTCTCGGGTTCGGCGTTTGCTTCCGTGTCGTTTCCCGCGACCCTGCTTGGTTGCGTCGCCGCACCACCGGTAGCGAGAGTCGGTGCCTCTCCCGGGACGGTGAGCGCGAGTTGCTCCGGCCGTTCGGGCCAGTGGGGGCGCCGGGCGGCGCTCCGCATCTCGATGCGGCGAAACTCTGCCGCCAGGGTGCGGTGATCTTCGCTTCGGGGGTCGAAATCGGACGGTCGCAAGGACTGCGAGAACCTCAGTTCGATCTCGTTCCAGCCGATCTTGACGAGCTCCGTGGGCAGCTCGACCTCGTATGTCTTCCAGCCGGCGCGCATGGGCATCGACGCGACCTCCTCACCGTCCATCGATATCGTGAGGACCTGCATCGGTGCATCAGGGTGCGCGTAGGGGCTCGCCTCGGCGATGAAGGTGGGCGGGCGATCGGCGACGGCGTAGAAGCCGATCCGGGCCCACTTGCCATGCACCCACAACGTGTCGCCCCTCAGGGTCCGCATGGGGGGCCAGTTGCGTATCAGAAAGCGAGAGGCTCCCTCCTCGCGCGGGAAGATGATGTCAGTGTCGACGCCACTAACGCTGAAAGGAACGGACTCCGACAGGAATACCTCGACCTCCGGCGGCGAGCCGCACGCGGCCGCGGCCGCGACGAGACCAAGGATCGCGGCCGCAAGGCGGGGGCAGCGGGTTGATGTGGAGAAGGTTCCGAGGCGCATGAGCGGATCATACAAGAAACCGGCGTTTCGCCGACGAGTGTCGGCGCAGCCCGCGCGGGATTCGCCGATCCTCGATGCTTCGTGCTCCCATCGGCTGCCGGCAGGACCGCCCGCCGAGTGACTGGCGGGCGTGGGTGGTGGCGGAGTGACGCTCGGGTGAGTGCTAGTGTGCTGTCTCCAACATAGCTTGACACTTGCAGAGGGAATTGCGGGCGAGATCAAGGAAGGGCGAGGAGGCGATGCTTTGGCATCGTCGACGAGCCCTGACGCCGAGATCGCGCGCAATCCCCTCTGCCCGTAGGGTAGCGGCGGGACGGGGCGATTCCTTTGTCGCGGCTCCTCGACGATGTATGAACATCGCCGTCGTCGCCTCTCCGCGGACTCGCC
>CAYSHI010000432.1:0-11279 GCA_964430745.1 uncultured Acidobacteriota bacterium | reverse complement strand
GATCGAAGCAACAAGATGCCCCTGCCGTTCGGACTCTTCCGCGTCACGTCGCGCGCTGACGGGCCGGGTGAATTCTTTCGCTGATAGAACCGGTTCGACGACAGACCGGATGGGCTCGTGGGGCAGCTTACGGCCGCGATCGGCAAGCGTCAACTCGCCGGTTCCGAAGTCCTTCGGCAGCCCCGGTTGCGCTATGGTCTCAGCGACTTCCGTCGGATTCCACCCTTATCTGCCGGCCCATCCGCATGTTTCAGGTTCTCGCCATCGTCGTACTGCTCGCCTACGGGCTCGCGCTCGCGGGCGTGGGCCTGTGGGCCAGTCGAAAAGTCCGCGTTGCCGCGGATTTTTACGTGGCGGGCCGGCGACTCGGGCCCGGCTTGCTCGCCGCCACGGTCCTCGCGGCAAACATCGGTTCCGGCACCACGGTAGGTGTGGCCGGTCTCGCCTACGACATCGGCCTCAGCGCGGCGTGGTGGACGGGTTCGGCCGTCCTCGGCACGCTGGTTCTGGCCCTCACGGTGGGGCCGAAGATGTGGCGCGTTGCGCGCGACCTCGATTGTTACACCGTCGGCGACTACCTGGAGATCCGCTACGGCGTGAGCCTGCGCGCGATCGTAATGGGCCTCCTTTGGTTCGGCTCCGTGCTCATCCTGATGTCGCAAATCGTCGCCATCGGCTACGTGGTGGGAGCCTTCAGCGGCATCGATCTGCGCTTCGGCATCGCCCTCGGGGGTATCGTCGTGCTTGCCTACTACGCTGCCGGCGGACTGTGGTCGTCGGCGGTGGTAAACGTCGTTCAGCTTGCTGTGAAGCTGGTGGCATTCCCGGTGGCGTTGCTGGCCGCCGGCAGGGCTCTGGGGGGCCTCGAGGCGGTACTCCGAACCTCGGAGACGCTCGATCCCGGTTTTCTTTCTCCTTTCAGCATCGGCTGGCTGGGAATCCTCGGCTACGTAACCGTGCTGGGCACTTCCTTCGTCATCTCGCCCGGGTTGCTGCAAAAGGCCTTCGGGGCCCGCGACGAGCAGACCGTTCGAAAGGGCCTCCTGTGGAGCGCCGCGGGACTCGCGGGATTTGCCTTCATCCCTGTCGCCTTGGGCATCCTCGCACGCACCCATTGGCCGCAACCCTTGCCCCTCGAAGGCAGCGGCTGGGTGCTGCCACAGATGCTCGTGGAGGTGCTGCCCCCCGCCGTCGGCGTGCTCACCCTAGCGGCTGTGGTCTCGGCGGAGTTGTCCTCGGCCGACGCCGTGCTGTTCATGCTGTCGACATCGATGTCGCGGGATTTCTACCAGCGCTTCTGGAACCCTCAGGTTGACGATCGGGGCCTTCTGCGCGCCGGCCGCTTGGCCGCCGTCGTGGGACTCGGCGTGTCGGTTGCTCTGGCGCTGCTTTTCCCCTCGATCCTCGGCGGCCTGAGCGCCTTCTACACCATTCTGGTCGTCGCGCTGGCGGTGCCGTTGATCTCCGGCTTGTACTGGGAGCGGGCGGACAACACCGCGGCGATGACCGCCGTCATCGTCTCCGTGCTGGGCTGGCTGGCCGCTCTCTGGCAAACCGGGGCGTGGCCCGGCCCGGGCAACCTGTGGCCCTCGGTCGTCGGCATCGGCGCCGGAGCGCTCGCTTGCATCGCGGTCACGCTGCGCCCCCACCCCGGTGAGTGATACCGTACCGACTCGGCCGCCGCATCGTGGAAACAGACCGACCGACCTGAGCAGAAATGAGCGACTCGACGGAATCGCCGACCACCCGAGACAGGCGAGAAGAGCCGACGCGCGATGAGCCCGCGGGGCCCGAAAAGGTCTACATCGACGCCGGAACACTGCTCACCGATTCGGTCAGATTGGCCCGCCTCGTATGGGACGACGGCTATCGCCCCAACTACCTCATCGGCGTTTGGCGCGGCGGCACCCCGCCGGGAGTGGCCATCCACGAGTTCTTCCGCACGCGGGGTCTCGAGCCCTATCACACCACCATCAAGACGCAGTCGTACAGCGGCATGCAGCGCGGGGGGAGCGGGGTCGAGATCAAGGGACTGGGGCACATCATCGACGTCATCGAGGCCACCGATCGGGTGTTGATCGTCGATGACGTCTTCGATACCGGCCACACGATGGTCGCGATCCTCGAAGAGATCGCCGCCCTGGCCCGGCGCAACGCACCCGAGTGCCGCGTCGCCACGGTCTACTACAAGCCCGAGAAGAACGAGACCGATCTCGAGCCCCACTACTTCACGGTTGCCGACAATCGTTGGATCGTGTTCCCGCACGAGGTGGAAGGGCTGGCGCCCGAGGAGCTCCGTACGCACCGGGCGGATCTCTACGACGCGGTGCTCCGGGACTCGTCGGATTGATCGGTTACGGGCAGCGTGGGGGCATCTGCTTCGTTGGCGCTCCTCGACGATATCTCACATATCGCCTGCGTCGCGCCGCCTCCCATCTGCCCCCACGGTGCCCGTAACGGCACCCCCGGGAGTTTTTCAGCACCCTGCTAGCGCACGCTCGATCTCGGCACGCACGTCATCGTCTTGCTCGAGCGCTGCGCGACGATGAAGGGCCCCCTCGGCGTCTTCGCCGCCGATCTCGCCGAGAGCCCAGGCTACGTGACCGCGTACCAATTCCTCGTCGTCGTCCAATGCCTCGATGAGGTCGGGGACGGCGCCGCGGTCGCCGCTATTGCCGAGCGCCACGGCGACGTTGCGCACGAAGCCACGACGCTTCGCTCGCAGCACCGGGCCGCCGGCGAAACGTTCGCGAAAGCCGTCGTCGCTCAGGCGCAACAGCTCGCGGAGGGGCGGCGCCTGATTGCCCTCCCGGGCAGAGAACGCCCGCGCCTGCGAGGAGACACGGGCGAACCGATTCCAGGGGCAGACATCCTGGCAATCGTCGCAGCCGAAGATCCGATTGCCCATATCGCGGCGGTACTCGCGCGGTATGGGGCCGCGGTTCTCGATCGTCAGGTAGGAGATACATCGTCGGGCGTCGACGACATACGGCGCAACGATGGCATCCGTAGGGCAGATCTCGATGCACGCCGTGCAGGTGCCGCAGTAGTCGCGGTGCGCGGCTCCGCCCTCGAGCTCGAGGTCGACGATCAGCGCCCCGAGAAAGATCCAAGAACCTGCCTCGCGGCTGATCAGGTTGCTGTGCTTGCCGATCCATCCGAGGCCGGCGCGCTCCGCCCAGGCCTTCTCGAGGACGGGGCCGGTATCGACGTACCAGCGTCCCTCGATCTCGGGAAAGGCGTCGCGCAGATCGCCCAGCATGGCCTCGAGCCGATCGCCGAGCACGCTGTGATACTCGTCTCCCCAGGCGTAGCGGGAAATGCAGCCTTCGTGCGGATCGTGGGTCGCTTCGATCTCGGTGTGGTAGCTCAGCGCCACGATGACGACCGAGCGCGCCCCGGGAACGACAAGGCCGGGGTCGGCACGGCGTTCGGCGCTGCGGGCCATCCAACCCATCGAACCGTGCATGCCGCGATCGAGCCAATCGCGCAACCGATCGTTGGCGGCCAGCTCTTCGACACGGGCTACCGCGCAGCGGTCGAATCCGTGCGTCTCGCTGAGCCGGCGGACGTGTCGCGTCCGCTCGGCCGGCGTGAGGCCGGCGGCTATGACGCGACCCGGGTGAGGGCGCGGCCGGCGAGGACTCGTAGCAGGTGACGCCGATAATCCTCGGCCGCGTACATGTCGGAGCGCACGTCTTCGACCTCCCGGTCAGAGCCGGCGGCGGCCTCCTCGATGTCGGCGCTTGCCACCATCGAGCCTTCGAGCACCGCCTCCGCCCCGGTCAATCGCAGCGGTCGGTCGGAGATGCCGGTGGCGGCCAAGCGCGCCCGGGTACATCTTCCATCGTCGTCACGCTCCAGAGCCACGGCCACACCCACAATGGCGAAGCCGGAAGCCGGCTGTGCGAACTTCTCGTACACGCTGAGACCTCCCTCGCGGCGGTGAAACCGGATCTCGGTGATTATCTCCGTAGCCTCGAGGTTGGTCGTGAGAAGACCCGCGAAGAGGTCGTCGATGGGGATGGAGCGGTTGCCCGCGGCGCCCACCACGTCGACAACCGCGTCCAACGCCAGTACCGCAGCCCCGTAGTCGGCCGCCGGGTCCGCGTGCGCCAGGCTCCCTCCCAGGGTGCCGCAGTTGCGCACCTGAACGTCGCCGATCGACGCCGCGGCTTCGGCCAGCGCGCCGAATCCGGCCCGCACCTCCGCCGATTCCGCCAGCGCGGCGTGTGTGGTCATGGCGCCGACCCGCAAAGCGTCGTCGCCCGCGCTGATGCCCCGGAGCTCTTCGATTCCACCGATATCGACAAGCACGGCCGGGGCGGCGATTCGCAGCTTCATCATCGGGAGGAGGCTGTGTCCGCCGGCCAGCAGCCGGGCGTTTTCGTTGCTGGAGAGGATGCGTACCGCTTCCTCGATCGACTCCGCCCGTCGGTAATCGAACGTGGCCGGGATCATGAGGAAACTCCTTGCATGGCGCGCCACACTCGTTGTGGCGTCGCGGGCATGTCGAGGTGGAGAACGCCGAAGGGCGACAGGGCGTCGACCACCGCGTTGATCACGGCCGCCGAGCTGGCGATGGTGCCGGCCTCGCCGACTCCCTTCGCCCCGAGTGGATTCACCGGCGTGGGTGTGACGGTGTGAGCGAGCTCGAAGCGCGGCATGTAGGCCGCCTTGGGTACCGCATAGTCCATCAAGGAGCCGGTGATGAGCTGACCGTTGTCGTCGTACACGGCGTCTTCGAAGAGGGCCTGTGCGATTCCCTGGGCAATGCCGCCGTGCAGCTGTCCCTCGACGATCATCGGATTGATGATGCGGCCGCAATCGTCGACGGCGATGTAGCGCTCGATAC
The DNA here is from genome assembly GCA_964430745.1 of uncultured Acidobacteriota bacterium. Taxonomy (GTDB): domain Bacteria; phylum Acidobacteriota; class UBA890; order UBA890; family UBA890; genus CBDCGW01. Next base: position 6,424 of record CAYSHI010000432.1, on the reverse strand, counting down.
AAACGGATCCGGTATCCGGATCGATGCTCACCAGCGCCAGGTGAGCACCGAAGGGGAAGGTGAAGTTGGGAGGGTCGAAGAAGTGGGTCGCCGAGAGGCCCGGCTCGATCTCCGGCGGCAGGGCGCTGGCGACGTAGGCGGCGTCGACGATCTGCTGGAATTCCATCGCCTTGGCGGGCACGCCCTTGGGGAAGATCTTCCCGTCCTCGAAGACGATATCGTCGACGTCGGCTTCGACGAGGTGGGCGACGATGCGACGAGCCTTGTCCTGGATGGTCTCGACGCAGCGCGAGAGCGCCCCACCGCCGACCGCCTGCCCGCGCGATCCGAAGGTGCCGATGCCCTGTTCCGTGGTATCGGTGTCACCGTGGAGAACCTCGACGTCGTCCGGCGTCAGGCCGAGCCCGTCCGCGACGATCTGGGCAAACGTCGTTTCCTCTCCCTGGCCGTGCGGCGAGATGCCCGTCTTGACCACCACCTTGCCGGTGCGGCGCACCTCGAGCTCGCAGGCCTCCCAGCCGCCGGCAGTCATCGCCGCCGAGGGCCCGATGCCGCAAACCTCGACGTACGTAGACAGGCCCAGCCCGACGAGCTCTCCGCGTTCTCGACGTTGCTCCTGCTGCTCTCTCATTGCCGCGTACCCGGCGTTTTCGATCAGCGTATCGAGCGAAGCCTGGTAATTGCCCGAGTCGTACTGCATCTCGGTGGCGGTGGTGAACGGAAAGGCGTCGGCGGAGGGAAAGTTGAGTCGGCGCACCTCGGCAGGATCTTTGCCCACCGCCGCGGCGATCAGATCCATCGAGCGCTCGATGATGAACGTCGCCTCGGGCCGGCCGGCACCGCGATAGGCATCCGTCGGCGTCTTGTTCGTGAAAACGCCATGTAGGGTCACATGCAGGTTCTTCAGCGTGTAGCAGCCCGGCAACATGCCGACCGTGAGACCGGGGATCACCGGCGTCAGCAGTTGATGGTAGGCACCGAGATCCTGGTAGAGGGTGGCGCGGAGAGCGAGCAGATTACCGGCCGCATCGGCGGCGATCTGCAGGTCACACAGCTGATCGCGCCCGTGGATCGTGGCGACGATGTCTTCCGTGCGGCGCCCCGTCCATTTCACCGGCCGCCGCAGCGCCTTGGCCAGGTGAGCGACAATCGCCTCCTCGGCGTAGAAGTTCAGCTTGCTGCCGAAGCCTCCGCCCACCTCGGGGGCAACGACGCGCACCTTGTGCTCGGGGTGTCCGCAGACGGCCGCAAGCAATAAGCGCACGAAGTGCGGCACCTGCGTGGTCGTCCACACCGTCAGCTTGTCGTAGCCTGGATCGAAGTCCGCGACCACGGCGCGTGGCTCCATCGCCATGGGTATCTGGCGCTGGTTGACGATGCGTTGCTGGAGCACCACGTCCGCCCCTTCGATTGCCCCTTCGACATCGCCCACGTCGGTGACGGCGGTGAAGGCGACATTGGTGCCCAAGTCGGCGTGCACGAAGGCCGTGTCGGCGCCGGCGGCGGCGACCACATCGGTAACGACCGGCAGCGCCTCGTACTCCACGACGACGGCCCGGGCCGCGTCTTCCGCCTGAGCCGCGGTCTCGGCGACGACGACGGCTACCGCGTCGCCTGCGTAGTTGACCTCGTCGAATGCGATCGCCGGGTGCGGTGGCTCCTGGAGACCCTCGATGCTGTGAACGCAGGGGAGGGGAGCGACGACGTCTTTCAAGTCGGCGCCGGTGTAGATCGCCACCACCCCCGGAAACTCCGCGGCCTCGGAAGTATCGACGGCGCTGATGCGCGCGTGCGCCTCGGTGCTGCGTGTCAACGCCGCAAACACCATGCGCGGTAGCGCGATGTCGTCGGTGTAGGTGGCGGTGCCGCTGATCAGGCGTGGGTCTTCCTTACGACGCACCCGCGCGCCGATGAATTTGGGGGCCGTGGGCGGGCTCACTGCTCACCTCCCGACTCGCGCATGCGGCGCGCCGCGGTCCGCACCGCTTCGACGATGTTCTGATAGCCGGTGCATCGGCAGAGGTTGCCCGCGAGCGCCTCGCGAATCTCGGCGTCATCGGGGTCCGCGTTTCGACCAAGTAGATCGTGCGCCGACAGGATCATCCCCGGCGTGCAATAGCCGCACTGAAGACCGTGCTCGTCCCAGAAGCTTTGCTGAAGGGGGTGCAGCGTCTCGCCGCCCGCCAGGCCCTCGATCGTGACGATCTCCGTGCCATGCGCCTGCAGGGCGAGGCGAGTGCAGGATTTGACGGCGCGACCGTCGAGCAGGACGGTACAGGCGCCGCAAATGCTCGTCTCACAACCGACGTGCGCGCCGGTCAGCCTCAATCTCTCGCGCAGAAAATGCACGAGCAGCATACGCGGTTCGACGTCGGCGCTATGCGCGACGCCGTTGACGGTCAGGTTGATGAGGGCCACGACGAGCCTCCGAATGCGGGTTTATGACGGAGCGGCGGCGCCTCGCCGCCCCATGGTCGATCGGCCGCTCCTGATCGACGGAGCTTCCGCGCGCCATTGTCGACAGCTCTTCCGGCACGGACGCTACTGCGCCCCGACTCGAAGGACAACCGATCGCGAGCCGACTCGGGTCTCTCGGACTACAATGGCGGGCCATGGGACATTCCACGCAGGGCAGACAATCGATGCGGCCGTTCGGCCGGCTCACTCCGTTCGCTGAGGCTCGCCGCGTAGCGCTCGGCCTCTGCGAGCCCGTCACTGAGAGCCGGAACTTGCCGTTGCGCGAAGCCGCCGGCCGCGTGGTGTCCGCCGATATCAGCGCCCCCGTCGACGTGCCGTCGACCGATCGGGCCGCGATGGACGGTTATGCGGTGATCGCCGACGATCTGACAGACTCCGCGGAAACGACCCTGCGACTCGCGGGTCGCGTGATGGCCGGCGAGCTCGAGGAAACTCGCGTCGAAGCGGGCTTCTGCCGGGAAGTCGCCACCGGCGCGCGCCTGCCGTCCGGCGCGAACGCCGTCGTGCCGGTTGAGCAAACGCGAGCAGCCGATGATCGCATCGAGATCGTCGAGCCCGTCGCGGCCGGTTCCCACGTCTCGCGCCGCGGAGAGGACCTTGCCGCGGGAGACGTGATCCTGGCTCGCGGCGAGCCGATCACACCCGGCGCCGCTGCGGCACTGTCCTCGATCGGAGTGGAGGAGGTCGAGGTGTATCGGCGACCCCGTGTGTTGCTCGTGCCGACCGGCGACGAGCTTGTCCCTCTCGGCGAGGATCTACGCCCGGGGCAGGTGTACGACTCCAACTCGGTCGGTGTGCGGCAGGTTCTCGAGGCCCAGGGCGCACGGGTCGAACGTACCGCGATCGTGCGCGACGACCCCGCCGCGCTGATCGATGGGGTGGGCCGTGACGATGTCGATCTTGTGGTCACGCTCGGCGGCACGTCGGTGGGGCGGCACGACCTCGTGCTCGACGTGGTCGAGGGCCTGGGCGAGGTGTTGGTGCACGGTATCGCGATCAAACCGGGCAAGCCGGTTCTGCTGGCCCGCGTCGGCACCCGGCCGCTCCTCGGGCTCCCGGGCTTTCCGACATCTTGCCTGTTTACCAGCTACCTCTTCGCCGAGCCCATGGTGCGCGCGCTCGCCGGCCGGGCGGTCGACCATCGCACACGTTCGACGGCAACGTTGACCGCCACGGTTTCGTCACCCGAGGGTAAGCTTCAGTTTCTTACGGTGCGCGTGAGCGGGGACGAGGCCACGCCGGTGTACCGTGCTTCGAGCACGATCACGAGCATGTCGCGGGCTCACGGCTGGATCGAGATCGGCGAGGCCGTCACCGAACTATCCGCCGGAACCGTCGTCGACGTGACATTTTTCTGAACCAAGGAGATCGCTGTGGAAAGCTGGGTACTGGAACGCCTGCAGGAGTTCGTCGGCCGCAACGACCGGGTCAGCCTGCAACCGCGCGTGCAGAAGGCCTTGACCTTCCAATCGATGGGCGAGCACGTCAGTTACCGCGTGGCGAAGAACGTGCCTTCTCTTCCTCACGGTCTGGTCGTCGCCGACGAAGGCGTGATTCCCGATTACGCGCGGGTTCGTCGCGTGTTCCACCTGACGAACGCGATCACGAAGTACTACTACAGCCCCTTTTATCTGGAGACCCAGGTTCCCGGCTACCACGCGCGTATCGCATGGCTCGGCGGGCGGCAGGTGGGCTTTACCCGCGACGGTCGCTATTGCGCCTTCACCACCGACCGGGCGCGGGACTTCGTTCCGGACGAGTTCTTCGCGGAGAACCCGCGTCTCGCGGTCTGCCTGTCGGTCGAAGGCAAAGGCATTCCGTACGCGAAACCGTCGTACAGCGGCACCGCCGAAGACATTGCCGCCTGGGGCACCGAGATCCTCGAGCACGGGATCCGCGAGCCCATGGCAACCGGCGACAAGTACGCGCTGTTCGAGAAGTACGGCATCGAAGCGGCGGAGCACGTGGGGCCGTTCGAGGCCGCCGACGTGGACAGGATCGTCGAATGGATGCAGGAGCTCGAAGAAGCGGGTGGTTACGGCGTCGTGTTGAAGCCCTCCGAGCGCCATCACCGGCCGCTCAAGTTCTCGCTCCCCTCGACATTGATGAACGACGCGCCCGCCTGGCTCGGCCTTGACAACGTCCTCGATGAGGACCCCTATTTCGAGCGCCTCCTGCAGGCGGCCTGCGCCGCGGCCGAGCTCGACCGCAAGCCCGAAGACTGGGACTGGAGCCGCGTCGGCAAGGCCGTCTTCGGCGCGCTCGCGGAGGTTGTTCGGGAGATCGCCGACGGCGGCTCGTTGACTTCCGAGTGCAGCGTCTGGTTGCACGAGAAGGACGCCGCGGCGGAGCTTCTCGTACAGCTCGAGGAGCGAGCTCCCGGCACGTCGATCCACGAGCTTTCTCTGGAGCAGGACGGAGACGGGTGGCGCCTCAGGTTCGAGCGACGCTTCGCCGAAGCGACCGCCGGCATGGAGCGACGCCTCTCGGGCGCCTCCTATCGCGACTGAGGCGTGTCTTCCGGCGCCGCCGGCGGCACGATCTTCACCTGATCGACACGATGCGGGAGGGCCCGTTCGATGATCATGTCGATCCCTTCGTAGGCCACGTGCTCGCCGACCGCGGGGATTCGGCCGGTCACCTCGAGCACCAGACCGGCCAGCGTCGTGCTCTCCTCGGCCCGTAGCTCCAGGTCGTAACGGCGGTTCAGGAACGCCAGCGGGCAGGCGCCGGCGACACGTAGCGATCCGTCCGCAAGCTCGGCGACATGGGGAACGCGCGGCACGTCGAACTCATCGTCGATCTCGCCGACGATCTCCTCGAGGACGTCCTCCAGCGAGACAATCCCTTCGACGCCGCCGTACTCGTCGATGACGATGGCCAGGTGCTGTTGCTGTTGTTGAAAAGCCTGCAGAACTACCTGCAGGGGCGCCGACTCCGGCACGAAAAGCGGTCGACGCGTCAGCTTCTCGATGCGCAGCTCCTCGATTCGCTCGGAGTACTTGAAGACGTCCTTCGAGTTGAGCACGCCGATGACCTCATCGAGGGTGCCGCGGCAAACCGGGAACCGCGTGAACCCGGAGTTGCGGATGATGTCGACAATCTCGTGCGGCCGCGCGTCGACGTCGAGGGCGACGACCTTGGTGCGCGGCACCATCACGTCCTCGATGGCGACGTCTTCGAGTCGAAAAACCCCACGCAGCATGCGGCGCTTCTCCCGCGCGATGCTGACCTCCTCGTCCCCCAGCGAGATCATGCCCTTGAGTTCTTCTTCCGACATGGCGGGCGATTCGCCCCCCGACTTGCCGGCGACACGGAGAATCCCGTTGGCGATCCAGACGGTGGCGCCGGCGAGCGGGCGCAGCACCTTTACCATCAGCCCGATCGGGCCGGAGACCACAAACGACACCTGTACCGGGTAACGCGCGGAGAGGGTTTTCGGTGCGATTTCAGCGAAGATGAGCACCACCACCGTCATTCCCAGCGTCGCGTAAATGGGCCCGCGTTCGCCGACGAGACTGATCGCCACGGTGGTCGCCAGGGCCGAGGCCGCGATGTTGGCGAAGTTGTTGCCCACGAGAATCGTCGACAGGAGTCGCTCGCGATCGGCGACGAGGTCGCGCACCCTCTGCGCACGCTTGTCGCCGCGGCGGGCCAGGGACGAGATGCGATAGCGGTTGGCGGCGATCAGCGCCGTTTCGGCGCCGGAGAAGAACGCCGACAGGACCAGCAGGAACACCAGTCCGATGAAGGCCGGCAGCGGGTCAAGCACGACGGTTTCCTCGAGCGCTCCTCAGGGTCAAACGTGATGATCGCACCCGGCGACAATAGCACCGTGGGTGTTATGATTGCGGTCCTTGCGGCGACCCGCCGCCTCCACCCGCTGAGCTCAATTCGTGAGGTTTGCCCAATGAACGCCGAGGGGCGTGGCCGTATGGTCGAAGGT
>CAYSHI010000431.1:0-8364 GCA_964430745.1 uncultured Acidobacteriota bacterium | reverse complement strand
GGTCAGCGGGCCTTCAGGTAATGCTTGGCGCGCGCCAGATCCACGAGCTCGGCGAGCCTTTGCGCTTCGGCCTCGGCAACCGCGCGGCCGAAGTCAGTCACACGGTAGTAGCGACGCCGCTCGTCGTCGGCCTCCGGGGCGGGGCGCTCCTCGGTTTCGTCGATCAGCCCACTGCCCAGCATGCGCTTGATCGAGTAATAGAGCGTTCCCGGCCCGAGGTTGATCTTTCCGGCGCTGCGCTCCGCGACCTCCTGCATGATGGCGTAGCCGTGCCGCTCGCCATCCGCCAGCGCCAGCAGAATGTGGAAGACGGGCGGATTGACGGGGAGATGGTCTTGAACCGACTGCTTCGTCTTGGTCATGGCGGTAATCAATAGCGGGTCGAACAAACTATGTCAATGTTCGATATAACGAAATCCGCTAGAGATTGTTTCAGAGAATCACAGCGTTTTCTCGGCGGTTCGCGGAGGCTGGGTCCAGTTAAAGAGCAGCCGACCCCATGTCCCATGCGAGAAACAAGACGAAGATCGTCATCGCGAAGAGGAGCACAGCGGCCCCGATGACGATGATCGCGATCTTCGCTCCGGTGGATAGGGAGTTTCTCGTCCCTAGCATTCGTGTTTCGAGGGCCTTAGCGGTGATTCGCTCTTGCTTCCTGTGGCAGGCGGGATGGACGACGCTTGCCACGCAGCAAGCGATCGCCCGGCCCTGCTCTGCCTACAGTGTTATCTCCAGACCACCGCCGTGCTGGTTCCAACGGCGTCCCGGCTGTTCCCGACGACGCGGCCAGGCTCGTTGATCGCGAAGGCGAAGCTGTCGGTGTCGCCCGCCAAGGGAGCGAGGGCCGTGGGGTTGCCATCTTGGCCCCATACCACCGCCGTGCCCGCGGGCGCGCCGAAAAAGCCGAACAGGTCGATCCCACTGCTTCCGGCAGCCTGGCCCCGGTTGTTGACGGCCGCGGCGCTGCGGTCCCAGAGCTTGGTCAATCCCACCGCCGCCATCGAGCTACGCGAACGGATTGGTGATTCGCAGCCCAGCGAAACGAGCGAAGTCGCGGTCGCCGGTGAAGAGCTCGGAAACGCCGCACTCCAGGCAAAGAGCGGCGATGTGGGCATCGTGAATGAGGTTGCCGGTGGCGCCCGAGTCGTCGACGACGTGCTCCATGGTCTCGAGGTGGCGGGGACCCTCGCCGAGCAGCAGTAACGTCGGCGATTCGATGAGTCGACGAACCTCGGCGAGCGCGTGGGGCGCGGGAACCGGCGGATCGAAAACGCGGGGGTGGGTGACCACGCGGAGAAACTCGTAGATGCATGGCCAGGGGATGGCCCAGGGCGACGGTCCTTCGGCGAGCTCGCGCAGCAGCTCGCGGGCAACCTCGTGCTCGGGCGCGTTTTGGATCTCCGCGAACACCAGCACGTTGGTGTCGATGGCGCGCAAGCCTAGCGTCCGTCCATGAGGTCGAAGAGCTTGTCGCGATCGAGCAGGTCGACGCCGGGCTGGGTCTTGGCTTGCCAGCCGCTCAGCTCCAGGCGGAAGGGGCGGGTGCCTTCGGGCCGCGCCACCGCCTGCCGCAGCAGCTCGTTGGCAACGGCCTGCAAAGTCCGCCCCTGCCGCGCCGCCCGCGCCTTCAGCTCGCGCAGCAGGTCCTCGTCGAGTGCCCGCGTGGTTCGTTTCATACATCAAAATGTATCAGATCAGCATCAAGATGTTCAGAATGAGCTCCGATTGGGTTGCGAGGCCTCCCTTTCCTACATTGCGACGGCCACCGGTATCCGGTTTCCACCAAGAACCGGGTTGATCCGGAAACGCTGGCCGAACGACGATCTTCACCCGTGGCCATCCAATCAGGTGTGAGCCGTCGCAGGTGTGAGTTACGATAGATGTATAAGCGCATAAACACATAAACACCGAGAGAAGACGATGAGCCGCTGGAACCTGAGCATTCCGGACGACACCGACCGCACCGTGCGCACGTACCTGGCCCGCACCGGGATGAAGAAAGGAAGCCTGTCGGCGTTCGTCGACGAGGCCGTGCGAAGTCGAGTCTTCGAGTTGACGGTGCGAAGGATCAAGGAAAGCAACGCCGACGCCGATTCGGACCAGTTGGCTCGACTGATCGACGAGGCCGTGGACTGGGCGCGTGCGGATCGTCCTTGACACCAATGTGCTCGTCTCGGCGCTCATCTCCAGTGGGGCGCCGCCGGGCCTGCTGTACGAAGCGTGGCGGAGCGGCGATTTCCAACTCGTCACCTCGGCGCCACAGATCGCGGAGCTGAACCGCGTCCTTTCGTATGAACGCCTTCGCCCCTACATCAACGCCTCGGATGCGGAGGCGTTGAGCGAAACGATCGACGCCGTGGCGATCGTCGTAGACGCGCTTCCGGACACGCAGCTTTCCTCAGACCCCGACGACAACACGATTCTCGCGACGGCGATCGCGGCAGGCGCCGACCTGATCGTGACCGGGGACGAGTCGCACCTGCTCGAGCTGGAATCGGTGGACGGAATTCCAATCGTCACGCTGCGGACGGCGTTGCGATACGTCGCGTGAGGAAGGCAGATCGTCTTACCCGGCGGCGACCGATTGCCGTTCTTGCGGAGGGGTTGCCCGAAGGGATCCGAGGCGACTTCGTGGCTCGATCTTCGACAGCCGGAGGGAATTCATATGGACATAAGAACTACGATTCTGTGTGTTGTTCGGCACTATGAAATATCCAGCTGATGCTGCGTCGCTCTGCGTAGCCGAGTCCAGAGCAATGCGCTCGCAACGCCGATGAAGGGTGAGGTCACGAGGCCTGGGAAATAGCTACCCGAGGCGACGGCGAGCAACGGATGCGCGATGCTGTTGAGGAGTCCGGCGAGGGCGAGAAACCAGGCCGCGAAGAACGCCGTTGGTCGACCCGTGCGGAGACCGGGAACCGATGCGGTCCAGGCCGCGAGCCACGCCACGTTGAACAACACGAAGAAGGGGACCGGCATTGCCGGCAGACCCAACAACTCCGGGAAGCGATCGTGGAATCCGGTAGTCGCCTCTTCGGCGAAGTGAGCGGCCTGGAGGGCGACGGCGAGGGCGAGGCTACGGGCCGCGGCGTGCCGGGCAAGGTCGTTCTCGGAGATCGCGCGCGTGAATGTCAGGACGAGAGCAACGACGGCCACCGCGCTCAGTATCAATACGCTCGCAAGCATGTCCTGATACTACGGCAGGCTGCGGGCTGGAGGCGATTCAGTCACGACGCGCGTCGGGCAAAGCAAGGCAGGTTCCCGTCCGCTGGCCGGACGTCACAGCCGTCGACGTTTTCGCCGCCGCCGGTCGTTATCTCGGAAAGCTCGAGTCACCGCCGACGTGGTGGAGCGCAATCGGCTCCACGTCCTCCCAGCCGCGGATCGCAAGGCGCCGGTGACCGTCTATTAGCAGGGAGGGCCGCTTCAGGCGTTGTCGCGGGACCTTTGGCTCGCGAGGAGGCCTCCTGCTATCCTATGGTTCATATCATGATGAGGTATGAACCATGAAATCCTTCACAATCCACAAGCTTGAAGACGAGACCTACGCCCGCCTGGAGGACCTCGCCAGACAGGAGCGAACGAGCATCAACAAGACGGCCAAGAAGCTCCTGCGCAGGGTGCTGGGTGTCGAGGACGAGAGCGCAGGAGAGCGGAGAAGACGCTTCGAGCGGTTCCTTGGCACGTGGACCGAAGCGCAAGCCGCGGAGTTCGAGGAAGCAGTGCAAGTATTCGGCGAGATCGACGAGGAATCCTGGCAGTGACGCGAATCGTCCTCGACACCAACGCCTACGTGGCGCTGCGTCGCGGCGACGTCCGCGTCCTGGGAGCAATCGGGAGAGCAGAGCGCGTCTCCCTGCCGGTATTCGTTGCGGGTGAGCTGCTCTACGGGTTCAAGATGGGAACGCAAGAGTTGCTGAATCGCCGGGAGTTGGAATCCTTCATGGAGGAGCCCGAGGTCCGTGCGCTCCATACGACGAGCGAGACCGCCGACGTTTTTGCGGGCGTCAAGGCGAGGTTGCGCGAGAAGGTCCGGCCGATGCCCGAGAACGACCTCTGGATCGCGGCGCTTTGCTTGGAAACGGGCTCGACGCTGGTCTCATTCGATCGCCACTTCAACCATGTCGACGGCCTGCGGATTTGGATCTATGGGGATACACCGTGAACCCCGACGGGCTGAAGCCCACGAGGTCCTGAACCTGGTTTGAGCATTTGCCGCTCAGTTACCCGGCGGGGCTTGCCGGTCTCCCGCAAGGCAGCTATCCAGCGGCTAATCGGGGCGACCCCTGTGGACCCAGCCTCAGCCCGGCGCATACGACTTGGCGACGGTGCCCGCCGCGCATTACGCTGCGAGAGTCGGCGGCCTCCTCATCGACTCGGGAGGAGTTTCAGGTGAGTGGCAAGTTGCCCCTGTTGGTCGTTCGACCAGCTTGAGGTGATCATCAGGGCAATCGTCGGGGAGGAGGAGCATTGAGACACGCACTCGCGCTCGCGTTGCTCGTCATGGCTCTGAACGCCTGCTCCGATCCCCTCGAGTTCGCCGATTGGACATTCCCCGTCCCGGAGGGGACGCGAATCATCGAGTACGCGGCGGTGCCGATTGAGGAGCGGGTCGAGCGGATCACCTTCGTCGAAGATCTGCGACTCGGCACCAACGCCGCCGATCCGACGCAGGCGTTCTATCAACCCCGTGACGTTGACGTCGACGTCGACGGCAACATCTACGTCCTGGATGCCGGCAATCACTGCGTGAAGGTCTACGACGCCGAGGGTCGGCACCTGCGCACCCTGGGTCGGGAGGGGCAGGGGCCCGGCGAGCTCCAGCGGCCGCGCAGCGTTACGGTGGCGGCGGAGCGGTTGGTTGCGCGCGACCTGTCGGAGATGAGCGTGTGGACCCTCGACGGAGCCCACATCAGCGACACACAACACATGGTTCGGTTCGGCGAGGTTGTCGGCATGACCGACGGATCGCTGGTAGCGAACCACGTTGCCGGCGCGGACCGGTCGGAACCGTGGCTGGCAGTCTCGTCGTTTGCTCTCGACGGCCAATGGCTTACCACCTACCTGGAGCTACCGTTGAAGCCAGGGGTCTGGCCGGCGCCCGAGTTCGCGGCGTCGCGAGACGGCATGGTGTACGTGACCGCCACCCGCGAGTACCAGGTGCTGGCAATGGCGCGGGACGGGCAGGCTCGTTGGGCGCTGCGCACCGCCTGGCCACGACCACGTCCGGATGAGATCGTGAACCTCGATGCCGTCCGTGTCGAGCTTCCGGAAGCCCGGATGTCCGCTCTCTCCCACCTCGCGGTGGATGGGCACGGGCATCTGTACGTGTACCCGTACGACACTTCCGAAGGGTCCTCGCCATTGCTCCCCGTGGACGTGTACTCAGCCGACGGCGAACGCCTCTATTCCGGCATGATCGACGACACGCGTTGGGCCAAGGCGCTGGGCGATCACGTCTATGTCCCGACGTTCGATCGTCGTACCGACGAACACCATGTCGTGAGGTTTCGCCTCGTCGAGCCCTTCTGAATACGAGACCCGGGCGTCGGCCGATCGATCCGTCGAGCTCGACCGGTTGCTGACGGAGGACCGCGCCATTGCCCGGAAGATTCTGTACGAGTACGAGCTGGTGCCCATCGAGCTCGAGGGCGCCGGTCAGGGTGCTGGACTCCTCTCGCGAAACGAGCTGGACCCGGAGGCCGGGCAGGGGATTCCCGAGCGGACGATCCTCGATGACCCGTGCGCCGGCTCTCGCGACAGAGAAACGAGGCGCCGCGAAACCTTTTTCCGGTTCCATTCGTCTATACCCTAGGCAAAGTCTAGAAAGTAGACATTTGACCGGAGACAGGCATCATGCCGAAGCCATATCTGGGTGAGTTCGAGCAGCTCGTGCTGCTCGCCGTACTGCAACGCCAGGGCGAGGCCCATGCTCCGGCGATCAGCCGTGAGTTGGAGGAGGGCGCCGGGCGCAAAGTGTCGCGTGGTGCCTTGTACGCCACGCTCGAGCGTCTCGAGAACAAGGGGTTGCTGCGGTGGGAGGTCGGCGCCGCGAGCTCGGAGCGCGGCGGGCACCGCAAGCGGCGCTTCGAGGTGACCGCGCCCGGAATCGCGGCGCTGCGCGATGCGCGTGCCACGCTCGAAGGGATGTGGAACGGCCTCGATGGGCTTCTGGCGAGGGACGGGCGGTGAGCCGCCCGGTCCATCCACCGCTGCTCGCCCGTCTGCTGCTACGCGCCGTCTTGCCGGTGGGGTTCGAGCGCGAGTCGGTGCTGGGCGATTTCCACGAGGACTATGTTCGCTTGCGGGCGCGCTCCCGCTGGCGTGCCTGGCTGTGGTACTGGCGAGAGGCGCTGGGTGTCACGACGCGGTCGTTGAATGGCCGCGCCAATCGGCGCGGGCGCCGACTGACAGGGCGGATCGGAGCCCTGCTGACTGACGACCTTCCCTATGCGATGCGCAACCTGGCGTCGGAACCGGGCTTCACCGCCGTGGCGGTGCTGTCGCTGGCGCTGGGCATTGCTCCGCTGGCGGCCGCGGGCGGTTTCGCCAATGCCATGTTCTTCCGTCCGCCGGCGCACGTCGTCGAGCCGGATCGTCTGGTGGCAATCTTCCAGGCCGTCGGCGAGACCGTTTCGTGGCCCGACCTCGCCGACGCCGCGCGGCAATCGGCGAGCCTCGAGGACGTTGCCGCCTTCAATACCCACGGCGGGTTCAATCTCACCGAAGGTGACGTCACCCGCACGTTGATGGGGACCGAGGTTTCGACCAACTACTTCGACGTCGTGCGGGTACCGCTGTTGCTCGGCCGCGGCTTCGCGGCCGGCGAGATGGGCAGCGGCGCCGAGCCGGTGGTGGTGATCTCGTACACCTTCTGGCAGCGACGCTTCGACGGCAGCGAGCAGGCGCTCGGCCAAGCGCTGCGCATCAACGGCCGCGACCACACCGTCATCGGGGTCGCCCCCGAGGACCTGGTCTCGCTCGAGATGCCCGTGGAACCCGACGTCTACGTGCCGCTTCGCGCCGAAACCGTCGAACGCCGCGGCCGTCGCGGAACCTACGGAGTTGGCCGGTTGCGAGAGGGCGCCAGCCTCGAGGATGTGCGGGCGCAACTCGTGGTGGTGCAGGAGCGGCTGCGCGAAGCCTATCCGCAGTATTGGCGCGACGAGCCCGGAGACACCAACGAGTTCGGTGTGCATTCGGTGCGGGCGCTGCGGTTGCGCCCCGGGCAGGAGGGGCAGCTTGCCGCCGCGGTGGGGCTCGTGGTGCTCCTCGGCCTGTTGGTGCTGGTTACCGCGTGCGCCAACCTCGGCAACCTCTTGCTGGCGCGCGGCTGGCAACGCGGCGGCGAGATCGCCGTGCGGCTGGCGCTGGGGGCCGATCGGTCGACGCTGATCACCATGCTGCTGGCCGAGAGCGTGCTGCTCGGTTGTACCGGCGGCGCCCTGGCGGCGCTGGCGGCGCACTGGTTGACGCAGGCACTGAAGTCCGGCGTGATCGGCCCGGGCGCGCGACTCGACCTCGGTGTCGACTGGCGCGTGCTCGCTTTCACTGCCGGCGTGTCGATCGCCACCGGCATCCTGTTCGGCCTGGTGCCGGCGTTGCGCGCCTCGTCGCCCGAGTTGACGGCGGCGCTCAAGGGCGCTCGCCGCGAATCCGGCCCGGGCCGCGTGATGAGCTTCCGCAACGTGCTGGTGTCGGGGCAGGTGGCGGCTTCGCTGGCTCTGCTGATCAGCGCCGGGGTTCTGCTCCGCAGTGTGCAGGTGTTGCAGACCACCGACCCCGGCTTCGACCCCCAGGATGCGCTGATGGTGAGCCTCGACCTCAGTCAGCGATCGTATTCCGATGTCGAGGGGCGCCAGTTCTTCGAACAGCTCGCAGGGCAGGTTGCCGTCGAGCCCGACGTCGAATCGGTAGCCCTGGCAATCGACCTTCCGCTCGACGGCAGCATTTGGCTGAACATGGTCGTGCCAGAGGGCGTCGAGCTCCCCGAAACCGGACATTTCCTGGCCCACGAGAACCGGGTCTCTGTGGACTACTTCGACGTCATGCGCATGCCGGTGCTGCGCGGGCGCGGCTTCATGGAAACCGACGCCAACGACGCGGTGGTCGTCAACGAGGCCTTCGAACAACGCTTCTGGCCCGACGGCGCGCTCGGCAAGCGGGTTGACATCGAGGGCCGACCGGCGCGGGTCATCGGCGTGGTGCACAACGCCAAGTACCGCAACCTGGGAGAAGCCCCAACGCCGATTCACTTCTGGCGTCCGTGGGAGGCGGGATACACGCCGGCCGCCAACCTGGTCGTGCGAGCACGCACCGAACCGCGCGAGTTGGTCGCCACCCTGCGTCGCCTGGTGCGCGAGG
>CAYSHI010000430.1:0-10959 GCA_964430745.1 uncultured Acidobacteriota bacterium | reverse complement strand
CGGTCCCGGCCCCCACCTCCGCCACCGACATTCCGGGGCTGAGCCGCATTGCGTCGAGGATTTCAGGCGTCATCTGCCACGTTTCGCGATCTCCGGCCTCGAAAGCACCAACCGCGGCCTCGCGCCCATCCTCCGTGAAGTAACGAGCGTTGGGGTCAGCGGCGGCAGGCGGGGCCGCCGCCTCGGTGGGAGCACCTGCCTCCGGAGTATCGGGCGGAGCACCGTCTGCTCCCGGCGCATCGGACGCGCCTCCGCAGGCCAGACCGGCGGCCGAGAATGCCAACACACAGAACGTTGCCCACGCCGCGTGCGATCTCATCCCATTGTCCTTTCGTAGACAAGCTCGATTCGTATACAGGCTCGATGACACCGCCATCGTAGCGCTCTCCGTCGGCCTTCGCGAAACCGCCCGCGCGCCGAACCACGCCGGCTCGATCGACGGACAACCGGGTACAACCCGTAGCGCTGCTCCGCCCGGCCGCATCGGCCCGGCGCCTCGGCACCCTGCCGCTTTTTCGGATATCGTACGGGCGTCTGATCGGGAGTTTCCTCCGGCACACGGGATCTTCGCAGAGCGGCTTCCTCCCTCGCGCGGAAGCCGCAAACCAGGAGGCCAGAAGTGACGTCACTCGTCAGTCCCGCAACCGAACCATCCCGGCGACGCCGGGTCGCGCTCTCGCTCGCGCTGGCAATGCTCTTCGGCATGGTCATCGCCGCTCCGTCCGTCGCACAAGCGCCCGATCCCAAGCTGGTCGAGCCGAACGTCGACGCCGAGTACACGCGCCTGATCCGGGAGACCACCACCGAGCCGTTCTTCATGACACCGCTGGTGGACCATCTGCCCGATTCGGACGTGCCCACACCACTTGATCACTTCGGCACCATTGCCGGGGCCACCGACGTGCTGCACTACCCCGCCGAAATCTACGGCTACATGCGCGCCGTGGCGGCAGCATCGGACCGCGTCGAGGTACTGACCATCGGCGAATCGGAAGAGGGCCGTGAGCACATCCTGGTGATCGTCGCCGACGAGCAGACGCTGGCCGACATCGACGATTACAAAGAGCGACTGCGGCGCCTCGGCGACCCACGCAACCTGACCGAAGCCGAAGCGCAGGAACTCATCGGCACCGCCAAGCCGATCTACTGGGCCACCGGCGCGATCCATTCAACCGAGACCGGCTCCCCGGAGATGCTCATGGAGCTCGTCTATCGGCTGGCCACCGGCGAGTCGGAGTTCATCCGTGAGATCCGCGACAACCTCATCTTCATGACCATGCCGGTGACCGAGGTCGACGGCCGCGCCAAGGAGGTCGACGTGGCCATGGCGCCGCGCATCGACCCGGACGGCAACTACCCGACGCGGCTGTTGTATTGGGGCAAGTACGTGGCGCACGACAACAACCGGGACGGCATGTCGCTGTCGTTGCGCCTCTCCCAGATCGCCACGCGCACGTTCCTGGAGTACCAGCCGACCGTCTTCCACGATCTGCACGAATCGGCCTCACACCTGTACGTGTCGACGGGACGCGGCCCCTACAACGCCTGGGTCGACCCCATCGTCATCAGCGAGTGGAACAACCTGGCGCACAAGGAGGTCAAGGACATGACCGCCTTCGGCGTTCCCGGGGTCTACACGCACGATTTCTACGACGGATGGGCGCCCAACTACATGTTCTGGGTCGCCCATATGCACAACTCCATCGGTCGATTCTACGAGACCCAGGGCTCCGGTAATGCGAGCGAGCGAATCCTGCGTACCAACGTCGATCGAAGCTGGAGCCGACCGAACACACCGTTGCGCGAGACCGTCTGGAACATCCGCAACAACAACAACCTGCAGCAAAGCGCTCTGTTGATCGGCCTGAACAACGTGGCCACCAATCGCGAGGAGTTTCTGCGTAACTACTGGCTCAAGAGCGTGCGCTCGGTGGCGAAGGCGAGGGCCGAGGGGCCGGCGGCCTACGTGTTCCCGGCAGCCGACCCACGCCCGGGGCAGCAGGCGCGACTGCTGAGCCTGCTGCAGCGCCACGGCTTCGAGGTCCACAGAGCCGACGCGTCGTTCAGCGCCGAGGGTAACGACTACGATGCCGGCAGCTACGTCGTGCGCATGGACCAGCCCTATTCCCGCGGCGCCGACATGCTGCTCGACACGCAGTACTACAACCCCATCGAGGTGCCCCCCTACGACGACGTCGGCTGGACACACGGCCCTCTCTACAATGTCGAAACGGTGCGTGTTGAGGACCCGGCTGTCCTCGACGCGTCGATGACACTGCTGACGGAGCTTGCCGAAGCATCGGCGAGCATCAGCGGACCCGCGGATGCGACGGTGTTCGTCATCAACTACAACGCCGACAACAATCTGGCCTCGTTTCGTTTCGCTCACCCCGACATCAGCATCGAGGCGGCGGAGGAGTCCTTCGACGTCGACGGCGCCTCCTACAACGCCGGCTCGTTCATCATCACGGCCCAGGGAAACTCCGGGGATCTTCGCGCGCTACTCAACAGCGCCGCGAGCGAGTTTCGCTTCCAGGCTGCGGGGTTTTCGGAGGCGCCGAACGTAGCCACGCACCCTGTGCGCGCCCCTCGCGTCGCCGTGATGCACACCTGGCAAACGACGCAATCCGAGGGGTGGATCCGCGTCGGCCTCGATGAGGTCGGCGTACCGTACGACTACATCTCGGTGCACGAGGCGCGCGACAACGCGAATCTGCGAGACAGCTACGACGTCATCGTCTTCGGGCCATCGAACGCCAACGCGCTCAGCATCGTCAACGGTATGCAGGGGCCCAACCCCATGCCGTGGATGAAGACCGACGTGACCCCTAACCTCGGCGCCGTCGACTCCACCGAGGATATGCGTGGTGGGCTCGAGCTCGAGGGGGTGATCAACCTGAAGAACTTCGTCGAGCAGGGTGGATTGCTCGTGACCATCGGCAACAGCGCCTCTCTGCCGACACACTTCGGCCTCGCCGGCAACCTGTCGATCCGCCAAACGCAGGACCTGTGGGCGAGGGGCGGCGTTTATCGCACCCAGAAGGCCGATCGTTCCAGCCCCCTCGGGTACGGGTACGGCGACGAGCTCGGCGTGTACTTCAACAGCGGCCCGGTGTTCGCGCAGGGAGGCGGTGGCTTTCGGGGACGCGGCGGTCGCGGCGGCGCCCGCGGCGGCGATCGTGTGGCCGGCGATACCACCACGCGCAACAGCGGCCGTGGCGGCGACAGCGTCATTCAAGGCCGCCCGCGAGACCTGGGCGAGGCCGGCGCGGCAGCGTTCCGCTCGGAGATGGAGCCGGCCGGCGGCGGACGCGGCGGAGCGCCGACGGGCACCCGGCTGCGCACCGTGTTTCGCTTCCCCACCGACGTCGAGGACCTGCTGATCAGCGGCGGCCTGATGAACGGCCAGCAAATGACCGGCGCGCCTGCTCTGATCGATGCTCCGCTGGGCGACGGGCACGTCGTGTTGTTCAGCTTCAACCCATTCTGGCGCAGCCAGACGCTGGGTTCGTACGCGCTGGTGTTCAACGCCCTGATGCACTTCGACAGCCTCGACGCCGGCAGGCGCCCGGCGACGGCGCCGGAGGAAGCCCGGCAATAGCTCCGCGTCACACGGCGGGGCTCCGGGAACTTCCGGAGCCCCGCGTGGCGACGAGGCGCCCTTCAGAAGTTGAACCACCCGGTGACACCGATGCGCGGGAGACTCGGGTTGGCGAGTTGTACGCTCGCCTCCGGCCGGATCTCGAAGCGCTCCCCGACCTTGAACGCCCAACCGAACCCGACGAGGGCGCCGCCTCCAACGTCGAGTAACTCCTGCACCTCCACGTCATCGAAGTTGACCACCCACCTACCGTCGATCAGGCGCCCGCCGTAGGGGAAAGACGTGTCGTGATCCCAGGTCGCCACGGCGCCGAAGACCAGGTAGGGACGGTGGCGCAGACTGCTGAACTGCCAGCGAATCTTCGCCTCGAAGGAGGCAAAGTAGTCGTGCCTGAACGTCAGGTGTGTGACACCGTCACGCTCGATGCTGCGGACGTCGTAGCCCTGATACCACACGCCCTCGGCGACGAACGACCAGTTCTCGTTGATACGAACCTCGAATCCGCCGCTGGCTCCCGGGAACCCCGGCTCGTTGCAGTCGTAGCACAGCACCCCGCCGTACAGAACACCGCCGCCGACGGCGAAACGTCGCTCGCTGCCCCGCTCGCCGGATTGCTGCGCGAGGGCCTGCACGGGAATCGCCAGTACCAGAAGCAGAACAGCGGCCGCGACCCACCGGCAACCCGCATCAACACCACGAAGCTGAAAGCTGCTCATCGGAGGTACTCCTTTCCCGGCCCCGTTTCGAGGCCATTACCAAGGCTTGCACTCTCACCTTGAGCTGAGAGAACGGCGCGAAAGGGTTACCGGGTCGGGCGAGGGTCGAGAGGCCTCGCAAACGCGGCGAAGGCGCTCAAGAACCCGCACCGCACGCGAAGGGCAGCATCGATCTCTCCGCCCTCCCGTCTACTTCCAATGCCCGCCTAGCCGGCGTCGACCTCGCCCACACGCTGCGTCGGTAGACGCCGAAAGACAGTTGCCAGCAACACGCTGGCGATGATGAGAAATGCTCCCGCGACCTGCCGGCTGTTGATGCGCTCACCGAGAAACAGGGCCGCCCAAAAAACCGACAGGATCACCTCGACCGGCAGCAACAACGCGGTCTGCGCCCCTCCGACCAGGCGTACCCCCGCTATGGTCGCGACCCGCGCGACCGCGGTGCCGATGAAGCCGGACCACACGACGACCGCCCAGCCGGTCGAATCGAGCGGCGGACCCGGCGCCGCGAGCGGCAGCATGAGCAGGGACCCGACGGCGAGGAACGTCACGATCCACAGGGCCGACGTCGAGGCCCGATATTCGACCAGGTGCTCGTGAATGATGAGCATGTAGAAGGCATACAGAACGGCACAGCCGAAGATCAGCGCCACCCCGACCGGGTCGACGGCGCCGCCGAAATCCGCCACCAGCGCGATCCCGGAGAGTGCCAGCACCAGGCGCAGAAGGTCGCGGCGATTCGCAGACTCGCCGCGGAGGTGCAGGAGCAGGAGCAGAAGAGCCGGATAGACCGAGAAGATCAAGATGGCGACCGACGCCCCGACCCGGCGCAGGCCCAGATAAAACATCAACAGGTTGACCGCGTTTACGCCACCGGCGATGGCGCAGTAACGGAGCCCACGGCGATCAATCCGTATGCCCCCGGGTCGCGTCGCGCCCACCCACAGCCACAGCAGGCCGGCTCCCAGGATCATCCGCGGCGCGAGGAGCTGTAGAGGGGCGGCTCCCGTCTGCAACCCGACGCGCAGCACTGTCGGCACGGTGCTCAGGCAGAGGGCGGCGAACAGCACCAGGATGAAGCCCCGCGACCTGTCCTCCACGCCACCCTCCGATCACCGGTCCGGCGCGGAGACTAACGTGTTTACCGGGTCGTTGCCGGTGCTCGCCGGATCCCTTCGTAGTGCTGTTCGACCGGCCAGTCGAACTCCAAGCCGGGAACCAGCTCGATCCGCGTCAGGTACGCGGCACTGATACTCAACGTGGCTCCGCTCTTGCGCACGACGATCGCCTCGGCGGGGATCTCCAGGCCAAGCCGATTCGCCGAGCCCACGAGCCGTCGATGAATCGCCGACACGGGCTCGCCGGCCGCGCCGTAGAGCACCTCGTCCTGCATTGCCTGGGCGAAGCGGAAAGACGTGGCCACCTTGGGGACGACCTCCAGCGCCACGTAACCGAGGGCGACGGCGAAGAGGGTGAAGGAGATCGTCCGGAACAACGCCTTCACGCGGGCTCCGTCCGAGCGGCTAGCCATCGTTCGCCTGCGCGTCAGAGGCTCGCAAGCTCCCTCGGCGACCCGCCTCCGGTTGCTCGCGCACGTTGCTAGCGCTCGACCAGCGCTCCACGCGTGAGCCGGCCGAAGAGGGAGCCCTCGAAGTGGAGCGTCGACCCCACGATCATCCCCGCCGTGATCACCGCCGCGAGCGGCTGCAAGAGGGCGAGAGAGTCGTCGATGGCCAGGAGCGTGCACAGCGACCTGCGGTGCAGGATGCCGACCAAGATATTGGCACCGCCGATGATCACGACCCCGAGCCACGGAGAGGAAGCAACCGGTTCGGGAGAAACCGCGATCTTGATCGCCGCCAGCACGACCAACAGCCACGGAAGCGCAAACAGCACCAGCACCAACGAAGCCAGCAGCGCCGCTTGCTTGAAGCTGTTGTCGATCACTTCATTGAAACTCTGCGCCCAGCTCGTCCAGATGTCGGCGAGCCGGCTCTGTCCTTGCAGCACCGCGAGCTCGGTACCGTTCGCCACCAGCAGGCGATAGCCACGGTCCTTCACGAGCTGGGCCAGTACGGAATCGGCGAAACGGTCGGCGCGCACGGAGGCGTGCCCGCCGAGCGCTTCGTAGACCTCTCGGCGAAAGAGGAAGAAGGGCGCGAACCCACCGGCGGCGGCGCTGTCCGGGTCGTTGATCTTGCGCAGCGACACGCCCGAGAGCGTCAGCTGCAGAAAGAACGGAATCATCAAACGCTCGGTCCATGACGTCGCCGTCAAGGCGGGGAATATCGTCAACAGATCAATACCCCGCTGCCTGGCGAGGGCCATGGCGCGCTCCGCCGCGTCGGGGCGCAGCAGCACGTTTGCGTCGACGAACAGGACGTTCGCGTGGTGAGTGCGGCGAAAGCCGGATACATAGGCGTCGTTGCTCCGCGTCCACCCCGCGGGCGTCGCCTCCAACTCCAGAATCGTCGCTCGGGGGTCATCCTCGAGCCGCGCGGCGGCTGGCTCGCTGAGTCGGGCGCCGGCGCACACCGCGACCACGACCTCGAGCTTGGCGTATTCCTGGGCGAGAAGCGCCGCGACCGCGTGTTCGGCGTCGTCTCCGGGCTCGACGATCAACACGGCGCTCAGCCCGGCGACCGTCCCTCTGCGCTTGCCGCGCGCCTCCGGAGGAATCGGCACACCTTGGGTGCCTCGGACGAAGAATACAAAGAGGAGTGCCGCGGCCAGCAGCATCAATACTTCAAAAAAGAAGGCAATCGTTGCCATCCACTTGCTCCCTTCCGACGCCGGCGCGTCGGGCTCACCAAAGGAGGTGTCGAACCAAGCAAAGCCGATGGAAATCGTCGCGGCAATACCTAATTCAGCGGCTCGGCAGTGGTGGCAACTCGTGCCCTGCGGTGGCCAAGAAGATCCTTGAAAAAGTCGTCGCTGGACGCTTGGGGATCCTGTTGAGCGCGGGATCTGAGGCAAGCACGCGCGAACTCTGCTCGGCGCCGGTCAGCTCACCTGTAATCGGGATTGGGAAAGTCGAAACGGCAGCCGGCGTCCCAGTCGGCGCGCTGGTTGCCGTGGGCGGGGAATCCTCCGGCATCTCGAACCATCCGCGCCATGTGCAACAGGTTCCATGTCATGAACGTCGTGTTGCGGTTGGTGAAGTCGTTGGCGGGCCCACCGGACCCCTCGTCGAGATATGACGGGCCCGGTCCGGCCTCGCCGAGCCACGCCGCATCCGCCTGCGGTGGAATGGTGTAGCCAAGGTGCTGCAGCGAGTAGAGGATATTCATCGAGCAGTGCTTGGCGCCGTCTTCGTTGCCGGTGATCAGACAGCCCGCCACGCCGCCGTAGTACGCGTACTGCCCATGTTCGTTCAGGTCGCTGGAGGTGGCGTACAGCCTCTCGATCACCTGTGTACACACGGAAGATTTCTCACCGAGCCAGATCGGCGAGGTGATCACGAGAATGTCGGACGCCTTCACCTTTTCGTAGATCGCGGGCCACTCGTCTTTCGCCCAGCCGTGCTCCGTCATGTCACCCCAGACACCAGTGGCGATGACGTGATCGACCGGCCGTAGCACCTCCACGCCGACGCCGTTCCTTTCCATGATCGTCCGACTGATGTCGATCAGCCCCTGCGTGTGTGAGAGCTCCGGGCTGCGCTTGAGCGTGCAGTTGAGAAACAGTGCACGCAGGTCGGAGAAATCCCAGCGGCTGGTGGAACAGTAGTGTTCTTGCTTGTCGTTGAGCATGCTCGTAGCACTCCTCGCTGATAGGTGAACCGGGCGCCGAAGACCTGCAGAGCTCGACCACTCTGCTACCAACGAGGTCTCAATTGAAGATCCGCACTGTATCCCCGCTGACGGTTTTGGCTCTCTTCATGGCGGCCGCGGTGATGCCCGCAGGGGCCGCCGCCCAGCAGTGGACACCTGGAAAGCGGGGCAGCATCTGGGCGCCGGCAGCATAGGCGGCCGAGCGCGAGTGCCTGGCGCCAGGCAGCTACTTCTGTGACCCGCTGAACGCCCGCTGTCCGCCGACACCTCCGCCCGGCCGAACAAGTACGGAGTAACTACTCAGGCACCAGCAGCGAGACGATGACGAGGCCTCGGCATCCCCCGAAAGCCGGCTCCCGCCGTCTTCCGGCTCGGGGGAGGATTCTCCGGTGTCCGGGCGTTCGGCGTGTCTCCTCCGGTCCTGCCTTGCTTCGTGCACTCGCGCTTGGCCGCTCACGGGCGTCGGAGAATGCTCCCTTCGAGTCGTCGCCAACGTTCCATGGTTGGCACGGAGAGACGTCTTGGTGGGCGGCGGCGGGACGTGGCAGATCCGACGTAGTAACCGGAGGTCCGGGCAAGGCTCGCCTGTCCGGAGGCCGCCGCGATGACGGCTGATCTCGCCGCAGGGGGGGTATGCCCCGCGGACGGCACGTGCTAGGTTTTGCTCGTTGCCCCGTTCTGGGGCGGCGCCGTGGGCGACGGCGTGCTTTCGTGGGAGGCCCTTCGCAAGAGGGATTCTTGCCCGCGTACATCCGAATACTTGGCAGTCGCACTTCGAATAGCGCCTTCAGCACCCAAACGCGTGTTGAAACGCCTTCGCAGCACTATCGATCGTTGATCTCGAGCACGGCGCGTAACCGCGAGGCTGGATCCCCTCCGTCCACCCGCAGCGCAGTTCCGAGCCGTAGATCGCGATTCGAAGGAGGAGACGTTTGATGTTCAAGCAGTCAAGCCGCTTTTTGGTCCTCGCCCTCGTCGCCCTTTCGCTCGTCGTTCAGGGTTGCAGCGCCGACCCCACCGAGCCCGAGCTGTCGCTGGAAGATCTTCTGGCGCAATTCCAGATCGAGATGGCCGCCAAGGACAACGGCGGCAACTTCGTCTCGGCGTTCGGCACCAATGCCGTGCGGTCCACCGCGGTGTTCGAGAGCCCGCCGACGGAGAACCAGTTCAAGGTCCTGGGGCCGAACCTCAACGTCTTCAACTGGCCGATCATTCTCGACGTGCCGATCACCGCTCGCTGGCAGGGTTCCACCGGTGAGACGATGATTCTCTCGTGGCCCGACATTTTCGACCGCTCCATCTGGCCCGACCTCGACGTCGCCGGCGGCACCCGCTACGGCAACACCTGGGTGGTGTACCCGGCCGGGGGCAACCCGAACGACTGGGTGGCGCAGCACACGGAGTGGATCCGCCGTCCGGGTGAGAACGGCGGCACGACATTCCCGTTCAGGGTCAAGCTGGAGGCCAACCAGCCCTGCGGTAACTGCCCCATCGGTCAGTTCATCGCCGGGCCGTCGCGACACGTTACCGACCAGCCCGAATACCGTCGGCGCACGGTCATCAAGTGGTTCCGTTACAGCGACATGAGCCCATGGGTATGGCAGTCCGGCGGACCGGGCCCAGGCCCGGGTCCGACGAACGGCCCCGTGCTCGAAGAGGTACACGTCTACGTCACGGGCTTCCGCACGGAGCTCCAGGGCGGCACGGTGATCGAGTTCGATGAAGAGATCGGCGACGTCGATCTGATGACCCTGCGTGGGACGACGCGCAAAGTCGTGGATGCCGACGTTCCGCGCGGGACCTTCAACGACATCAAGTTCGACATCGATTCGAGCCGCAGCTTCGTGGTCGTCGACGGCAAGCAGAAGCAACTGCACTTCCAGGAACGCACGGTTACTGTGGTCGGCCCGATCATCGTCGGCGACCAGCCGATCACCACCGTGACGGTGGAGTTCGACCTCGACGCATCGCTGTCCGAGAACAGCGATGGCACCTGGACGCTGGCCCCCGTGCTGGTCGTCAGGGTCACCACCGGATAGGATTTCCGCGCCACGCGCGACAACGAGATACGGCAAGGGACGTGCGCTTTGAGCGCACGTCCTTTTGCATTGTGATCATCACACCCCAACCAAGGACAGGCCCGCTCCATGGCACGTGACAACAGCTTCGACGTGGTATCCGAAGTAGATCTCGCCGAGGTGAAGAACGCCGTCAACCAGGCGATGAAGGAGGTCGTGCAGCGTTATGACTTCAAGGGGACGAATTCCCGCATCGAGCTCAACGACAAGGAGGCGAAGCTCGTGCTCTCGACGGCCAGCGAGTTCACGCTCCTTTCGCTGACCACTGTGCTCGAACAACGCCTCGTCAAACGCAAAGTCCCCATCAAGGCTCTGTCATACGGAAGCATCGAGCCGGCCGCCAAAGACACGGTGCGCCAGGTGGTCGACATCCAGATGGGCATTCCGACGGAGAAGGCCCGCGAGATCGTCAAGTTCATCAAGGACCTCAAGTTGAAGAAAGTACAGGCGTCGATCCAGGGGGAGCAGGTGCGTGTATCGGGAAAGGACCGTGACGCGCTCCAGGATGTCATCGCGGCGCTGCGCGAGCACGACTTCGGCATCGACATGCAGTTCACCAACTACCGCTCGTAGGGACGGGGTGAGCCGCCGTGACGCTCGCCGCCTGATCATCTAACCTCCGACGATGCTCGCTACGAGCACGTCGGTCGTGCCCATCGTCTCGGCCCGCGGTGATTCGTGGACTGCACCGAGCGCCAACGAGCCCACCGTGTGGACTGCGACGCTACTGTTGGCGTCGGCGTAAGCGTCGGCTATCCGGGGCCCTGAGGCGGCCCGTGGGGAGGTCCGGT
>CAYSHI010000429.1:0-2966 GCA_964430745.1 uncultured Acidobacteriota bacterium | reverse complement strand
GTCGTTCGAGCTCGGCCGCGGCCAGACACACGGTCTGGTTGCACACGGGTCAGACGGGCACCAGCAGCGCTATATCGACTCCATCGGCGCGTAACCGCGCGGCAGCTTCCGGCGCGGTGTCGCGGACGAAACGGCCCGGCGCCGTGATCGACCCCATCAGCGAGACGTGCTCCGTGGCCAGCGCGGCGATTCGTCCGGCGGCAACGAGCTCGCGCGCTCGGTCGAGCGGGAAGGCAAGATTGGCGTCTTCTCGCAGACCGGCATGATCGTACGAGCGGCTGCGGTGGGTGTCGATGAGGTCGCCCACCTCGGCATCGGTGGGGATCATCCGCATGCTGTAGTCCCCACCCTTGACCGTCTTGTCGAACGGCTCCTGCCCGGGCAGTACGAGTCCCGCGGTGGATACGAGGGCCAGCTTGCACTCACTCAGCGGCTTGTCCAGCGTCGCCCAGGGCACGGGGTCGATGCGACGCCAGCGATAGCCTTTGAGGAAGATCCGGTCCTTGAGTGAAAACTCGCTGATGTTTCCCATCAGGACAGGATATCGCCTACTCGCCGATGGCGTGATTCACCGCCGCGGTGAGCGCCTGCGGCTCATCGGTGCCGATGCGATATCTCTTTCCTGAACGCATGTCGATCTCAACCGCGTCGAAGCCGGAGACGTTGTACAGCCAACCCCTCGGCGTGAACCGAATTCCCCAGCCGTAGTACCACTTGTTACGCACCGGACGGGCGACGGCGATCTCGGCGATCGGGAATGTGCGGCCGATGAGGCCGATGCCGAAGCGGAGGCGGAGATGTTCACGCGTCACCTCGACACGCAGGCGGTAGAACAACGCCAGCAGGACGAGGGAGACCACCCACACGATGACGGCCGCCACGGTCAATCCCGCCGTCGCCATCACGATCGACATGATCAGAGCGAACGGACCCAGTGACACGACCACCAGCGTACCGAACTGATCATGGCTGTATCTCAAGGGGTCACGATCTCGAGAAACCAGCGGAATAGCGACTGCTTCGCCACCGGAACCTACTGCTGCGACGAGGCCGAGACCTGCGTCGCCATCTCGACGAAGCGTGCGATGTTGCGCTTGAGATTCATCAGCTCTTCCTCGTGCACATACATCATGTGCCCCGCCTGGTAGAAGTTGTGCTTGATGTTGGAGCGCAGCTCGTCGGGGAGGTTCATGTGGTCGGTGGTCCACTCCATGGCGAAGAACGGCGTCGCCAGATCGTAGTAGCCGTTCTCGACCTGGACCTTCAAGTTGGGGTTTCGGATCATCGCCTGCTCGAGGTCGGAGGCCACGTAGGTGGCGCCCTGCCATCCGCGGCCGCCGCCGGCACGGTTCCAGTTCCAACCCCGCGCGCCGCCGCCGGTACGGTAGGTCTCCTTGGTCTCGAAACCGAGCTCGTCACGCAGGTAGCGGTTGATAGCGGCCGTGTAGGCACCACTGATCGCCGTCGACTGCGGATCGTAGCCGGCGTTCTCGCTCAGCAACTGGTTGGTGAAGCCGTCGTAGCGGGCATCGAGCCGTGACGTGACCATCCCCTGATTGCGCTGCAACTCGGCGCGGAACTGCGTTGCGTTGACCCGCAGGTTGGCCTTCTGTAGATAATCCTCGGAGAGCCCCGTGTACTCGCTCAGCTTGGCCCGCACGGCCGCCACCTGGGCGGCGGGCGCCGATGAGCCCTGCGCGAGCACGTGAGCGTAGTCGCCGACGGCGAAGTCGCGCACATCGTCGAGCCAGCCTTCGAGGTCATCAGGCCAGGGGATCGCGCCGTGGTACGCCGCGGTAATCGCGTAGGTCGGCAGATAGGTGACGAACGAAGTGTCGTGACCGGGCGCGGACAGCAGCGTCTCGAAGTCGAGCACGGCCGAGATGAGCACCACGCCGTTAACCTGCATGCCCGCCTGGTTCTGGAGCCGATTCACCAGTACGGCGGAGCGCGTCGTGCCGTAGCTCTCGCCCATGAGGAACTTGGGGGAGTTCCACCGCTGGTTGCGGGTGATGTACTGCGAGACGAACTGGGTCAGCGAGCTCGCGTCCTCGTCGATACCCCAGAAGTCGCTCCCCTCGCCTGCTCCGACAACGCGGCTGAACCCGGTGCCGATCGGATCGATGAACACCATGTCGGTGATGTCGATCAGCGTGCCCGGGTTATCCACCAGGTCGTACGGCGGCGGCGGGGTCGGTCCGGACTCGTTCACCGGTACACGCTTGGGCCCGAATGCGCCCATGTGCAGCCACATGGAGGCCGAACCGGGCCCACCGTTGTAGATAAACGAGATCGGCCGTGTCGCCGGGTCGACATCACTGCGCGTATAGGCCGTGTAGTAGAGGTTCCCGGTAACCTCGCCGTCGTCGTCCACCAGGTGCATGGTCGCCGCCGTGGCCGTGTACGGGACCGTCTCGCCATCGACGACGATGGTGTGCTCGGTCACCGAGGTCTGCTCACTGGGGACGGGAGCCATCTCCCGCGGAGCTTCGGGCGCCGGGACGCCGCGGCCTCCGCGCTGCTGCGCCTGAAGCGGAGCTACCCACACAACGATTGCGATCAGCATCAAAACGACTGTCTTGGTTCTCATCGGCTCTCCTCGGCTCTCCTCAGTTGGCCATCTTGGCGGTGGCGATCTTCTCGATATCGGGCAAGTCCTTCTTGTAACGAATCCGGAGGCGAACCCCCCGACCCTCGGCGTACTTGGGGGCATTATCCACGAAGTCGAGTGTTTCCCGCGAGATGCGCGCCTCGCGCACCGCGGCCACAGCTCTTTCCCCGAGGGCGAAACCCACCTGAAAGCAACGTTCTTGCGGCGTCATGTAGAGGATCGTGCGCTTCTTCTGGATGACACGCAGCGACCAGCCGTACTTCGCGCCGGAGAAGATCCACCGCTCGGTCAGCGGGGCGAACTCGGCGGCAAGATGGAGGAGCAGCGCATCCCACGCGCCCGACGATCGTCCCAG
>CAYSHI010000428.1:0-9719 GCA_964430745.1 uncultured Acidobacteriota bacterium | reverse complement strand
AGCAACTGCGCCGGCATGGGCACGAAGTACGCGATCAGCGGCAACACCTGTATCGCGTTCATCAGCTTCATCATGGCGAAGCCGGTGACCTTGTTGTCGGCGAACGCGGCGAGGTACAGGGCCATAAAGGGGGCGCCGAAGCCGCCCAGCAGGGAAGCGGCAACGAGATCGAGCGGGGGCAACGGAGTGAGGCCGCACAGCGGGTAGCTGGCGACGGTCATCACGAAGCCCGCGAGCAGCGGGGTCGCGACCCGATAACCGACGTAGCCGTTGGCGGAGATCGGCGTTACGAGCAGAGCCTCCAGGACCCCGTCGTCGCGCTCGTCGAGCAGCAGGAAGCCGGTCACCGTGCCGACCATGCCCGGCAGCGAAATGACGAACGAAGCCATGATGAGCGGGTAGTAGGGGGTCAGGTCGAAGCCCGTCGTGCGCAGCAGCGTTTCGGTCAGCGGCGGCGCTCCCCATCGAATTCCGAGCGCCAGCAGCACAGGGATCACCGGCATCCACATGAGCAGGGAATCTCGCCGGATGTTCTTCCAGTCGACCGGTGCCAGCTTGAACAAGATCGACAACCCGCTCATCGCGCGATCAGCCGGCCGTACGCGCGCCGCGCGCCGCCGTACGCGACGGCCAACCACAGTGCCCCGGCGATCACCCCGTAGAAGGTCTCCGCCGGTGGTCGTGGCAGGAAGGCCGCGGTCACGAGGGAGAGGTACGGCTGCAATGGGTGCAGATAGATCATTCCGGTCGGGTCGGCCCGGAAATGGAAAACCATGGGGGGCACGAGGAGAATCGTGATGACCACGCTCGAGGGGATGAGAAAGGAGTTGATCGAGTCGAATCGGGAGATGGCGCCGAAGCCGGTCAACGTGTAGAAGCCGCACAGCGAGATGAGCCCGGCGGCCAGCGTGACGCCGTTGAAGTCGGTGCCGTAGAAGAACACCACGACCGCGGCGTTCTCGGTGATCGCCAGAATCGCGAGCGAAACGACTTTCGCGCCGAGGTACTCACGCACCCGCAGCGGCGAGACTGCCGTCGCGGCCAGGGTTCCTTCGGCTCTCTCGAAGAGCACCAGCGCGGCGACGAAATAGAAGGTCGTGATCAGGACATTGACGATCAGCAGCAAAGGGATGAGCAGGGGTAGGTTCAGGGGCCAGCTTTCCGGAACTTGACTCAGAATCCCGATGTAGAAGAGCGCCACCGCCGCGCCTACGACGTAGAAGCCGCCTCGGTACTGCAGCACGATGTCCTTGTGCACCGAGCGGGCAAAGCGCCTCATGTCAGCGATCGCCCGGTGACCTCGATGAAGACGTCCTCGAGCGTCGCCTCCTGGGTGTGAATCGTCTCCACCCGGCTATCCCGAAGCAATGAGAGAAACTCCGTGTTCTCGGCGAGGCCGTCGAGGTCGAACTCGGCGCCGCGTCGCTCGCCGGCATCGCCGGCGCGTGCGCCGTCGGCACCGCTACGCCCGCCGCTGCCGTCAGTGGACTCGATCGAGTTGTCGTCCTGCGTCCCGTACTCCTGGGAAAGGGCGAATTCGACGCGGACGGAGCGCTTGCCGTGCTTCAACTTGAGCTCCCGAGGCGAATCGATGAGCGGGATCTCGCCGTCGACGATGAACGCGACCCGATCGCACAGCTGGTCGGCGGTCCACATGTCGTGGGTCGTGAGAAAAACCGTGGCGCCGGCGCCGCGTACGTCGGCGATGATGTCGCGGATACGCTGGGCGTTGACCGGGTCGAGGCCCGCCGTGGGCTCGTCCAGAAAGAGCAACTCGGGTCGGTTGATCAACGACCGTGCGACGTTCAGACGGTTGCGCATGCCCTTCGAAAACTGCCCCACCCGCATGTCCTTGTGCTGCTCGAGGCCGACAGCGTCCAGCAACCTGACCGGCTGTTCGGTGTCGCCGCCGAACAGGGAGCCGAAGTACGACAGGTTCTCGAGCGCGGTGAGCTTGAGATAGTGGTTCGGTTGCTCGAAGGACACCCCGACGCGTTCGTAGTACTCCGGGCCCCAGGTTCGAAGATCTCGGCCGAATACCGACAACCGGCCGACGTATTCGCGTAGAAGGCCGATGAGGATCTTCTGCGTCGTGCTCTTGCCTGCGCCGCTGGGACCGAGAAAGCCGAAGATCTCCCCGTTGCCGATCTCGAAGTCGATCCCCCTGACGGCCGGTGCATCGGCGCCCGCGTAGGTGAAAGTGAGCCCGGATGCCTCGATCATCGTTGTGCCTCGAGGGTGCCCCAGTGGAAAAGCATCCGGGCATACTAGACTGAGCCCGGCGGGCGCCGCCCGGCGCGAGAGCCATCTCCGCCCCAGCCGCTGCCCCGAGAACGTGAGAGACCCGGATGCGCGCCTCTTTTTCGTGCCCGATCGTGGTACTGCTGGCGGTTGCTGCGGGCGCTTATGCGGCCCTTCCCGGCTCCGACCCGGCGTTCGTGACGGCGTCGACTTCGGTGCGTAGGACGGTGGCTCGTCCGGAAACGGCGCATCCGGCGATCGCGCAAACGAGACCCGTGCGAGCGTCCGCCCCGCTGTCGGCGAATGGTGCGGAAGGGTTGCCCCTGAGTTTCGAGCCCGTTTTCCTCGAGGACGGTTCGAAGAGCGATGCATTTCGTGCGCGGGCGGGAGGTTATGACGTCCGGTTGGACCGACGAGGGGCGACGTTTCGGCGCCTGGAAGGTCGGGAGAAGTGGCCTGCGGTGTTGCGGCTGCGCCTTGTCGGCGCTCGCACGGATCACGCCCCACTGCCGGCGGCTCCGCCGTCCGGTTACAGCCACTACCTCCGCCGCGCGGACCCCGGCTCCTGGGTGACGGGTGTCCCGCGCTACGACGCAATCCGCTGGGATGACGTCTACGCGGGGATCGATTGGATCTTTCGTGGCGATGGCGGCGTTGCGGCATACGATTTCGTCGTCGCCCCCAGGGCCGACCCATCGAGGATCCGGTTGCGTTTGCTCGGCGCTGATCACGTGGCCGTCGACGGCGCGGGCAATCTGGTCGTCAAGCTGGGAGCATCGCGCTTTACCCACAGCGCACCGTTTGTCTATCAAGGCGACGGAGCGGCCCGGCGAACCGTCGAGGGGGCCTTCGTTGTCGACCCGGGCGCCGATGAAGTCGGCTTCCGTATCGGCGCGTACGACACCGAGAAGGAACTGGTGATCGACCCGGCCATCGGGTTCTCGAGCTACCTCGGAGGAATCGCGTCGGAGGATCTGCCGCGCATCGCGCTGGGCCCCGATGGAGGGATTTTCGTCGTCGGCACCACCTCTTCGGACGATTTTCCGGTGGCGGCGTCTGACGACGACGCTCCCTTGGCGGGGACACCGCGCGGCGATCTCGACGTCTTCGTGGCGAAGCTCGACGCCGCCGGAACCCGGCTGGAGTTCGCCACCTACCTGGGCGGCAGTGGTATGGAGCGCGGGGCTGGTGTGGCCGTCGCGTCGGACGGTTCGGTGTGGGTCGTGGGCGACACGGCGTCGACCGACTTCCCAGCGACGACGGGAGTCTTCGCCGGCGCGGTGGACGGGTTCGTCGCCCGACTTCGCAGCGACGGGACAGCGCTGGATTTCGCCACGCTCGTCGGTGGCGCCTCGGTGGATTCGGTGGCGTCGATCTCCCTCGATGATGCCGGCGCCGTCTACCTGGCCGGGACAACGACATCGGATGACTTCCCCACGGTTGACGCGCATCAGGCAGCCCTCGCAGGCCCCGACGACGCGTTCTTGGTGAAGCTCGACGCGACGGGACAGACCGTGTTTTCCACCTACCTGGGAGGCGCGACGGGCGTTGAAGCCGGCTTCGGCGTCGCCGCGGACGCCGCCGGTAACGCATGGGTGACAGGCTCCACGGAGTCGGCGGATTTCCCGATGGTGAATCCGGTTCAAGTCCTGGGCGATGGCAGGGACGCCTTCGTGGCCAAGTTCGGCCCGCGCGGCACCCTGGAGTTCGCCACCGCGCTCGGGGGCGGGGCCGCGGATGTGGGGTTGGCGATAGCCGTGGACGCCGCCGGCGCCGCCTACGTTACCGGACAGACCGAGTCGCCCGACTTCCCGACGCGCAGCCCTGTTCAACTCCGGTCGGGCGGGGGGCCGGACGCTTTCGTGACCAAGTTCGCGCCCGACGGCGGCGCGGTGATCTATTCCACCTTCCTCGGCGGCGAAGGTTTCGACGTCGGCGGCGGCATCGCCGTCGATGGCTCCGGCAACGCTCACGTCACCGGCATGACGTCATCTCCGGATTTCCCCACGGTCGATTCGTTGCAGCCCTTCTTCGGCGGGGGCTCCGATGTGTTCGTCACCCGCATCGACGATCGCGGCACCGGCATCACCTACTCGACCTTCTCCGGAGGGGCGGGAGCCGACGCGGGCATCGGCATCGCCGTGGACGGTTCCGGCAACGCGTATGTCGCCGGGCAGACGGGCTCGGAAGATTTTCCTACCTTCAACCCCGTTCAGGGCGAGCTGGGTGGGCCGCAGGACGCCTTCGTGACCAAGTATTGCCTTTCGTTGGTGTTCCCCGACACGCGCGAGCTCGGTTCCGCCTCGGTTTCGGGTAGCTTCGCCGTGACCACGCCGGCCGGCTGCGTCTGGATCGCGTTCAGCCAAGCTCGATGGATCACGTTGACCTCGCCGAACGTCGTCGCCGGTGGTGACGAGGTGCAGTTCACACTCGAACCCAACGCCACCGGCGCGCCACGCTCCGGCGCGCTGAACATCGCCGGCAAGCAGGTCATCGTCGTGCAGGAAGCCGCAACCGGCTGCGAGTACGAGATAAGCCCGGCCAGCGAGAACTTCCACATGGAAGGCGGCGTCGGCCGGATCAACGTCTCGACGAGCGAGAACTGCGGCTGGACCGCCCGCAGCAATGTCGACTGGATCTTTCTCACGTCGGACAGCGGAACCGGCCAAGGCGCCGTCTCGTATAGGGTAGAGGCGAACCGGACCGGCCGGCAGCGCAGCGGCACGATCACCGTGGCCGGCCAGACCTTCGTCGTTTTCGATTGGCTTCGTGAGCCGTGACACTGCCCCGTCCGCAACAGCCGAACAGGAGCGCCCCATGAAGGTAGAGATCCAGCATCGCCCCGCCTACGCCCTCGGCATCGTCGAGCTCGCCGCCGGCGAGAGCGTGCAGGCCGAAACCGGCGCAATGGTGTCGATGAGCTCCAACCTCGAGGTCGAAAGCGGCCTGCAAGGCGGCCTGCTGAAGTCGGCGATGCGCAAGGTGCTCGGCGGCGAGTCGTTCTTCGTCAACACGTTCACGGCACAAGGGGAGCCGGGGCAGATCACCTTTGCCCCGAGCCTGCCGGGGGATGTCGAGAGCGTCGACGTACGGGGCGAGCTCTTCGTGCAGTCGGGGTCATTCCTCGCCGGTGCGACCAGCATCGCGATCGACACCAAGTTCGGCGGCGCGACATCCTTCTTTTCTTCGGAGGGGCTCTTTCTGCTGCATCTGAAGGGGTCCGGAGAAGCGCTGATGAGCTCCTTCGGCGCCATCCACAAGATCACGCTCGACGGCAGCAAAGACCTGATCATCGACACCGGCCATGTCGTGGCATTCGAACCCTCGGTGAAGTGGAGCGTGAAGAAGATCTCCGGGTTCTTCACCTCGCTGATCAGCGGCGAGGGCCTGGTGTGCGAGTTCTCCGGTCGCGGCGACGTGTGGCTGCAGACGCGTTCCAACCAGGCGTTTCTCGATTGGCTGGTCCCGCGCTTGCCCACGGCTCACACGGCCAGCGGTGGTCGCGGTGATATCGGAGGAATCATCGGTAACGTTTTGGGTGGTCGGTAGGGGTAGACGGGAGGGTTGGCGCCAGGCGACCCTCTGCAGGGTCCCGTCAAGACGAGGCTCCCTGCCCAAACGCGCCCGCCCTACGATCCTGATGCACTGAGATAGCCGTGCCACCAACCGCCGTCCGCCGGAGGTATCGGCGGGCAGCATAGGCGGCCGAGCGCGAGTGCCTGGGGTGGGCAATCACTCTGGAGACACGCTGAACGCCCGCTGCCCGCCGACACCTCCGCCCGCCCGATCATGTACGGAGTAACCACTCAGAGACGGGCAGCGAGACGATGTCGAGGCCACGGCATCCCCCGACAGCCGGCTCCGCCGTCTTCCGGCTCGGGGGAGAATTCTCCGGCGGCCGAGCGTTCGGCGTGTCTCCTTCGGTGCTGTCTAGCTTCATGCACTCGCGCTTGGCCGCTCACGGGCGCCGGAGAATTCCCCCTTCGAGTCGCCGCCAACGTTGCATGGTTGGCACGGGGAGTCGTCTTGGTGGGGAGGGGCAGGACGTGGCAGTTGCGACCCGGCGAATCAGATCTGAGGTTGGGTGCGGAGATCGATGCTGCCCTCTCGCGTGTACTGCGAACCGCAAGCGCGGCGAAGCCGCTCAAATACCCGCACCTCACGCGAAGGGCAGCATCGATCTCCGCGCCCAACCGTCAACCTCCCCGGACCTCCTTCACTCCGGGCAGACTCCCGCGCCCTGCTAGGCGTCGCGGAACTGGGACCGGTACAGCCTCTTGTAGAGGCCCTCTGCCGAGAGCAGCTCGTCATGGGTGCCGATCTCGACAATGCGTCCCTCGTCGAGAACGATGATCATGTCGGCGCGCACGACGGTCGAGAGGCGGTGAGCGATGACGAAGGAGGTGCGGTTTGCGAGCAGCACGCCCAGCGCCTCCTGGATCAGCGCCTCGGTGGCGGAGTCGAGCGAGGACGTGGCTTCGTCGAGGACGAGGATCGCCGGGTTGCGGAGGATCTCGCGGGCTATGGCCAGTCGCTGCCGTTGCCCTCCGGAGAGCTTCACGCCGCGCTCGCCGACGAGGGTGTCGAATCCGTCGGGCATCTGCTCGATGAAATCCAGAGCGTTGGCGGCGCGGGCTGCCTCCCGGAGCTTCTCGTCAGTCGAGTCGGTGGTTCCGTAGGTGATGTTCTCTCGCACTGTTCGGTCGAACAGAAAGATCTCCTGCGGTACCAGACCGATGTGATGCCGGTACCAGTGAAGGTCCAGGTGCCTCAGTTCGTGTCCGTCGATGAGCACGCGACCGCTCGTAGGGTCGAAAAAACGCGTCAGCAGGTGCGCCAACGTCGTCTTGCCGGCGCCCGACGGGCCGACCAGCGCTACCATCGCCCGCGCGGAGACCTCGAGGTCGATGTCGCGCAGGACAGGTCGACCGGGCTCGTACTCGAACCCGACCTTCTCGAAGGAGACGGCACCCTCGAGGTGCGTGGGTTTCTCGCCGGGAATAGCACCCACCACCTCGGATTCGGTGTCGAGAACCTCGTAGATGCGCTCGAGCGACGCGAGCGAGCTCTGCATGCGCGGGTTGATGTTCGCGACCGTGCCGAAGGCCGAGAACATCTGCATCAGGTACATGAAGAAGGCGAACAGCCCTCCGACGGTCAACTCGCTGGTGACGATGAGATACACCCCCGCCAGCACGATGATCGTCGGCGCGACGCCGCCGATCAGCCGGAACACGTTGCGCGTGAGGAGGAAGAACAGGTCCTGCCTCAGGTTGGCGCGCACGCTGTCGTGAAGCACGTGGGTGAAGCGGCGCGCCTCGTGGCGTTCCGACGCCGTGGCCAGCACCAACGAATATCCGGAGATCCCCTGGTGCAGCGCTTTGGAGACCTCGGTCCACGTTTCGCGGGTCCGGCGGGCCAGCTTCCGCATGGTGCCCGAGATGGCGTACTGGAAGCCGAAGATTCCCACCACGAGCACCAGCCCGCCCAACGCCATGCGCCACTCGACGTAAAAAATCATCGCCGCGAAGCCGAAGCCGCGCACGAGCTCGACGGCCCCTGTGGCAAACGAGTCCGCCATTACGCCCCGCAGGTTGCCGACGTCGTCCGTCTGGCGCGACATCAGGTAGCCGGCTTCCTTGTCGCCGTAGTAGCGGTACGAAAGCCGCTGCATGTGGAGGTAGAGGTCGAGGCGAATGTCGCGGATGACCTTGGTGTGAAACAGCGTCGTGCAGTAGCCGATGGCGAGGGCGAACAGGACGCTCATCAGCGTCATGCCGACGAGAACCACGCCCCAGAAAAAGAGATCGCCGCGCTCGGAATTCTGCACGGCGTCGTCGACGACCCGACGCACGATCAAGGGAGAGACCAGGGGTAGGGGCGTGCTGATCAGAAGCAGCACTACCAACGTCCAGACGTAACCGATGTGTGGGCGCACCCAGGGCCAGAACCGCTTGATCAGCGGCCAAGCTTTGCTCGGGGGGAGGCGCTTGCGCTCTTTGGAGTCTGCGGCCATTCCAGCACCTTAGCAGCATGCCGGTGGGGCCGAAGATCACTGATTTGGCGGTTAGGCCAGCTTCTCGGCCTGTTGCTGCACGCGGTCCATCCAGGCGGCCAGGTCTTCGGCGTAGTCTCGCGGCACGCAATCGGCGCAAATCTCGACCGCGCCCAGATGGATGTTGTGCAGTTCCCTGCTAAGGAGCCGGGACTTGCGGCTCTCCGCGGGCATGCACCCGAGCAGCTCGTTGAGGACCTCGAGACTGGCGGCGATGCTGGCCAGGATCGACTCGAGAGCCTGCTCTTCGGGCATCTGCTGCGGGTTGTAGAGCAGGTCGTGCACCGTCCGCAGCTCACCTTCGAAGATCGCCAATGTGCTCTCCGCGCGAATGCGCACGCGATCGGCCGCGACCGTGTGCTCCGTGCACATCTTGGCGATGACCTGCAGCTCCGAGAGCACCAGGTGAAGGCTCGTGCGCACCCGCCCGAGGCGCTGCTCGAAGGCGATCCTGTGCGTGTCTTCGACGAGCTCTTCCTGACGGCGCGATACCAGCTTGGAGATGACGAACCCGAAGATCAGGAGCCCCGCCGCGCCTTCGATGATGGCGAGGATGCGGGCCGGCCCCAGCGGGCTGATGTCTCCGTAACCGATCGTGAGCGCGGTGACGAAGCTGAAGTAGAGCGCGTTGCCGAGGTCCGCAAGGCTGCCGGGTCCGCCGACGTCGCGACTGATCCAGGGGGCGCCGGCAAGGTCCGCGGCCCAAAACATCAGGCCGAATCCGACGGCGATGGCGAGCCAGATGCCGAGCAGGCCGCCGATGCTGCGATTGAGCACCGCGGCATCGACGAGGCGGTCGCTGAGCGACCCCTGCCT
Source organism: uncultured Acidobacteriota bacterium (assembly GCA_964430745.1). Classification (GTDB taxonomy): domain Bacteria; phylum Acidobacteriota; class UBA890; order UBA890; family UBA890; genus CBDCGW01. The sequence continues at coordinate 607 of CAYSHI010000428.1, read as the reverse complement.
CGCCGCAGAGCCGCCGGGCCGGTTCGAAAAGCTGGCGCGATGCGCTGGTGCCTGCGCCGACGTTGCGGGGTCAGCTCGCGTCGGCCCCGGAGACGTCGATGGGTGAGCCCCGGAAGCGGAGGCGACGTCGCCGCCCCGGTCGAGCCAATCCGCCATCCCACCGGCGTACTCGCGCAGGCGTGTGTAGCCGAGATCCTGAAGCAGGCCGCCGGCCCGCTCGCTGGCGTTTCACGAGAAGCTGGCGCAGTAGAGGATGATCTCCTGATCGGTGTCGGGAAGAACGTGGTGAGCGTGATCGAGCACGTGTGCCAGCGGCAAGTTCAACGCCCCCGGTATGTGCGCGTGCTCGTAGGTGGCCGGAGGAAGCACGTCGACGATCGCCACGGCGGGGTCCGTCAGTCGCTGCCGGACCTCGTCATGATCGACGATATCGATGCTCGTGTGTGCGGAGGGGGTGCCCATCCCGTCAACGATACTCGATGGCGGGGCCAACATCAGGAGTCGGCATCAGCCCATGCGCTCTTCCCATTCCTCGAGCGTCGACGGCCAGTCGCCGCGCATGAGCTGTGACAGGACACGGTCGGCGAGGACCTTGCCGCCGGTCTGA
>CAYSHI010000427.1:0-5520 GCA_964430745.1 uncultured Acidobacteriota bacterium | reverse complement strand
CAGTCGCGCACCTCGACATCGGGATACCGTTGCCGCAGACGCTCGACGAGTTGCAGCTCACGCGTCAGGCGGCCGTCCAGGGGATTCTCCGTGACCGTGCGTTGAAAGGCCCGGTACACCTCGTTGGTGTTCATGCGGTGCAGCTCTTCCGGACGCTGCGACAGGTAAAAGACGCCCACGCGCCGGCCGGCTTCCGCCAAGAAGGCGTCCATTCCCTCGACCGGCAACGACTGCTCGATCCCCGTGTGCGCCGTCGGGTCCAAGACAAGCTCCGAGGGGATTCCCTCACCCCGCGCGTCGTGTTCGTCGAGTGTGAGGAAGAGGGTGCTCACCCGCTCGACGCCGTCGATCAGAAGCCATGCATCCGGCGCCTCGACCCCGGTGAAATAGAAGAAGTCGTTGTTCTGGAAGAACTGATAGTCCGCGGTTCGGGCGGTGGCCCCCGGAATGACGGCAACACCGTCGGGGATCTCGTCCATCAACCTTGCCCGGCGCGCGGCGTATTCCGCGTTGTCGATCAGGCTTCCGGCGAGAACGAAGGGCACTTCCTGTTGCGCCGATGCCCTGGGAGAGCAACCGGCGATCAGAGATACCAGAACCGGCAGCAGCAGCGCGGCGGGAATGGCGGGCAGCGGGTTTCGTGTTCGGCGGAAGTCCATGTCTCCCTCGGTCAGCGTCACGCATTGAACGACGGCTCGAATGGCAACAACCGAAACGGTATCGCACGACATCCGACGCCGCGCGCGGCCACGGCATCCGTTGCGGACGCCGGGTGCCCCGGCAGCGGTCTCGACACCAAGCAAAGACTTTTCGGGGTTATCCTGTGTTCTCGATTTCCGGCAGGACACCAGGAGGAGAACGGCGAATGAGATCACCGAGGGCGCTGGGATTGTGCACGTTGCTTGTTGTCATGGCTCCGGTCGTGGTGGTCGGCGCGCAGAGCTCGGACCATCTGGAGCTTCTCGATATCTTCCAGCTCGAGTGGGTGTCGGACCCACAGATCTCACCCGACGGTTCCCGCGTCGTGTACGTGCGCAACTTCAACGACATCATGGCCGACACCTCGCGATCGAACTTGTGGATCGCCGACGTCGCCAGCGGCGACAAGCGCCCGTTGACCACCGGCACCGCCAACGATTTCTCGCCACGCTGGTCACCGGACGGGTCGAAGTTGCTCTATGTATCAACGCGAGACGGCGGCGCCGAGCTCTGGATGCGTTGGATGGACAGCGGCCAGACCGCCAAGCTCACCAGCCTTCTCGAATCGCCCGGGAGTATCTCGTGGTCGCCGGACGGACACTCGATCGCCTTCTCGATGTTCGTGCCCGCCTCACCGGAGCCTTTCGCAACATTGCCGGCGGCGCCGCCGGGCGCCGACTGGGCCGAACCTGCCCGGGTGATGTCGCGCCTGACCTATCGCTTCGACGGCGCTGGATACCTGCCGCTCGGGTTCACGCACGTGTTCATCGTCTCGGCCGAAGGCGGAACCCCCCGCCGGCTCACCTCCGGTGACTTCAACCACGGGGGGCCACTATCGTGGACGCCCGATTCGTCCGCCATCCTGTTTTCCGCCAACCGCCGGGACGATGCCGACCTGGAGGGCAGCGATACCGATGTATACCGGGTGTCGCTTGCAGACAGTGAGCTGACCCGGCTCACGGATCGCTTCGGCCCTGACAACGCTCCTGTCGTCTCTCCGGATGGCTCACAGATCGCCTGGACCGGATACGACGAGCGATACCAGGGTTACCAGGTGACCCGACTGTACGTCATGAACAGCGACGGCTCCGGCAAGCGCCTCGTGTCGGACTCCCTCGACCGCGACGTCGGTGGCCACGCCTGGCGCGCCGACGGCAGCGGTCTGTTCTTCCAATACGACGACGAGGGCAACACCAAGGTGGCGTTCATTTCGCTCGACGGCGAGGTCACCGACGTGGCGCGCAACGTCGGCGGGCTGTCGCTCGGTCGCCCGTATACCGGCGGGGCGTTCTCGCTCGCGAACAACGATCGGTTCGCCTTCACGCTGGCCGACGCCACGCACCCCGCCGACCTGGCTGTGGCAACGCCGCTCTGGACCAATGCCGCATCCGAAGAAGGCATCGCCGGGGAGATGCAGCGGCTCACCGACCTCAACGCCGACCTGCTGGGGCACAAGCAGCTCGGCAACGTCGAGATGTTCCGGTACGAGTCGAGCTACGACCAGCGGCCGATCCAAGGCTGGATCGTGACGCCGCCGGGCTTCGATCCGTCGCGGCAATACCCGTTGATCCTCGAGATTCACGGTGGTCCGTTTGCCGCTTACAGCGACTTTTTCGCCGCCGAAGTGCAGCTCTTCGCCGCGGCAGGGTACGTCGTTCTATATACCAACCCGCGCGGCAGCACGAGCTACGGCGAGGAGTTCGGCAACCTGATCCACCACGCATACCCGAGCCAGGACTACGACGATCTGATGTCGGGGGTCGACGCGGTTCTCGAGCGTGGCTTTGTCGACGAGGACCAGCTATTCGTCACCGGCGGCAGCGGTGGCGGAGTGCTCACCGCGTGGATTGTCGGCCATACCGACCGCTTTGCCGCCGCGGTTTCGGCGAAACCGGTGATCAACTGGTACAGCTTTGTTCTCACCGCCGACATCGCGCCGGTGTACAAGACCTGGTTCCCCGGCCTCCCTTGGGACAACCTCGAGCACTACATGGAGCGCTCGCCGCTGCACCATGTCGGCAACGTGACAACGCCGACGATGCTGCTCACGGGAGAGGTCGACTACCGCACGCCGATGTCCGAGTCGGAGCAGTACTACACGGCGCTCAAGCTCCTAGGCATCGACACCGCGCTGGTGCGCATCCCCGAGGCCTCGCACGGCATCGCCGCGCGGCCGAGTTACCTGATGTCCAAGGTGGCCCACATTCTGGAGTGGTTCGAGCGCTACCGCTGACCCGCGCCTCGAAGCTGTTCGAGGATCCTGTATAGGCCGAGCGATATGCCGATTACCAGGCTCCGGTTCCCGCGGTGGTTCCGCCGCGATCGCCTCTGGGTGCGCCGCTGAAATGTTCGGACAGCCTGGAATTCCGCGAGGCGTGGCCGTCGAACTCTAGTGGACGCACGGCATGCGGGGCAACGCCCGCGAAGATGGCCCACCGCGAAGGAAAGCAACGATGGCGCAATCTCCAATCAAGGCCAGAAGATCGATGCACGCATCAGATGCTTATGCTAGCATCAGCTTCATGATGAAACAGCGTACGACGATCGCCGCGGAGGCGGACGACCTCGAGGTGCTCCGTGCCGAAGCCAAGCGCCAGGGTGTGCCGCTGAACGAGCTGTTGAGCGCGGCGGTGGCTGCGAAGGCGGAGGAAATTCAGAGTGCCCGGCGCCCACGGCTCGGCCTCGGGCGCAGCGGCGGTGCGAACCTCGCCGAGCAGAGCGTAGCCGATGAAGACGCTCCCACCCGCGCGGCATTTCGAAGCTGATGGCTCTGGTACTCGACACCGGACCAATTCTCGCCGCGCTCGATGCCGACGATCCGCATCACCGCGTCTGCGCCGCCCTGCTGGGCAGCGCGCGGGAACCGCTGGTGGTGGTCGCGCCGACCCTTGTCGAGATCGACTACTGGATCCGCAAGGGACTGACGCTCGACGTCTGGCGGAGCTTCGTGGAAGACATCGCCAACGGCGCTTATCGGCTCGAACCCCTCACCGAGGCTGACCTCGCAAGAGCGGCCGCCGTAGAGGAAAAGTACGCAGATCTGGATATCGGCTTCGTCGACGCGTCGGTCATCGCGGTGTGCGAGCGTTTGCGGGAGGAGAAGGTCGCGACCCTGGACCATCGGCACTTCGGCGCGGTCCGGCCGTCGCACTGCGACGCCCTCCGGCTGCTACCCGAGCCCTCCTGATCGGCCCGGCGATCAGGAGGGGGATCGGCAGCTGCGCTGGCTCAACTCGCTGGCGCGACATCTACACGGGCTCTCTCGCTGCGTTCCGCGCCTCCGGCGCAGCGCCCATCGTTTGCGTCGTCTCGCCACGAAGCTTCGCCAGGTCACGGGCCATTTGCAGCCGTGGCGTCATGATCTCGAGCTCGTCGTAGAGCTCACAGCGATCGATGAGCTCGCCCACCAGCACCCAGGCAACCAGCGCTTCTCGCGGACCGGACAGAGCGGCGATCGCGAGGGGGGCGGCGGCGCCGATGCCCAGGCGAAGGACAGTGGTCAGCGGACGCCATGTGATCCCGCGCCGAGCCAACGAGAGCTTGCGCCACACGTAGAGCACCGCCTTGCCGACGCCCAGAACGACGGCAAGACCGTTCGCAGCCGGCGCTCCCAGTAGCAACAGGGCCGCCAAGAACGGTCCGGTCAACAACACGTTGGCGCTGTGGGGCAGCGGGGCCGTTGCCCGCAACGTGTAACGGTAGACATCCTCGATCGCAGCCAACGCGAGGACTCCCGATCCCAAGGCGATGACGGTGAGCAGCGGCGTGACCTCAGGCAGCAGCAGATAGCCGGTACCGAGCCCGGCGAACAGCCCGAAGACGACGATCTCACGGCTCAGCGGCGATCGGGCCACATTGAGCACGACGCGCCACGCACGAGCCTTGCGTCCCAGGTGGGCGCCGCCGAGCAGCATCGCGACCGCGGCCATCGCGGCGAACACCACCGCTGCCGGCCATCGTGCCACCGTCGCCGACGTCGCGAGAGGATGCGTCGCAGGATCAGGGATTCCAGGAAACGCGCCCCGGGCCGCGACGAAAAGTGCCAGCAGCGCGAACATCACGCACGCGAGCCACGTGAACACCGCCAGCGGCCATTCCTTCTTCAGGCTGATCTTCGACTCGACCCGGTGGCCCCCCATAGCCCGCCCAAACGCCGGCGTCGTATGGGCCGACAGCGTCGTATGGGCCGACAGCGTCGTGTGGTCTGGCGGCGTCATGGGGTCTGGCGGCCACATGTGGTCTATCGGCGGTTCCATTACCGCCGCCGCGGCGCCCAATGAGCGGCGCCTGGGGATGACCTTCAGGGCCGGTCGCAGGTCGCTAGCCGGAAAGCCGTCGATCGGTTGCGAGAGATCCTCTTCGGGCAGCCGGCTGACGCTGAGAGCACCCGTCGGGCAAAGCGCCGCGCAGGCCGGCGCCAGGCCGGCAACGAGCCGATGGCTGCAGAAGGTGCACTTGTTCATGACGCCGAGGTCGTGGTCGAAGCGGGGCGCGTCGTAGGGACACGCCCAGGCGCAATAGCCGCAACCGATGCACGCTTCCGCGTCGATGAGCACGGCGCCGGTCTTGGAATCGACGCTGTAGGCGAGCGCCGGGCAGGCGCTCATGCAGGCCGGGTCGGCGCAGTGGTTGCAGGCCAAGGAAAGGTGAAAGAGCGGAATGCCGGGGTAACCCCGTTCGTTGAACGTGTTGACGGCACGCCAGCTCTGTTCCGGCCGCAGTCCGTTCTCGATGGTGCAGGCGAGTTGGCACGCCTGGCAGCCGGTGCAACGGTTGACGTCGAAGACGAATGCGTTCCTCACGGCGATCGAGGCCTCGGCG
>CAYSHI010000426.1:0-4731 GCA_964430745.1 uncultured Acidobacteriota bacterium | reverse complement strand
GGGGGGCAGCCGCCGGGGGCTCCAGGTCGGTGCCCTGCGAGCCGATATGTACCGCGACTGCCCTCACCTCGAGACGCTCGCTCAGAGCGTCGGCCGACAGCAGCTCTTCGATCTCCTCGGGCGCCAGGCCGAATTTGGTATGGCGCGACCCGGTTGTGACCGCCGGATGGGTGCCGGGGTCGAGATCGGGGTTGAGACGGAGGCCGATCGTTACACGGTGACCGATCTCGGCGGCGATCCCGCGAAGGATGCCGATCTCTCCCGGAGCCTCCACGTTGATCAGCCCGACGCCCGCGAGCACGGCGCCACGCAGCTCGTCGGGCCGCTTTCCGGGGCCCGAGAACACGACGCCGGCCGCACCACCGCCGGCGGCCATCACACGGTGCAGCTCGCCATCGGAGACGACGTCGAATCCGGAACCGGAGGCGGCCAAGTGCCGCAGCAGAGCGAGTGCCCCATTCGCCTTCACGGCGAAGCAGGTGCGATGCCGGCCGTCGCCGAAGCCGACCGCCGCGAACGCCTCCCGCCACTCCGCATACGATCGAGAGACGGCAGCAGCGCTGTAGCAGTAGAACGGTGTTCCCACCCGTTCCGCCAGGCCGGTCAAGTCGACGCCCTCGACGTGCACGCTTCAGGCGTCTTCGCCGGAGGCAGCGAGCGTGTCCCGCACCCTCTTCATGTCTTCCCAGACCATTGCCTTGGCGCTGGGATTTCGCAGCAGATAGGCGGGGTGGTACGTGCACATCACCTTGACACCGTTCCAGTCGCGGAAGTTACCACGCAGGCGCGACAGCGGCGCGCTCAGGTCGAGCACCGCGCCCACGGCCGATCGACCCAGCAGGACGATGATCTCCGGCCGGATGATCTCCACCTGCCGTATGAGAAAGCTCTTACAGGCGCTGACCTCGTCCGCCTGGGGGTCTCGATTCTGCGGAGGTCTGCACTTCACGGCGTTGGCGATGTATACCTGCTCTCGCTCGAACCCCATCGCGGCGATGATCTTGTCGAGCAGCTGCCCGGCGCGCCCGACGAACGGCTCGCCCTGGAGGTCCTCATCACGCCCCGGACCCTCACCGATGAACATCAACCGCGCGTTCGGGCTGCCCACGCCGAATACGACCTTGGTGCGCGTCTCGTGAAGCCGGCAGGCGACGCATGCGAGGGCCTCGGCCTCGACAGATTCCAACGACCCGTCAGCGGCCGGCACGTCGAGCTCCCTCTCGGGGATGGAAAGCCCCCACACGCCCTCCTTTTGCAGTTGCTCGAGACGATCGGCTACCTGTTCGCGCAAGCGACCGCGAGAAACCTTGTCGCTCACTCGGTGCTTCCCGGGGAATCTTGGTCGCGCCGCCGACGAAACTCGATCACGGCCTCGAGAACGGCCTCGGCGATCTGCGGCTTGGGCGCAGGGCCGGCCTCGGTACGGCCACCCAGGCGGTCCAAGATGACAACCTCGTTGCTGTCGGCGGCGAATCCGGAATCACCGCTACCAACGAGATTGGCGACGATGAGGTCACATCCCTTGCGCTCCATCTTCCGAAGCGCACGCGCCTCGAGATCGGCGGTCTCCGCGGCGAACCCCACCACAGTCCGGACGCCCGCGACAGCGAGGATCTCGTTGAGGATGTCGGGCGTTCGCTCCATTCGCAGCGACAGGCCTTCCCCACTTCCTTTCTCCAGCTTCTCCGCGGCGCGTTCGAGGGGGCGAAAGTCGCTCACCGCGGCGGCCATCACCACGACATCAGCGTCGCGCGCGCGCTGCACCATCTCGGCCCGCATGGCCTCCGCGTCCACGACAGACACCACCTCCACACCGGCCGGCGGGGCGATCTGTGTGGGGCCGCTGACGAGCACGACCTCTGCGCCGCACAGCCGCGCAGCCGCGGCGACGGCGTATCCCATCTTGCCGGTCGAGGGGTTCGTAAACACCCGCACCGGGTCGAAATGCTCCCGGGTCGGTCCCGCCGAGACCAGGACCCGACGGCCGCTCAGCGGTCCCGTTTCGCCGCCGACGGCGAGCAACTCCATGATCTCGTCGACAATAACCGGTGGTTCCGCCAATCTTCCGGGCCCGTGGCGGCCCGACGCCAGAGCCCCGGTGGGCGGCTGGATAATGCCCACGTTGCGGGACCGCAGGATTTCCACGTTCCGCCGCACGGCCGGATGCAACCACATCTGGTCTTCCATGGCGGGAGCGACAACGACGGGCCCGTCGAAGGCGAGATGCAGCGTGGACGGAAAATCGTCCGCCACTCCCAGCGCCATCTTGGCAATGAAGTCGGCGCTGGCCGGAGCGACACACAAGACGTCGCACTCTTCCGCCCAGCGCACGTGCGCGATGCGCTCCGGCCGCGCATCGTCGAAGGAATCGTGCAGGACGCGGTGGCCGGAAAGCGCGGCGAAGGTCAATGGGCTGACGAAGCGCGCCGCGTTGGGGGTCATCGCCACGCGCACGTCCACGCCTCGGTCCTGCAGGCGGCGAACCACCTCGCAGCTCTTGTAGGCGGCGATACTTCCCGTGACGACGACGAGGACCCGGGGACCGGGCACGAGCCTACTCTTCTTCCTGCGCAGCCTCTTCGGCGAGATCGGCGGCGACGAGCTCGGCCGCGATCTCCTCTTCGGTCGCCGTTGCCCAGGGAATGAGATTCTCCTTTACCTCGGCACAGGCGACGGTCGAATATTTGTGCGCGCGCAACTCGACCTTGGGCTTGGCGCCACGCATGAGCTGCGAGCACCGCTGCGCGGCAACTTCCACGAACAGGTAGTAGCTATTGTTGAGCATGTTTGTTTTCCTCGGTGGATCAGCGAAACGAGTCGAGAATCTCCTGCGCGAGCCGCCCCCGTCGAGGCCGGCGGCACCACTCGGCGACAAGGATCGCCTCGAGCTCCCGAACCGCTCGGTCAAAATCGTCGTTAATGACGACGTAATCGTACCGCACGAACCGTGCGATCTCCTCTGATGCCACACGGAGGCGTCGACGCAGGGTTTCGTCACTCGCGGGGTCGGCGCCGTCTCGGCCGCCGAGCCGCTGCTCGAGAACAGCGCGCGAGGGAGGGAGTACGAAGATCGTCACCAGGTCCCGGAGGCGATCGCGAACCGCGGCGGCTCCCTGAACATCGATCACCATGAGAGGGGCACTTCCTTCGCCGAGGACCCGTTCCACTTCGCTTTGCGGTGTGCCGTAGCTGGATCCGTGCACCACAGCGCTCTCCAGGAAACCGCCGGCCTTTTCGTTTCGGTCGAAAGCCTCCTGGGTCACGAAGGTGTAGTCCTCCCCGTCAACCTCTCCCTGTCGGGGCGCCCGCGTGGTCCACGAGACCGTGCGCGTGAGTCTGTCGACGCGGCCCAGAACCGCGTGTGCCAGCGTTGTCTTGCCCGCTCCGGAGGGAGCGGAAAGAACGAAGCAGGGGGGTGCGCTCTCGTCACTCAACGTTCTGTACTTGCTCGCGCACCCGCTCGAGCTCGCCCTTGAGGTCAACCACCAGGTCGCCGATTTCCACCACCTTCGCCTTGGCGCCGATGGTGTTGATCTCACGATGCATCTCCTGCAACAGGAACTCGAGAGACCGTCCCACCGCGCCTCCGCCGTCGAGCATACCGGCCGCCTTTTCGATGTGGCTGCGCAATCGCACGAGCTCCTCGGTAATATCCGACCGATCAGCGTAGTAGGCGACTTCGTGGGCGAGGCGCGAGGGGTCGATCTCGCCGCTCGAGTCCTCCAGCAGGCCCTCGATGCGCGCAGAGAGCAGGTCGCGGTACCTCCGCGGAAGATCCGCGGTCAGCTGCTCGACCTCGCCGACCAGCCCGGCAATGATCTCGAACCGTCGCGCCATATCAGCCGCCAGATGCCCACCCTCGGCGGCCCGCATCGCGTCGAGGGCATCGAGCGCATCGACTAACGCGCGGCGAACGAGGTCACCATCGCGCTCGGCGTCGATGTGAGGCGTCGTCTGGCCGGCGACAACGCCGGGAAGGTTGACGAGCATCCCGAGGTCGACAACCGGCTCGATGTCTAGATCAGCCGCCAGCGAAACCAGTGAGGTCTTGTAACTCGCCGCGAGCTCTCGGTTGATCTGCACCGCGGGCACGCCTCGGGGGCCGCGCAAGGTGGCTGACAGGTCGACCTTCCCCCGTTCGACCCTCTCGGCGATGAGCTGTCGAGCCGCACCTTCGAAAAAAACGAGCTCGGTCGGGAGATTGATGCCGACACGGCAAAAACGATGATTCACCGAGCGCAGCTCGAAGGAGATCCGCAGGTCCTCACCGTCCGCCACACCGCGCCCGTAGCCGCTCATACTCCGAATCATCGCGCTATGTTAGACCATATCGGGTGACCGCTCGGTCGAGCGCGCGCCTCGGGTTGCGCTGCGATCTCGAGAGTGCGCCCACGGAGGGTGCCGGCAACGTGCTTACAGCCTCCGGCGGGCGCGGTCGGTGGTCTCCGCGATACGCCGCTCCAGTTCGAGGCGCGCCTCTTCGTTGGCCTTCTCGTCAGCGTCCCGAGGCACCCAGAGCAGCTCTCCGTACTCGAACACCCCCCGCCCGAAGGGTAGCGGCAGAATCATCCGGTCCCATGACCGGACGCGGACGCAGGGCCGGCAGGCGAAGGCCACCGGCAACAGTGGCCGGCCGCAGAGCCGCGCCAGCCAGACGGCCCCGGGTTGCACGCGCTCGGCGGGGCCACGGGGGCCATCCGGCGTGATGGCAAGATCCTGGCCCGCGTCGGC
>CAYSHI010000425.1:0-4771 GCA_964430745.1 uncultured Acidobacteriota bacterium | reverse complement strand
TCAGGTGTATTTCCCGCTGCCGTTCGTGCTCATGGCGGGCCTATCACTGGTCGTAGGACTGCCGCTTGCCTTCAAGTGGGTTACGGTCGCCGGGCTCGTTGCCTTGCCGGCGGCGGCCTACGGCTCCTTTCGGCTCATGGGATGGGCCTTCCCGGCACCCGCGCTGGCGGCCGCGTTTTCGGTCGTGTTCCTCTTCCACGAGGCCAATTCGATGTGGGGCGCGAACGTAACGAGCACGCTCGCGGGCGAATTCACCTACTCCTTCGGCACCGCCTTGTTGATCGTCTTCGCCGGCACGCTGTACCGCGGGGTGATCCGCAACCGCGGGTGGGCGGGTAACGCCGTGTTGCTTGCGGCCATCGGGCTCAGCCATGCCTACACCTTGCTGGCGGCCGCGTCCTGGGGGGTATATCTGGTGCTGTTTCATCCGCGAGGTCGCCACGCCCTGCCGTATCTGCTCAAGGTGGGCGCACTGGCGTTTGCGCTGATGGGATTCTGGGCGGTACCCCTTCTCGCCTTCGCCGAATACACAACGGCGTACAGCATCGTCTGGCCGATCCGAGGTTTCGCTCACGTCTTTCCGCCGAGCTTTTGGCCGTTGATGGCGATACTGGGGGCTGGGTCGGTGGTCGCTGCCTACCGGCGTTTTCGTCGGCCGCGGCAGGTCGCCCCGGCGATGAGCATCGACCACCGTGTCTTCTACTTCGCTTCGGTGATTCCCGGCGGTCTCTTCTTCTATCTGGCTGCGTGGAAGATCGACGTCGTCGACATGCGATTTCTGCCGTTCGTTCAGCTTGGGCTGGTGCTGTTGGCCGCCATACCGGCCGGTGCGGCGATCCGTGCGGCGGTGGCGCGGTGGAGGCCCGGGGTCGAACGCTCTTCAGCGCTCGCGGTGTCGGCCGTGCTGCTCGTAGCGGTTGTGCTGGTCTGGGCGGCGGCCTTCACCGAGGTCGCCGAAGATTGGGCGACGTGGAACTACGCCGGCTTCGAGGGCGCGCCGGGGTGGCCGGCCTATGCGGCCGTCAACGATGCGGTACGGCGCACAGAGGCGGCCCCACGCGTGGCGTACGAGCACACCACGGCGCACGAGCAGGCCGGCACGATCCGGGCCTTCGAGTCGTTGCCGCTGTTTTCCGGCGCGAGCACGCTCGAGGGCCTGTACATGCAGTCGAGCATCAGCTCGCCGTACGTTTTCTACATCCAGTCGGAGATCTCGCAGATCCCTTCGTGCCCGCTGCTGCCGTACCACTGCGGACGCCTCGACGCCGCGCGGGCCGCGGAGCATCTCCGTTTGTTCAATGTGTCCGAGGTCATCGCGCGGGGCGATCGCGTCAAGGAGGCGCTCGGGGCGTCCGCGGCGTTCTCGGCCGGTGAAGAGATCCCGCCGTACCGTCTGTTTCGCGTCCAGGGGAGCGAAGGAGGCTACGTCGAAGCCCTGCGATTCCGTCCGCTGGTGCTCACGAGCGATAGCTGGAAAGACGAGTTCTTCGCCTGGTTCAAGCGACCCGGATCCGGCGAGGTGCCCCTGGTGCGCGCCGGCCCCGCGACAGCGCCGGGTTCCCCGGACGGCATCCCCCCGGAGTGGCCGCGTGTCGACGCACTCCCCGAGGGTCTGCCCCGGCGGCCGCTCGCCGCGGGGGTGGAGGTAAGTTCGCAGCTCTCGGCCGAGGAAATCCGTATTCGCACGACGCACCCGGGGCATCCGTTGCTGGTCAAGGTCAGCTATCACCCGCGTTGGAGGGTGGAAGGGGCGGATGGCGTGTGGCTCGCTTCCCCCTCGTTCATGCTGATCGTTCCGCGTGCTGAAGAGGTCCGTCTCGTGTACGGGCCGGCGCCGCCCGACCGCTGGGGAGCCGCGCTGACGTTGGTCGGGCTCGTTTGGCTGCTGGCGATCGCCTATCCGGCGTCCGGCCGTGTTGGAAGCGTCCGCCGAGGCCGCGGGACGGGTGGCGCGGGGAGGGCCCGTCCAAGCCTCGCGACCGGTGGGCGGTTTCTCGACGGGATCTTCGCCTATCGCGCCGTCTGGGGCCCGTGCGCGGCCGTCGTCCTGATGCTGGCGGCCGTGGCGGTCCGCGTCTCATGGGACGACCCATGGGCGTCGCATCGGCAAGGACTGGAGCTGTTCCACGCGGGCCGCTACGAAGATGCCGAGCCGCTCTTGTCACGTGCGATCGCCGCCGCCCCGTCATCACCGGCGGCCTATTACTCCGCCTACTATCACTCCTTGAGTGCCTTTCGCACGCAGCGTTGGGAGGACACGCTCGAGCGCTTCGGGAATTTTGTCCGCGACTACCCCGATGGCGAGCTAGTCGGCGAAGCTCACTTCCGCATTGCCGAAGCTCTCATGGGCAGCGGTCTGGATGATGATGCCGCCGCTCGCTTATTGCGTATTATCGACGAGCTTCCCACGAGCCCGTGGGCCGGATACGCGGCCGAGCGGCTGGCTACACTCGCCGCGGAGCGCGCCGAGACGGTGAGCGGTACGGGCACGACTGCCTTCTGAATCGAGAGCCTTGCATGTCGTTGACCATCGGCATCCCTGTCTACAACGAGCAAGAGCTGCTGCGCTCGCAGACCCTGGCGCTGCGGGACTTCCTGTGCGCGCGGCACGAGGAGTTCGAGATTCTCCTCGGCAGCAACGGCTCCACCGATGCGACCGTCGAGATCGGTAAGCAGCTTGCCGCCGATGTCGCCGAGGTTCACTTCTTCCATCTGCCGGAGCGGGGTGTCGGGAGGGCGTTCCGTCGGTTCGTGCAGGAAGCCGCCTTCGATCGGCTGGTGTCGCTGGACATCGACCTGACCATCGATCTCGACTTCATCGACGACGCGGTCGAGCACCTCGGAGGCTGCGACATCGTGGTCGGTTCGAAGCGTACTGGCCGGCAACAGCGCTCGCGCTTTCGCCGCTTCGGATCGGCCGTATTCGTACTCCTTGCCTCGCGGTTGTTGGGGGTCGAGTTCGTCGACTATTCGATCGCCGCCAAAGCCTACCGCGTGCCGGTAATCCGCCGCTATTCGTCGCTCATCAGCCACGGCTCGGCCTACGTTCTCGACCTCGTCTACTACGTGCATCGGGACGGCGGGCGCGTGGTGCAGGTGCCGGTGGATTGCGAAGACCACCGCCAGAGCAAGTTCAACCTCGGCGCCGAGGCAATCCACAAGTTCTCCAACTTGGGGCGCCTTTGGTGGCGGAGAAACGCGCGCGTGACGTGAGCTTCAGCCGAGCAGGCGTCGGAGCAGGCGGACCCCTCCGAGCGTGCGACCCAGGCGCCGAGGACGGAAGCGGCCGGCGATATATCGCGGCCGGAAGTAGAACTCCCGCAGAGCCCTGCGGCGGGTCCGCTCCAGGTCGTGGAGTTCGTGCGAGCTGCAGTCGAAGGCGGGAAAGGGCTCATCGAACGGCCCGGCAACCTCGTGAAAGCGGGTGCCCGGATAGGGAGATGCGATGTTGAAGGAGGCGTAGTCAGGCTCGAGCGCGCAGGCGAAATCGATCGTCGCGCGCTGCTCCGCCGGGGTCTCACCGGGGTGGCCGATCAAGAAGAACATCGCCGTTTCGATGTCACAGCGCCGGACGAGGGCGTGCTGCTCGCGGATCTGATCGAGAGAAAGCCCCTTCTTGAGGGCGTCGACCTGGCGTTGGGCTCCGGTCTCGACGCCGAAATGGATCAACCGGCAACCGGCGCGGCGCATGAGCCGAAGTAGCGGTTCGTCGATCTGGTCGAAGCGTGTCTGGCAGGTCCATTCGAAACGCCAGCGACGCCGCAAGAACTCCTCACACAGGGCGACGACGGGCTCGCGATCAAAGGTGAACTCGAGATCGATGAAGTAGGCATGGCGGAAACCGGTATCGGAGAGAGCTCTGTCGATTTCCTCGAGCACTTGGTCCACGCGTTTGCGACGCACCGGCTTGCCGTACATCTCGCGGGAGCAGAAGGTGCAGCCGAAGGGGCAGCCGCGCGCGGTCTCGAGCACGAGAAAACGATCGCCCAGCAGCTCGTAGTGATAACGATCCATGCGCAGTAGGTCGAACGCGGGTATCGGCAACGTGGTGAGGTCGACAGGGTCGGCACGCTGCGCTCTGAGCTCTCCTTCATGTAACACGGCGAGTCCCGGCATATGCGCCGGTGGCTCGTTTTCGACGAGCGCGGTTACGGCCGCCTCGGGCTCTCCGATCAGCAGACCGGCCGCTCCGGTCTCTTTCAGCATCCACTCCGGCCGCATCGTGCCGTGCGTGCCTGCCACCCAGGTTCGTTCGGAGGGAAAAGCGCTCACGAAGCGGGCCGTCGCCTCGGCGTTGAGTGTGGGGCATTGCCAGCGATCGAGCGGCGTCGTCGTGACGACGACGCGATCCGCCGCCGCCACCGCGTGCCCGCGCGTCGCATCGGAGACGAGCTCGGCTCGGTAATCGAGCAGTTCCACCTCGTGCCCTTCGTTGCGCAGCAGCGAGGCGCAGTTGAGAAGGTCGAGCGGCGGCCACGGCCGCGAGAACCGCCGCAGCTTTTCACCGTCCTCGGCGTGGGGCGCGTTGACCAGCAGAATACGCATCGTGTGATAATAGTGGACTGCAACGGAAGAATCGTTAGTGTCGCAGATGGGATTTGCGGACGAGGTCAAGGCGCGGCGAGGAAGGCGATGCGGCGTGCATCGTCGACGAGCTGCAACGCCGAGATCGGCCGCAACTGCCCATCTGTCCGTAGGATGGCGGCGAAATGGGGGCGTCTGCGGCGTTGCTCCTCCTTGCCGATGCGCACGGCATCGCCGCGTCGGAGCG
>CAYSHI010000424.1:0-11077 GCA_964430745.1 uncultured Acidobacteriota bacterium | reverse complement strand
CTGCCGGACGCGCAGCGCGTTGCGGCGTGTTGCGGCCCGTTTCGGTACCGGAGCGAGGAGGACATTCCACCCGCAGTCGATGGTCGATCGGCCGTTCTCGTGATCCTCGATCACCTCGAGGATCCGCAAAACACCGGTGCGATCATCCGCACCGCCGAGGCCGCCGGGTGCATCGGCGTGTGTATTCCCGACCGGCGAGCGGCGGCGGTCACGGGGGCCGTGGTGCGTGCTTCAGCCGGAGCGACCGAGCACCTCGACATATACCGCATCGGCAACGTTGCCCACCTGATCAAGTGGCTGCAGAAGAACGGCTACTGGACGGTGGCGCTCGACGGCGACGGCGACGAGACATGGAGTGAGGTCGACTATCGCGGCCACATCGCGCTGGTGGTGGGCTCCGAGGGCAAGGGGGTCCAACGCCTCGTGCGTGAGCGCTGCGACCACCGCGTAGCGTTGCCCCTGAGCGGCAAGGTCGGCTCGCTGAACGCCAGCGCCGCATTCGCCGCCGTGATCTACGAGGTCGTGCGCCAGCAGGTGTCTCCGGCCTGATATCCTCCATTGCCTACGCTGGCGTAGCTCAGTTGGGAGAGCAGCTGATTTGTAATCAGCAGGTCGTCGGTTCGATCCCGGCCGCCAGCTCTTTGATCGCGCCCACGCTCGCTAGGTGGGCGACCAGGCCACCCTCCGCAGTGCTTCCGCAGGGCTTCGGCCACCCGGACGAGCGGGCGCACGTCGCGGATTTAGTGCTCGATCGCTCACTCGGACCTACGTATTATTGTCTACGTACGAGTTCGATTAATCTTTCCTGTCTTTTTCTTACGAAAAACGGGGAATTCTGTTCATGCGTTCGATCAGCAGGCTCTTGATACTTCTTGCCGTGACCGCCGCGTGCGGCACCGCCGGAGAGGTGGTGCCGATGCCGCCCTCGATGGTCGGAACGTGGAGCACCGACGACGCGCGTTACGAGGGGCGGTTCTTCGAGCTCTCGCCGACGACACTGGTGATCGGCACGGGGGACGGCCGCGCGACGAGCTATTCGGTAACGGCTCTTTACCTCACGCAGGACGAGCAGGGCAGGGACGTTCACCGGGTGGACTACGTCGACTCCGGAACCACGCAGTCGATGGCGTTCTACTTCTCCGTGGCCGAGCCCGGCGGCGCGCTGCGGATGCGAAACCAACCGACGATCGTGTGGCGGAAGTCGAGGGGCTGAGTGGGCGCAACCGACGACGAAGGCTACTACCGGTACCCGAAGGGAGCCGGCTCTCTTGACGCCGACCGACCGCTGCCGGACCGGTTCGACGTGCCGGTGCTTCCGCACGCGTCGAGCGCGTTTTCGCTTATCGAGCTTCTCGTGACACTGACGCTGATCGCCGCGATCGCCGGCATCGGGTTACCGGCCATTGCGGACGCCATGGACGATGCGCGGGTGGCGCACGCAGCGAGCGAGATCGCCGCCTTGAGCGCGGAGGTGTCGGTCTTCTTCTACGACAACGAACGGTACCCCGACAGCCTCGCCGAGATCGGCCAGGCGGGAGTGCTGGATCCGTACGGGAATCCTTACTACTACACGAACATCGCCGGGTCCGGAAACAAGGGTGGTGTCGCCATGGGTCGCAGGGACCGTTTCCTGGTTCCGGTGAACTCGGACTTCGACCTCTACAGCGCCGGCAAGGACGGCATTACGAGCCTGCCGTTCACCGCGAGCGAGAGTCAGGACGACGTCGTGCGGGCAAACAACGGCATGTTCGTAGGCCTGGCCAAGGACTTCTGAAGGCAGAGAACGGTGGCCGTTAGCTCGACATTCCTGAACAGCAAGGTCGCGCGCCGGATCTTCACTCTGTTCGTGATCTGCGCGTTCGTGCCGATCATTCTCCTGGCCGCGCTTGCGCTACGCCAGGTGAGCGACCATCTGAGCATCTCCGCCGCGGATCGTTTGCGATCGGCGAGCCGCGCGCACGGACAAGGAATCGCCGAGCGCCTGTCTCTCATGGAAACCGAGATGCTGGTGGCATCCCGGACGGGAATCGGCGGAAAAGAGCAGCACGTCGTCGACTTATCGGAGGAGACCATCGGGCTCGATCACGAGCACCTCTCGGGGCTCGCGCGGTTCGAGGCGGGACGCGCCGCAACGCTGTGGGGTGCCGTCGAAGAACCCCGACCGCTTTCCCCGGCGGAGCGCGACCATCTCGCGACGGGAAGAACCGTCATCGAGACCAGCCCTCGCGTGGTGGGCTTGCCGCGCATTCAGATGATCCGCGCGGTCGACCGGACGGATCCCGGCGGCGCTTTGTGGGTTGCCTCCCTCGACCCCTTGTTCGTCCTGGCCGGGGGCGCGGACACGTTGCCGGCGAATATGGACCTGTGCATCTTCGATCAGCAATACCAGACCGTGTTCTGCACGGGTGCGGGCGATCGGGTGCAAGCGGAGCTCGTGCAGGCCGACGGTGCTGCAGCGAGTACGGGTAGCTTCGATTGGGCGGAGGGCGGTGACGAATACGTCGCGGGCCACTGGTCGCTTCCCTTGGCCTATCGTTTCCACGTGCCGTTTTGGACGGTTGCTCTGAGCGAGACCAGAGAGAGTGTGGTCGCGCCCGTGGCCCGTTTTCAGCGGGCTTTTCCGCTTGTCGCGCTGGCCTTGTTGTGCGCGGTGTTTCTGTTGAGCGTCCGCGAAATCCGGCGCATTCTGGTGCCTCTCGAGAAGCTTCGCGACGGCACCACCCGCATCGGTGAGCAGAGCTTCAACACGCGCGTCGAGGTGAACAGTGGCGACGAGTTTGAAGGACTCGCCGATTCCTTCAACCACATGGCGGGTCGGCTCGGCAAGCAGTTTCACGCCCTTGCCACGCTTGCCGAGGTCGATCGCGCGATCCTCTCCACCCTCGACCTCGAACAGATCGTCAACACGGTGCTGCGAGATATGCCGCGCTTGATCGCCTGCCACGCGGTGAACGTCACCCTGACGTCGCGCGTCGGCGAGGGAGTCCCGCGCTCGTATTCGCTGAAAGCCGATGGTGACTCCGAGGTTTCCGTGGAGCAGGTGGGGCTCGATCAAGCGGATGTCAAACGGTTGCTCGATACCCCGCTGCTCTTCGCCGAGCCGCCCGATCCCATGCCCGGTTACCTGGCGTCGATGACGAAGCTCGGATGCGATCGCTTCGTGGTGGTGGCGCTGGGCGGAGGAGAAACGATGCCCGCGGGGGCCATCTCCCTGGGCTATTCGGGGAGTATCGAGTATGACGAGGAGGACTTGCACCAAGTCCGCAGGTTGGCGGATCAGGTGGCCATCGCGCTCTCGAACGTTCACCTGCTCGAGGAGCTCGACGATCTCAACTGGGGCGCCCTCACGGCATTGGCGCGCACCGTCGACGCCAAGTCCGCGTGGACGGCGGGACACTCCGAGCGCGTGACGAGGATGGCCCTGAGAATCGGACGGGCCATGGACCTGAGCCCGGAGGGGCTCGACACGCTGCACCGTGGCGGGCTCCTGCACGACATCGGCAAGATCGCGGTGCCGGCGGCGATCATCGACAAGCCCGGTCAGCTCACGGCCGAAGAGTTCACGATCATGAAGTCGCACCCTGTGGTCGGGGCGGACATCCTCGCGCCCATCGATGCGTACGCCGACGCCATTCCGATCGTGCGGCAGCACCACGAACGGTGGGACGGCGGCGGCTATCCCGACGGACTCGCCGGTGAGCACATCGATCGGTTGGCGCGCGTCCTCTCCGTGGCCGATTGCTACGACGCCGTCGTGAGCGACCGTCCTTATCGGCGCGGAAGGTCGGTCGACGAGGCCGTAAGTACGATCGCGTCGGTTGCGGGCACCCAACTGGACCCCCGGGTTGTCGACGCCTTCCTGGCCATGATGGAGGCCGCGGGCCACCCGCGGCCGGGCACCGGCGACGGTGTGTCGAAACCGGAATCCCTGAAGGTGGTCACGGGATGATCGGCTGGCTCCGGCGACTCTCGCTGTCGCGGCAATTGGTTCTCGCGACCGTCTTCGTGAGCACCCTGGTGCTGACCATCGCCCTCGGGGTGCTGTTGGTGGCCGACGGCGCGATGTACCTGGGCGAGTTCGGTGACCACCTCGCCGGCGTGGCGGAGGTCGTCGCGGACGCCAATGCGGCTCCGCTGGTGTTCCACGACTCCCGGGCGGCGAAAGCCAACCTCGCGGGGATCAGCGGCAACACGCTGGTGTTCTCCGTTTCGATTCTCGATGAGAGCGGCGAGGTGTTTGCGGTATACCTGAAGCCGGGTGCGCGCTCGGGTGCCTCGAGAGGTCGGGTCATTCGTGCGGACGATCGGCGGAGCCTGGGCTTTCTCGGAGCCGGGTTGAGCAGCGGGAGCCTGCTGCGGGTGGAACGCCCCATTCAACTGGATGGCGAACGAATCGGTAGTGTGATCGTGCTCGGAGAGCTCAGCAGTCTCGACGCGCGGCGCGAATGGTATGTGGTGTTGTTCGCCGGCATCTTGGCCGTCTTTTCGGTTGTCGCTTTCGTTTGCGCCGCCGTGTTGCAGAGGGCCATCACGGAGCCGCTTCGGTCGCTGGCGACCAACATGCGACGAGTATCGGAAGAGGGCGACTACTCGATCCGATCCGAGGGCGCCGGCGACGATGAGCTCGGCGCGTTGATCGCGGGCTTCAATGACATGCTCGACGAGATCGAGAGCCAGAACAGCGTGCTCGCCGAGCATCGAGATCACCTCGAGGAGATCGTGGCGCGGCGTACCGGCGAGCTGAAACTGGCGAAGCGCGACCTCGAGGCGACGGTCGAGAAGATGAAAGGCGCGAGGGAGGTGGCCGAGGCCGCGAGCGTGGCGAAGTCGGACTTCCTCGCACGTATGAGCCACGAGATTCGAACGCCGCTGAACGGCGTCTTGGGAATGCTGGAGCTGGTCGGGCAAGGTGATCTGTCCGCAGCACAGCAGGGCAACATCGACGCGGCTCTCAAGTCCGGAAAAAGCCTGTTGCAGGTGATCAACGAGATCCTCGACTTCTCCAAGATCGAGGCTGGAGGGCTCACCCTCGAACAGGTCGAATTCGACCTCTGGGACACGCTTCACAATGCCGTCGAGATGTTCGCCGAAAGTGCCCACTCACGAGGTTTGGATCTGACCTGCTTTATTGACGACGAAGTCCCGGAGCGCGCTGTCGGAGATCCGGTCCGCCTCGGCCAGATTCTGGTGAACCTGGTGAGCAATGCCGTCAAGTTCACCGATGAGGGCGAGGTTTCGGTGACCGTGGAGTCCGGAGCTCGCACGTCGCCGGACGTGAATCTCAAGATACGCGTGCGGGACACGGGTCGCGGCATCCCGCCCCACCGCCGGAAGGGGCTGTTCGAGGCGTTCGCGCAGGCTGACGTCTCCATCACTCGGAAGTTCGGCGGCACGGGCCTGGGCTTGGCGATCGCCCGGGAGCTCACCCGGGCGATGGGAGGCGACATCAGATTCGATACCGATCCGATCCGCGGGACCACGTTCGAGTTGACGGCCGTCCTGGGTCCCCCGCCAAGCGGAGTCACCCGCCCCCCGCTGGAATACCCGAGGCTGCGAGGCGCGCGTGTGCTCGTCTCGTGTGGCGCCGGGACCGCCGGTACGATCCTCGAGACGTACATGCGCTCGTGGCAAATGGAGGTCGAGCACTGGGTGCATTCGAACATGGCCAGGGAATTGCCGGCGATCGACGAGGCGGCCGGAGACGTCCTCTTGGTGCTCGATGCGGACGCGCCGCGCCGGCCGGCACTTGATCTGATCGAGCTCGTCGCCGATCGTTCGCCGGACGCAACCGTGCACGTGATCTGGCTGGTGTACCCGTCGGGCTCGGAAGAGTACGAAGGACTGACGGGTAAACGTCTGGACAAGCCCACGCGCCGGGCCGACCTGGCGGAGGCGCTGGTCGCGTGCCTCGACGGCCGGAACGTCGACGATGGGGCGCCGGCGCCGCTCCGTCTGGTGACGTCCCCGACGTTCGACCTTCGCATCCTGCTGGCCGAGGACAACGCGGTCAATCAGGAAGTAGCCGTCGGTATGTTGGAGGTTCTCGGTTGTCGCATCGACGTCGTGGAGCACGGAGAGGACGCTGTCCGGCGCGCCGGCGACCACCCGTACGATCTTGTTTTCATGGACTGCCAGATGCCGATGATGGATGGATATCAGGCGACGCTGAGGATCCGCTGCAACGAACAGGCCGCCGAGATAGAGCGGGTGCCGATCGTCGCTTTGACCGCTCACGCAGAACAGGGAGCGCGCGACAAGTGCATCGCCGCGGGGATGGACGACTATATGGCCAAGCCGTTCCAGGTCGGCGATCTGGCCGAAGTGCTCGAGCGCTGGTGCGGCCCTCCTGCAGTGCCGACGTCTCGTCAGGCCGAGCCGTCGAACGCGAGCCGAACCGGGGGGAAGCGGGATGGGGTCCTCGAGGCGGCGGTGCTCGAGAAGCTGCGCTCGTTGCCGAGCCGTGACGGTGCGGGGCTCCTGGCCAGAGTACTGACAGCCTACAGAGAGACATCTCCGGAGCTCATGGAGAAGCTCCGCGAAGCGGTGGCCGAGGGTTCGGCCGAGCTCGTGGGCGAGCGCGCGCACGCGCTGAAATCGTGCAGCGAGAACGTTGGCGCGCTCGAGCTGGCTTCGCTGTGCCGCGAGCTCGAATCGAGGGCACGCAACAGCCCCGAGGCGGGCTGGGAAGATCTCTTCAGGCAAGTGGAGGAGGCGTTTCCACGCGTTCTGGAGGCGACCGAAGCCGAGCTGCCGGAGGTGCAGGTCCGATGACGCGACAAGCGACGCCGGACGCCCGGCCGCTGGTGCTGATCGTGGACGACGACCTGACCCACCGGATCATCGCGCGGGAGGCTCTCGAGCTCGCCGGCTTCGCCGTCGAGGACGCCGGCAGCGGCGAGGAGGCGTTGGATTCTTGCCGGACGGTCCTGCCCGACGCCGTATTGCTGGACGTCGTGATGCCCGGAATGGACGGGTACGCCGTCTGTGCCGCGATCCGGCAATTGCCCGAGGCGACGATGACCCCGATCCTGATGATCACGGGCCTGGAAGATCCGGAATCGATCGACCGAGCCTACGAGGCGGGCGCGACCCAGTTCTCGATCAAGCCGGTCAACTGGGACATCGAGATTCATCGTGTGCGGTACTTGATTCGAGCCACCAAGGTCGCGGTCGAGCTGCAGGAACGAGAGCGTCAGCTCATGCACGCGCAGAAGCTCGAGGCCGTGGGGTTGTTGACGAGCGGCATCGCTCATGATTTCAACAACGTCCTGACGGCTATCGGCGGTTTTGCCGAGATCGGCTCGCGCGACGCCGACGGTCAGCCCGGGCTCGTGACCGCCTTCCAGTACATCAAGGAGAGCTCCGATCGAGCGGCCGGCCTGACCCATCAGCTGCTCAAGTTCGGCAAGCAACAGGCCTCCGAGCCGGTGTGTCTCGACCTGTGCGCCGTCACGGACGAGATCACGGGGATGCTTCGACATGTTCTGGGGAGCAGGATCGAGGTGTCGCTGATCCACGACAACGGCTGGGCGCCCGTGCTCGCGGACGAGACGCACCTCGAGCAGGTGCTGATGAACCTGGCCGTGAACGCCCGCGACGCCATGCCCGACGGGGGAGAGCTGACCATCCGAACGTCGAAAACGTTCGTTCCCGAAGAGGAAGCCGAGCGGTACTCCGGAGCCGATTCGGGAGCGCACGTATTGCTCACCGTCACGGATACCGGCTGCGGCATGGATGAAGCGACCCGGCGCCGGATCTTCGAGCCCTTCTTCACCACCAAGGGGAGCGCCGAGGGGACGGGGTTGGGCATGTCGACGGTGTTCGGAATCGTGCAGAAATACGGCGGGCACATACGTATAGAGAGCGAGCCCGGCAAGGGGAGCTCGTTCGGCATTTACCTTCCCGCGCCCTCGAGCGCGTCGCGGTCGCGTTGATCACGCCGCCCGGCTACCGCGCGGACTTTGACTAGAACTGAGTATAACTGTGTATAAACGTTCTTCACTATCTTATCATTATGAAAAAAAGGTTTTATAGAGATAGGGAGGCTTTCAGAGTTGTTTTACACTGTTCTATATGTTTCACGAAGTTTTTACGAGCCAGGGTGATTAGCCCAGGCACTGACGGTACGCAGGGCAAGGGGCGGACCAAGACGGGAAACAAGTATGGATTCCCTGGGGACGAGGGAGCCCGGCGAGAGCGGCTTCGGTCTGCTCGCGTCGATGCTCGTGCTGATGATCGTGGGCGTGCTCGGAACCGCCCTGATCAACGTGACCCTCACCGACCTCGCCGTCTCTTCGAACCTCCAGGCCAAGACGGCGGCCTTCTACGCCGCTGATTCCGGCGTTCAGCAGACCATCGTCGACCTGGCGGTGGATCCGAACTGGGCATCGTCGTTGCTCGTAGGCGGCTCCTTCAATGCCTCGCCCGACAGCCTCACGATCAACGGCCACTCGGTTACGATCGAAAAGGACCGGAAGACCGGGGCGATAACTCCTGGCTATTACGCCCTGGGTTCGGCCGGATCGATCGGCAATGCGTCGTACCGCCGGGAGGTTCAGCTTCCGTTGCCGCCGGCTCAGATCGAGGGAGCCAGCGTCTGGCTCACCTTCCCGATCCGGGTTATCGGCGAGCGGGGAGCCACCGACCCTTCCACGAGCGTGATCGGTGCCGTCGTGATCGTTCGGGTGAATCCCGGCACTGGCCCATGGAGCTACGCGCTCGCGGCCGGCGACGGTTGGGGCCCCGAGGCACTCGTTGACGATCAGGGGGTACTGCGAGTCCACGGTTCGTTGCGAATCTTCGGCAATCAGGCCAGCCCGCCGATGGTCCAGTGGAGGGGCAGCGCCGCGGTAATGAATCATTACGGAGGTCTCGACGACGCGTCTCGATTCGGGGCCGACGCGGCGCGGCTTCCGGCGCTCGATACCGCGCTCGTCAACGGCGAAATGGTCGAGACGCTCCATGCCGTCGTCAACGTCGAGAACGCCGACTTCCAGTTTCTGGACTACGGATCGTGGGGCCAGGCGGACGTCAGTGGAAACGCCGTTCAGGAGACACTCGACGGCGTCTATGTCGACGGCAACCTGAGCATGGACGGGAACGGGGATGTGTACGGGGAGCAGAGCGGTGCGTTCCACGACGACAGCATCGATTTTCCCGCGCTTTCCGACCCCTACGTGGACCCGATCTCCGGGGCGTCGTACAGCACTCACACGGCCTTTCTGGACGCCGAATCGTTGGCGCTGCCGTACGCGAGGATCGATCAAGATACTCCCCCCTTCGACTACTCCGACGGCAACGGCAACCGGGTTGCCTGGGATCCGTCTACGGCGACACTCAGCCTGGAGGGGATGATCAAGCGCGCGGGCGACCTGGACATCGAGTACACCGCGAACCAGCGAAACGCCATCTATTACGAAGGGACCGGGACGATATACGCGAGCGACAAGATGCGCGTGAGCGCCGACCTGATTCCCTCCGGCATGTACGTCGACGCCGACAGCCTTGGTCTGATTGCCGGCGACGATCTCGAGATCGTCGCCAAGGCCAATGGGGACGTTCCCCGGATCATGGCAGCCGCCTACGCGGAGGATGTGAGAATCGTCGCCGGTGCTCATCTCGCCGGGTCGTTGGTTGCTGGGGAGTTGGAGTTCCTCGGCAGCGCCGGAACCATCGCCCACGTGCCCAAGCTGAGCCTGTCGCCGCCCCCGGGGATGCCGGGCAGCGGCGGCGGCACTTCGACGATCATGGAGATCTTCATACGTGACTGGCACGAGCAACGCTAGGTCCATGCGATCTGCCGATGCATTCGACGGCGCCTTGACGCCCCGGCCGTTGGCCGGGGAGCAGGGGATCTCCGTCGTCGAAGCGCTCGTCACGCTGTTCTTCATGACGGTGATCGCGTTGTCGGTGGCTCGCATGATCGGCGTCGGCGTGGAGGTGAACCGGGCTTCCGAGGACGTCACCGCGACCACGTCGCTGGCGGAACAGAAGATGGAAGAGTTGCGATCCATGAACTACGCCGTCATCCCGGTCGGCGGATCGCTGACGCTCGATGTGCCGGGCTTCTTTGACGAGATCGATGCCAACACAGACACCCGCGCCGACTACCGCAGGCGCTGGCAGGTGACGGACGCCGGCGTCAGCAAGACGATCCGGGTCTTTGTCGTCTCGGAGCTCGACGCCATCGGCGATCCTAAAGAAACCTCGTTGGCTTACCTGGTGGCGGCGCAATGATGCTCTCTCGCGGATGTGCGACCGTGCGCCGGCGCTCGGGGTCTATGGCGCGGTCTTCGGCGACGACATCGGTTCGTCCGCCGATGAGGGTCGCGACGAGGGGCGAGGCGGGCTATTCGCTGGTGGAGTTGCTGGTCGCCACCATGCTCTCCACCATCATCCTCGGTGGGATGTACACAGCCCTGTTCCAGAGTCAGGTCACCTTCGAGCGGCAGATCGAGGCGATGGCCGCGCGCCAACAGGCCCGCGTTGCGGTCGACCGGGTCGTGCCCGAAGTGCGCATGGCCGGCTTCAGGATCGACAACCTCCCGGAGGCGATCGAAGGAGCGGCCGCGAATCGGCTGACTTTCGTCGGCGACATCGACAACGGCAGCCCGGAGCCGCCCTGCGGCGCTGCGGTCGAGAATGCCGTCAACGGGGGGGCCGAGCGCGTGACCCTCGCGGTGTCGGGCACCTATCTCGTGCGCGCGGTGGAGTGCTGGAACGGGACCGCCTGGAGCGGAGGTAGCAAGGACATCGTGGCCCGCTCTGTGGTCACCGACGGTCCGGTCTTTCGCTACTTCGACGGTAACGGTAACGAGTTGCGTCCTGGCACCAACGGCCTCTCGGCCGTCCAGCGCGCCAGCGTGCGTAGCACCACGTTCACCATCGTGATCGAAGAAGAGGCGTCGGCGAACGCCATCAGCCCGAGTCCGGGGGCCGGCTCCGGCAAGACCACGCACAAGATCACCAACGGCGCGAGCCTGCGGAACGTGGGACAACACTAGCTGTTAGTTCTCACAAGGTTGTTCATTGTGCCCGGCGACAGAGGATGGCGGGAGAGGGCTTTTATCAGGCAGGA
>CAYSHI010000423.1:0-22510 GCA_964430745.1 uncultured Acidobacteriota bacterium | reverse complement strand
GAACGTGCTCGAGGACCTCGACAACTACCGCGCCGGCCTGATAGAGGTCACCGCATGGCCGACGATCCCACAGGTCTTCATCGGCGGCGAGTTCGTCGGCGGCTGCGACATCGTCCTCGAGATGCTGCGCAACGGCGAATTGCAGGAAAAAGTCGGCACCCTGCAGTCCTGAACGCCCGGAGAAGCCATGCGCGCCCTCGTGGCCGATGACGAGCCGCTGATTTGCGATCTGCTCACGCGTTTTCTCTCGCGGCGCGGGTTCGTGGTCATCACCACCGAAGACGGCGAGAGCACGCTCGACGAACTGCGGGCGAATCGCGCTGACATCCTCCTCCTCGACATCCTCCTTCCCAAGGTGGACGGCCTCGGCGTGCTCGAGCGAATCCGCGAGGAGCAGATAAACGTTGGTACGGTTTGGGTCATGACCGGAAGGGCCGACGAGGAGTGGGTAAAGCGGAGCCTCGCGCTGGGCGCGGATGACGTCTTCACCAAACCGCTGAACCTTCCCCATCTCGACTGGCTGGTACAGCTCGAGCAGGGACGCATCGCCGCCGACAGCGGGGACTGACGTCCTCGTGGGCGGGGCGAGGCCGACGGCCCGAGTGTGCGGTCGATGAGCTCGACGCCTCCGGTCGCTCCTCGCGAAATCTGGGCCTGGGGACTATACGACCTGGCCAACTCGGCCTTCGCCACCAGCATCCTGGCGGTGATCTTCAACCGCTACTTCGCCGAAGCCCTGGCGGGCGGCGAAGAGGGCGTCGCATTGGAGATCTTCGGCGTCACGGTGCAGGTGCCCGGTGTGACGTTTTTCACGTACGCCCTCGCGGCGGCGATGCTCATCGTCGCCGTGTTGGCTCCGGTGCTCGGCGCGATCGCCGATTTCTCCGGCTCGAAGAAGAAATTCCTGGCCTTTTTCTGTTACCTCGGCGTCGGCGCAACGGCGCTGCTGTACTTCGTGCACGAGGGCCAGTACTGGCGCGGGGCGATCGTCTTCATCGTCGCGCAGGTGGGATTCGCCGCCGGCAATATCTTCTACAACGCCTTTCTGCCGGAGATCTCGACGCGCCGTAATATCGGCTGGATCTCGGGTTTCGGATTCACGCTCGGTTACCTGGGCGGCGCCATCATTCTGGCGCTCAACCTGGCCATGCTGCGCTACCCGGAGTGGATCGGATTCGACGCCCCCTTCACGCCGCAAGACACCTTCCTGTCGGTTGCTTTGTGGTGGGGTGTGCTGTCGATCCCGACCTTCGTGTGGTTGCGCGAGAGGCAAGTCCCCGCGGCCCTGCCGACCGGAAGAACCTATCTGCAGGTGGGCGTCGGCCGCGTGCGAGAAACGTTCCGCAACATCCGCCGCTACCGCGAGCTGTCGAAGTTCCTCATCGCCTTCCTGGTCTACAACGACGGCATCCAGACGACCATCGTCATCGCCGCAATCTTCGTCGACGAGGCGCTCGGGATGTCGGAGGGGGCCATCGTGGGCCTTTTCCTGATGATCCAGGCCACCGCCTTCGTCGGCGCGCTCCTCCTCGGCGCGGTCAGCGATCGCATCGGTAACAAGCGCACGATCATCATCACGCTGGTGGGCTGGACGTTGGTGGCGATCTGGGGTTTCTTCATCGGCTTCAGCGGCGACCCCGAGACGGAGGTCTGGTTGTTGGGGGTCACCGTGGGCATGATCCTCGGCGGCAGCCAATCGGCGAGCCGGGCGCTGCAGGGGAACTTCACGCCGGACGAGAACAGCGCCGAGTTCTTCGCCTTCTACGGCATTGCCGGCAAGTTCGCTTCGGTGATCGGGCCGGTCGTATACGGCAGCGTGTACGCGCTCATCGGCATTCGCAGTGCGATCCTGTCGTTGGGCGTGTTCTTTGTCATCGGACTGGTTATCCTCCTGACCGTCGACGAGGAAGAAGGTATGCGCCAGGCCAACACCGCAGTGACATGAGCTCGCATTCGTCACCATCAGGCGATCGGCGCGACAATCGCAGCGGCATGAAGAGCGAGCCGACCGCGGGGCGATCGCCCCGCGCGCCGTCGAAATCCGCAACGACCGCCGTGGGGGCCGCCACGGAGACATTGCACCGACTCGAGTCCTACGGCATGGCGTTCCGGGATCTGCCGCGGGCGCTGCTGGTCGGCGCAAGCAACTTCGTCGCCGACGGCCTCTTCAACCAGTGCGCCGCCATCTCGTACTACGCCCTGCTGTCGGTGCCGGCGTTCGTCAGCCTGCTGGCGGCGATTCTGGGTTTCGTGCTCGGAAATCCGCAAGAGGGCATGCAGGCGGCCATCGACCGCATCGGCCAGCTCATTCCCGACCTCCCGGACGAGATCGTGCGTGTGGCGGCCAGCTTCTTCCAGTATCGCGGCACCATCGGCGCGGCGGCGCTGCTCGTCACCCTGTGGATCGCCCACCTCGTGTTCGCCGCCATCCAGACGGCAGTCTCACAAATCTTCCGCCGCCCGGTGGTGGCGATGGACTGGCGCCACTTCGCGGTGCAAACCGCCTGGGCATGGGCGAAGCCGTTCCTGCTGTTCTTCGCCGCCGCCACGCTTCTGGTGCTGTCATTCTCGTTGCAGGGGATCACCAGTGTGCTGCGCAGCTTCGAGGCGCCTTGGACGATCCAGCTCATCGAGTTCGCGGACAACAGCGCGCTGCTGTCGCTGGCGACGTCGCTGATCGTCGGAACGGTGGTGTTCGGACTCATCCTGCAGGCGCTGACCCCTCAGATCCTGTCGCTGCGTGTGGTGTTGCCGAGCGCGCTGGTGGGGTCGCTGCTCTGGGAGCTGGCATCGCAGCTCTTCTCGTCGTACCTGGTGTTCGCCGCCAGCGTGCGCAGCTTCACCGGATCAGCAGGTGCGGTGGTCATCTTCATGCTGTGGGTGTACTACGCCGCCACCGTACTGCTGTACAGCCTCGAGGTCGCGGCCGCCCTTTCGGGCGATCGCTCGCTCTACGACACCGTCGCGACGGACCCCGGGCACACGCTGTAGCGGTTGCTCACCCGTTCTCGAAGCGGCGAGTGTGGCCGCGGCGAGCAAACGCCAAGAGGCGCCGGCGCGCTCGCGCGCCGACGCCCCTCGGCTTCTTGTTTACTCTCAGGTCTAGCGGAAGAAGAGCTCGTCCTGTGAGCAGTAGGGCTCCAGCCCCAGCATGGTGTTGAGGTCGACGCCGGACCACGAACCGAGGTAGTCGAGAGCCGGATCGCCAATGGGCGCTCCTGGAGGCGCGCCCGGTGTCGAGGGAGCGGTATAGGCCTCGGCCGGACGCGTCAGGAAGCGATCGATCTCCCGGCTCAGCAGGCCGCTGTGCGCCGCTTCGGCCTCCGACGCGGAGCCTTGAGCCTGCAAGGCGTCGCGCAACTGAACCAACGCGTGCGTTGCGACGGCGCGCACCTGCGACATCTGGGCGGTCGCCGCGAGGCGCATGACGTGGCGGACGACGACGCTCTCGACGGCGCGGTTGATCTCGGCGTGGTAGCCGTTTGCCGGCGTGACGCCGAAGGTCGCGTCGCCGAGCCGGTCGAGCACCTCTTCGAAGCTCGGAAGCGATTCGTCGAGTGCATGTTGCTGCACCAGCCGGGCGGCGCGCTGCGCGTTGAGGATCTCCGAGACCGTGTGATCGGCCGCCACCACGGCCGGCGTGATCACGTCGAAGCTCGATCCTGTGTACCGCGGAAAGAGCTCACGAGAACGGCCCCAGCCTGAGGGACGCGGCGGCAACGTGTCGATGACCGCCTCGGGAATGGCCAGCTCGTCGGGCGAAATCGTCGCCAACAGAGCGTCGAGCGCCGTCATCTGGTCGGCTCGCGAAACCGGATCGACCGGTGTGCGCCCGTCGCCGCGCATCGAATAGATGTAGTTGACGCCACCCACCGAAGAGGCCGCCGCCGTCACCTGGTAGCGGTGGTGCAGGTACAGAGGCACCAGGACTTCTTCCATGGTTGCCGTCGGGGCGCCGAGCCGTATGTTGCGCTCGCCGAAATTGTTCAGCGCGGCGCGGCGCACCTCCATCATGCGGTTGAGCTCGGCCGCCGGGTCCGCGCCGTTGGACCACTGGTTGACGCGAGGATGAGCGCTCATGTCCTGGTTGCTCATGTACTTCAGATCCTGCGCCCATGCCTCGGCGAGGATGACCTGCAGCGACTCCTGCTCGTCGGCGCCGGGAGGAAAGTGCTGGTAGCCATAGGCCACCCCGACCTTGTCCCATTCGCCGATCTCGGCCTCGT
Source organism: uncultured Acidobacteriota bacterium (assembly GCA_964430745.1). Taxonomy (GTDB): domain Bacteria; phylum Acidobacteriota; class UBA890; order UBA890; family UBA890; genus CBDCGW01. The sequence goes on along the minus strand of CAYSHI010000423.1, from coordinate 18,284 downwards.
AAACTTGCGAGAAATCGAAGGTGCCGTCGGCCTCGAGCGTGACGTACGGGTGCGGATAATCCATCACCGAGGTGCGGCCCAGCGAGCTGTCGTAATAGTTGTGCCCGAAGCCGATGGTATGGCCGACTTCATGCGCCGACAGCTGGCTGACACGGGCGAGCGCCCAGTCGGCAATCTCCTGGGGGTCCTCGTCGCCGTTCACATAAGGGGCCAACAGCCCCTCGGCGATCATGTAGTCCTGGCGCACACGCAACGAGCCGAGCGTCACGAGACCCTTCATGATCTCGCCCGTGCGTGGGTCGGAGACGGAGCCGCCGGTGCTCCACCCACGGGTCGAGCGGTGCACCCAGTTGATGACGTTGTAGCGGATGTCATGGCTGGAGACATCGGGCGGTCGCAGCTCGACCTGGAAGGCGTCCCGGTAGCCGGCCGCCTCGAACGCCTGATTCCACCACCGCGCCCCTCGCAACAAGGCGGTGCGCATGGGCTCCGGTGCTCCGGGATCGAGGTAGTAAATGATCGGCTCGACCGGGTCGGAGACCTCGGCGGTAGGATCGACCTTCTCGAGCCGGTGGCGCCGTACGTAGCGCTGCATCATCGGCTCGCCCAACGGCACGGAGTAGTCGGCGAAGGTGTTGCCACCGAGGCTCGAGCGCGGATCATAGGCACGCGTCTCGTAGTTGTCGTCGGGAAGCTGGACGAAGGCGTGATGCACACGCAAGCTCGGCGCCGCAGCCGATGCAGCCACCGAGCCCACGCCCTCGAAGAAGTTGCCGCCGCCGCGACCGCCGCCGCCGAAACCACCACGGCCGCCACCGCCACCGCCGCCCGAAACGAACGTCAGCGTCACCTCGAGCTCGGTGTTCTCCGGGAAGTTCATCGTCATCGGCATGTACACGGCGCTGCGACCCGCCTCGAGGCGATAGCCGTTCATGCGGTTGCCGATACCCGTGTGATCGGTGAGCAGAAACGGGGTCATGTCGACCAACACGCGATCACCGGTCTGCGCCGCCGGCGTCCAGCCCCAGAGGATCGCCGGAGCGAACGCGTCGGTCACCGCGCGTACTTCCTCCGGATTGTCCGAGCTCGAGCGGAAGCGGTAGTTGGGCTGCACCATGAAGATCTTCGGACCGACCTTCTCGAAGTAAACGATGCGGCTGCCCTGCGAGACGCCCCGGTCGAGGCCGATGTCGTTCGAACCCAACCCCGAGCCGAGACCGGTGAGGTTCAGAAGCTCTTCGTTCCAGCGGTCGATCTCCATGAAAAGCTGCCCGGCGTCGGCGTCCCAGTACAGGGGCATGAATCCGTCCATGCTCTCCATAGCTGCGGTGCGCTCCTCGATGGTCTGGGTCTCGCCGGCCTGCTGCTCGCCGCCGCGCCCACCGCGTTGACCGCCGAGCGTTCCGGCGCGAACCGCTTCGAGGTACTCCGCCTCCCACCCTGTCGCCGCCGCGCCGGCCGCCATCCACCCCTCGGCCGCGAGGCTTGTTGCGGTGGCCGAACGGCTCAGGACCACCGGGGGAACGACGAGTGCGATGGCGAGAGCCAGGGTCCAGAACCTGGCTTTACCGTGCCTGCGAGCAAATCGATGATCGGCCATTACGAACGATGCCTCCTGGTTGTACTGCGGATTGACGGACGCGTCGACCTGGTACTGCAAGGGCCCCGGGGGTGCCGTCGCAAGTACCACGGGGCGGATGTGCGCGCTAGTTTGACAAGACTTCGCCCATTCGCCAACCACGTGGTGGCGATGATCGGCCAGTCTCGACGCTACATCACTCGGCGTTCTGTACGAACGTCACCAGATCCATGAGCTGCCGGATCGTCATCGAGTCCTTGTAGTCACCCATCGGTGACTGCGCCTCACGCATGAGCGGGGGCATTTCGTGGCCCGGAGCGACGATCGACATGGCGACCCACTCGCGTGATCTCCCCGCCTGCTTCGCGCCGATATCGGGGCCCTTCGTGTCGCCCACCAGACCCGGCATGCTCGGATCACCGGGAACCAGATGGCAGTAATAGCAGTACAGCTCCTCGAAGGCTTCCCTTCCAGCGGCCTGGTTGCCGACGGGCAAGAAAAACACACTCGGCTCGGCGGATTCTTGTTCGGTCGCGCAGGCCGCGGCGAGCAAGATGGCACAAGCGGCGAGCAAGAAGGCAGTGGCTACATGAGCACGCATGCGGCTTCCTCCTACGTTGGACAGAGCTCGAACCCATAATAGGACCCGTGAGTCTGATAAACAAGATCCAGCAGCCCGATTGAAGCTGTTACCCTAGCGTGCCGAGGCTGGCACGATGCGAGAACACTGGCCGAGAGCCGGCCGAAAACCCGCGTCACGCCACTCCACGGCAACGGAATAACCGACCAAACCGGCAGCTAGCCGCGTACGGATCTGCGAATGAGCGGTCGTTCCCCAAGTGATGTCGGTGAGCTGGCGAAGTTGTTCTTCAAGCTCGGCGTCATCGGCTTCGGCGGGCCGGCGGCGCACATCGCGATGATGGAAGACGAGGTCGTCGAGCGCCGCCAATGGATGAGCCGGCAGCGTTTCCTCGACATGGTCGGCGCTACCAATCTCATCCCCGGCCCCAACTCCACAGAGATGGCGATCCACATCGGCCACGCGCGTGGCGGCGCCGCGGGGCTGGTCGTCGCGGGTGCGGCGTTCATCCTGCCGGCGGCATCGATCACACTCGTCCTCGCCTGGCTGTACGTCCGCTACGGAACCTTGCCGCAGGCCGACCCGATCCTCTACGGCATCCGGCCGGTGGTGGTCGCGATCATCTTCGGCGCTCTGTGGAAGCTGTCGCGAAAGGCGCTCAAGACCAAGCTGCTTGCGGTGATCGCCGTCGCCGTCTCGGCCGCGGCGCTGTTCGGCAGCAACGAGATTCTCTCGCTGCTCGTCGGCGGCGTGATCGCGATCTTGCTGATGCCCCTCGCCCCCTCGCCCCCCACACCGACCCGCACGAGCGCGACCAGCAACGGCGGCGGAGCACCCACCGCCGGCCTCGGCGTGGCCACGTTCGCAAGCCTGAAGCTCCCGGCCTTTGCCGCACCCGTCGCGGCTGTCGTGCAGGCTGCGGGGGCGTCTGCGCCGCAACTGTTCATCTACTTCCTGACGATCGGCAGCGTGCTGTACGGCAGCGGATACGTGCTGTTCGCCTTCCTCGAAGGCGGGCTGGTGAACGAGTACGGCTGGCTGACCCAGCAACAACTCATCGACGCCGTCGCCATCGGACAGTTCACCCCGGGCCCGGTGCTCTCGACGGCGACCTTCGTCGGCTACGTCGTCGCCGGTCCGATGGGAGCGCTGGCGGCAACCGTGGGGATCTTCCTGCCGTCTTTCGTCTTCGTCTCGCTGCTGGCGCGTATTCTGCCGTGGATGCGGTCTTCAACCCGGCTCAGCGCCTTTCTCGACGGCGTCAACGCCAGCGCCGTGGCGCTGATGACGGTGGTCACGCTGCGGCTCGCGTTGGCGGCGTTCGTGAGCTGGGAGACCGTTGTGCTCGGCCTCGTCGCGGCCGTGATGGCGGTGAGGTTCGGTGTGAATGCCGCGGCTCTGGTGGTTGCCGGAGCCGCCGTCGGCTGGTTCCTCGGGTAGGATTGGGCCTCGTGGATGCGAATCGAGAACGCGCTGAGCCGCGAGCCATGAGGCTGGCGTCGTGACGGAGAAATGGCGCAATCTCTCGCTGTTAACCTTCGGCGAGTTGCTGGCCATGGCGCTGTGGTTCTCCGCGTCGGCGGTGGTGCCGCAGCTCACGGAAGAGTGGCGGCTGAGCGGCAGCCAGCAGGCATGGCTGACGATGTCGGGACAGGCCGGGGTCGTCGCCGGCGCCGTTCTCAGCGCGGCGGTGAACCTCGCCGATCGCATTCGTCCTCAATATCTCGTCGCGGTCAGCACCCTCGCCGGCGCCGGATTCAACGCGGCCATCGCCGTAGTCGCCGACTCGCCCGAGCGGGCGATGATGCTGCGCGTGCTCACCGGTGTCTGCCTTGCCGGGGTCTATCCACCCGGCATGAAGCTCGTAGCAACCTGGTGCACGAAGGACCGTGGCCTCGGCATCGGGCTGCTCGTGGGCGCCCTCACGATAGGGTCGGCGTCGCCGCACCTGATCAACGCACTCCCGATCATGGGCGGGGAAGCGGGGATGCCCCCGTGGCGCGGTGTTCTGCTGGTCGCGTCGGCCGCCGCGGCCCTGGGAGCCCTCCTGGTCGGCGGCTTCGTGAGGCCGGGCCCGGAGCTGCCGTCCGCCAGCCGCTTCAACTGGCGATACGCCACGCGCGCCCTCGGAGAGCGACCCTCCCGCCTGGCCAACTTCGGTTACCTCGGACACATGTGGGAGCTGTACGCCATGTGGGCGTGGATTCCGGTGTTCCTGCTCGCGAGCTACCAGCAGGCGGGTTGGTCCGAAACAGCGGCGCGACTCGCCGGCTTCGGCGCCATCGCGATGGGAGGGTTAGGCAGCCTGGTGGCGGGCAAGTGGTCGGATCGATGGGGCCGCACGACCATCGCCATCGGCAGTTTGGTGGTTTCGGGCGTCTGCTGCCTGCTCGCGGGACCGTTGTTCGGCTCGCCCGCCGTCCTCACCGCGTTGTGTCTTGTGTGGGGATTCGCGGTGGTCGCCGATAGCGCCCAGTTCTCCACCGCCGTCAGTGAGCTCGCCGACCCCGAGCACATCGGCACGGCGCTGACGGTTCAGACCAGTCTCGGTTTTCTGCTGACGATGGTGACCATCTGGATGGTCCCGCCGCTGGTGGATCGCATCGGCTGGGAGTGGGCCTTCGCCACGCTGGCACTCGGGCCGGTGTTCGGCATCCTCAGCATGTGGCGACTACGCTCGTTGCCGGAAGCGGCGAAGATGGCGTCGGGCAACCGCTGATTCGTGGCGGGTGACGATACGGCTCAACCGGTGCGGTCGAGGAAGTCCTCAGCGTGCTGGACGTCGGCCTCGTCGATCTCGCCGCTGCCCCAATAATCGACGAAGCGCTCGTAATATTGCCTCGCCCGGGCCTCATCGCCGCGGCTCTCGTAGATGCGGCCCAGGTAGAAGATGCTGCGCACCGTGGCGATCGGATCGTAGACGCGGCCGGGCTGCTCGAGGCCCCGGAGGAAGTTGGCCTCGGCGCGGTCGGGATCGTCGGTCTCCAGATAGGCGACGCCAAGCTGGTAGTGCAGGCGGGTACGTTGCGAGTTGCCGATCTCCTCCATCATCGGCATCTCCTCGATTACCGGGGCGATGAAGTCGATCGTCCCTTCCCAATCCTGCGCATGGAACGCCACCGCGCCCCGGAACGTCCGCTCCTGGCGCCGGAAGAGGCGCTCGGGGATCGAGATTCCCTGCGCCAGCTCGAACATCGCAATGATCACCTCGTTGGAGGCGGCGCGCTCGCCCATTTGCGCCAGCGCAGTCGCCTCGACGCCCATGGCGTTGATCCGCCGACCGAAGTTGTCTCCGGCGACCTCGCTCATCTCGGCCGCGATCGCCAGCGCCCCCTCCGCGTCTCCCGTATCCAGCTGCACCTGCGAGCGGATGTTTCGCGCCTGCGAGCCGAAGTTCTCCTCCGAAAGCGCGATGAGATCGTCGAAGGCTTCGTATGCGTCTTCCGGGTCGCCTTCGTACAAGGCCTGCGCCATGACGGCGAACAACGCGCTTCCCTGGGAACGGGGATCGTCGCTCTCGGCGAGCGTTTCCGCCATGTCCTCGGCCGTGCCCCAATCATCCGAAAGGGCGGCGATCTGCCAACGCAACGTGTCGGTATCGAACGCCGGGGCGCCGGCCGCCTCGGCCTTCTCGATGGCGTCGATCGCCTCGTCGTAGCGGCCGGCCCACGCCAGGTGCCCTGCGAGATTCCTGTATCCGGCTGCGTTCTCGGGATTGTCCGCCGTGTACTCGACAAGAACATCCAGGCCTTCATCGAATCGCCCCGTCATGCCGTAGGCTGAGGCAAGGCTCGCGTAGGTTCCCGGGAACCGCATCTTGGAGCGACGCAGCTCCTCGAGGTGGTCGATTGCCTCGTCGAACCGTTCGAGGCCGATCAGCTGCTGCGCCAGGTTGTTGCGCGCCGCCGTGTGGTCCGGGTACGCCTCGACCGCCTTTTGATAGGACTCGATCGCCTGGCCCACCGTTTCCTGGTCGAGCGAATAGTGGCGGCCTTCGATATAGAAGCGCTCACGGTCGTTGACACGGTCGAGGTTCTCCATGGCTCGCTGCGAGTACTCCCGCGATTTTTCGCCTTCTCCTATGTTGTTGTAGGAGGTCGCCAGCTTGGCCAGCGCCATGGCGAAGTCGGGATCAATCTCGACCGCCTTTTCGAGCAGTGGGATGGCTTCGTCTTCGCGCAGCTCCTCGTGCATCATGACGCCCTCGGAGTAATAGCGGTACGCCTCGACCGACTCGGTGGTCACGTCGGTCAGGTCGGCGTCGACGTCGGCCACCATCATCTCGTCGGCCATATCGAACTGTGCCTTGATGCGCTTCGTGAGGTCGTCGACGAGAGGGAAGATGGCTTCTTCGCCCTCCCCTTCCACGGTCTCGGAAGCGAGGATCTCGCCGGTGGCGGCGGACTGAAGACGGGCACTGATCCGGATCATGTTGCCGGCGCTCGCAAAGCTACCCAGCAGGACATTCTCGACGTCGCCTTGCGCGGCCACCTGGTCGACCACGTCCGCCGACGTCATCTCGTCATCGGCGGCGCCGATGTCCTCGAGGATCTGGTGCAGGCGGTCGGTCCCGAGAACACGGATGTTGGGCGACTGCGCCAGATCGGTCACCAGCATGTCGGTCAGGCCGGTACGCAGCCAATCGAGGTTCTCGTCGCCGCTGAGGTTCTCGAAGTACAGCACCGCCAGCGACGGCTTGGCGCCGGCGACGGTGACCGCGGGCGCCGAAGACACGTCGGAGGGTCCGCCGGAGCCGGGTATCAGGAAGTAGCCCGCCGCCAATACGGCGATCACGCCGGCCGCGATGGCAGCGTACTTCAAGCCGTTACCGGATGAGACGGGCACGGGCTTGATGTTCACCGCACTCTGCCGCAGCTCGCTGGTGGCGATCTCTTCCTTGAGATCCTCGAGCTCGTTACGCAGGTCCGTGGTGCTCTGATAGCGCCGATCGGGGTCCTTGGCGAGGCTGCGGTTCACCACCCGCCCGAGGTGCTGCGGAAGCTCGTTGTTGATGTCGCTCACCGGCAAGGGCGTATCGCGCATGATCGAAGTGATCACCGAGATCTTGGTGTCGCCCTTGAACGGCGCCTCGCCCGTGGCCATCTCGTACATCACGACGCCGAGCGAGAAGATGTCGGAGCGGTGATCGATCAGCTTGCCCTCGGCTTGTTCGGGCGACATGTAGTTGATCGTCCCGAGGATCTGCCCCTGTTCGGTCAGGTCGCTCGGCGCGATCATCGTCGCGGCCTCGGTGGGATCGAGCGGCGATTCTTTGGCCGCAAGCTTGGCGAGGCCGAAATCGAGCACCTTGACGCGACCTTCTTCGGTCACCATCACGTTGTTGGGCTTGATGTCGCGGTGGGTGATGCCCTTCTTGTGCGCCGCGTCCAGTGCCTCGACCATGGGAACCGAGAGCTTGAAGAACTCGTCGAGCGTCAGCCCCCGCTCGGGAATCCGCTCACCCAGCGGCGTGCCTTCGACCAACTCCATGGTGATGAAGTGCAGGCCGTCCGCCTCCTCGACCGAATAGATGGTGACGATGTTGGGATGGTTGAGCGCGGCGATGGTCTTGGCCTCGCGCTCGAAACGCTCTCGCCGCTCGGGATCCGCCGCCAGGTCCTCGGGCAGGATCTTGATCGCCACGTTGCGATTGAGCTTGGTGTCCTCGGCGGCGAACACCTCGCCCATGCCGCCGGTGCCGAGCTTGTGGAGGATCCTGTAATGACTGAGTTGGCTGCCGATCATCGGAGGACCTGTAGGAGGGCGCTGCGGGTGTCCATTGAACCTACTCTAACCGGGGGTCGCCCGTTAGGACAATTACGCGAGGAGCGAGCGGTTGTTCCCGATCCCGAGCGGCAATATCGATCGTTCGGCGGCGCCCGGCGGTGACGTCGTCAACGGCGCTCGAACTCGACCACCGCGGCCTTCCATGCCTGCGGCTCGGCGGCAATGCCGTGCGCGACGCTGACGACCTCGAGGCGGTCGGGCACGAACTCGATCAGAAGGTAGGCGTCGCCCTCGGCTCCTCCCGGATAGTAGTCCGTCCACGCCTCCTTCCAGCGCGAACGCCTCTCCGCGACATCGTCGACAAGACGCACCCTGCCGACCAGCGTGGCATACCCCGGGTTGTCTCGATCGAAGTACATCAACGTGACGCGCGGCTCCGCGATCATCTCCGCAACCTTGCGCGTATCGCGGTGGGTTGCCATCCATACCGAGAGATCACTCTCGGGCGGAAACGGATCCATCATGCGCGCCTGCGGTGCCCCATCGGGGCCGATGGTGATGAGGGCGCACTGCGCCGCCGCCACCATGATGTCGCGTCCCGCCTCGATGATCTCCTCGCGGCTCGGCTGCTGGGTCTCCATAGCAGGCAAGCCTACCGCGACAAGCGCGACCAGGCTGGCCTTGACGATGCTGTCGATCATGGACCGAAGGATACCGCGGAAGTGGTCGTCGAAAAGGCCGCCAAGAGCGTCTCACCCGAGAGGCTCGAGGCCTCGCGCGATGCACGCCCACCCTCGACCGGGGGCCATCCCGGGGACCGCTCGCACGTCGGACCCGGGGCCTCGACAGCCCATCGTTCACCATGATCGGAGCGAACATGCGAATCAACTCCTCGACCACGACCGTCCCGCGATCCGCCGCTCTCTTTCTCATCGCCGCGGCGCTCGCCGTGGCGACGGCCTGTGCCCCGGCGACAGAAAGCGAGAATGAGCCCGACAACGCCGCGCAAACCGATGCCCCGGTACCGAGCGAGTCGACAGTGTCTCCGTGCGTGCCGCCCGAGGTCCCGGACGAATCGTCTGGCCTCCGAAGCCGCGCCCGAGGGATGGGCCAAGGCGACCTGGTTAGGCCCGTGCAGATCTCCACGGAGCTCCCCGAGTACACGCCCGAAGCGACCGCCGCGGGAATCGAGGGCGATGTCTACATCGAGGCCGTCGTGACCACCGATGGAAACGTGGTCGAGCCTGTGCTGATCCGCGGTCTCCCCGACGACGAGGTCAACTGTCGCGCTTTGGTCGCCATCACCAAGTGGAAGTTCAAGCCCGCAACGAGCAACGGGGAGCCGGTCAACGTCACCGTGCTGTTCACCGTCACGTTCCGGGTCGACTGAGGTCGGCTCTCTCGAGTTCTTCAGGACCCCGTTAAACTTTCGGCGGCCTCGTCTCTACAATGGGACGCATGAGAAGAAAGCTCTTCTTGGTTCTGGCGATTGCGTCTCTCGCGGGCTCTTCGATGGTGTCGGCGGCGTCGACGCTCTCGCGCAGCGCCCGGCCCGGCGCCATGATGCCCGACACCCGGCCGACGCCGTTGCGACAACAGCAGGACACCGTTCCGCGCCCTGAATACCGCGTCGACGTCACCGCACCGCAGCACGACGCTTTCGGTTTTCGTCCGGGCGAGCAGCGCCGCTACGCCCGTGGCCCCGATCGCATTTTCAAGGCGGGCGAATTCGAGGTCTGGACCATACGCCTCGACGAGATCACCAGCTCGCAGAACGGTATGCCGCTCTACACGTTCACCTACGGCCGCGAGCTGTCGCTGATCCGGGCCGACGATCCGGGGCAGATGGACAACCTGCGCGCCACCATGTCGATGACGGTCAACCACTATGGGTTTCCCGTCGAGATCCGCTACGGCGGCAACGTGCAGGAGGAGTCCGGCACCGACTTCGTCAACAAGCGCGGTCGTCTCCGCTGGCTCGGCAGCGCCTATCTCTTTCGCGCCCCGGAGGGCGCCGAGGAGCGCAGCTTCAACTTCGTGTTGCCGGAGCACGACGCGCTCAACCGCGGCATCCCCACCGGAGTGTTCGTTTCCGAGACCGAGAACCCGGCTTTGATCACCATCCCGTCGGCCGTCTTCCAGGCCCTGGGGCTCACCGAGATGGAGTACCTGTCGCTACGCCCCAACCGCATCGGCCGCCAGCAATACCGCCGCGCGCGCGGCACCGGCGACCTTCGCCGGCGCAGCGACGTCGTGCGCGGCAAGCTCGAGTTCCGGGAAATCGAGGAGATCGAGGTCGGCGGCCGCATCTACGAGGCCATCAAACTCGAATCATCCGACTCCGATCAGGACCTCTACATCCGCAGCGACGGCGCTCTGCTGATGCTGGAGGCCGATTTCCGCAACTGGCGGGGTCATATACGACTGCTGCATCCGTCGGAGTACTGACGGCTCCCGACGCGAGGGAAAGACAACCGAATCGCCAAACTGTCTCGAAGTGTGGTGAGCCCTTCCGGCGAGCGCCCTGACGCCCGACTAGCGCAGCTCTTCCGCCGCGGCGCGGATATCCTCCAGCGCCCGTTCCATATCGGGCATGTGCGTGCGAAACGACAGCACACAGATGCGTAACACCTCGTCGCCGCGCACCACCGAGTGGCTGATGTAGATACGCTTGCGCTCGTTTACAGCGTCGAGGAAGCGGCCGTTCAACGCGTTGAGCTCCTCGTCGGAAAGTCCCGCCTTGACCAGGCGAAACGCGACGAGCGAGAGCTGCGGCTCGGCGACGATCTCGATACCGTCAATCTGCCGAAGCTGCTCGGTGATCCAATGGGTCAGATCGAGCTTCTCGTCGAGCTGGCGACGAAAAGCCCCGATGCCGTGCATCTTGATCGGCAGCCACACGCGCAAGCCTCGATGTCCGCGCGACAGCTCCGGTGAGATCTCGCTGAAGTCGACGAAGTCGGGGTCGTCCCGCATCGTCGGCAGATACTCCGCATCGGTGGCGTGAGCCCGGGCCAACGTCTCGCGGTCGCGCACCAGCAGCGAACCGGTGCCGTAGGGCAGGAACATCGCCTTGTGCGGATCGAGCGACATGGAGTCCGAGCGCTCGATGCCGGCAAGCGCCTCCCGGCCGCGCTCGGTAAGCGTGAACAGCCCACCGTAAGCCGCGTCGACGTGGAACCAGAGCTTCTCTTCGTTGGCAACGTCGGCGATACCGTCGAGATCGTCGACGGCGCCGGTATTGACCGTGCCGGCCGATCCGACCACGAGGAACGGCTGCCGCCCGGCTTCGCGATCGGCGCCAATAAGGGCGCGCAGGTCGTCGAGGCGCATACGAAAGACCTTGTCCGTCTTCACCTGTCGCACGGACGACGGCGGGAACCCGGCGAGCATCGCCGCCTTCTGAATGGAGTGGTGCACCTGATCCGATACATAGATCGTGCCGGCGAGAAAATCGTCCTCCAGCAGCTCGCGTCGGGCCGTGAAGATGGCCGAGAAGTTGGCCATCGAGCCCCCGGTGGTGAGCAGGCCGAGGGCGCCGGCCGGGTAGCCGACGATGGTGCACAGCCAGCGCACGACAACGGCCTCGATCTGCGCCAGGCCCGGAGCCGGGAGCCAGATGCTCGTGTACCGATTGACGGATTCCGCGATCAGGTCCGCGACCGCGGCATGAAAAATCCCGCCGCCGGGGATATACGCGAGGTAGCCGGGACCGGCGGTATTGAAGCCGTGAGGAACGACCTCGTCGAAAATCTGCGAAAGGAGGCCTTCGAACGGCTCCCCGCTTTCCGGAAGGGGCTCGATGAGAGCGCGCGCCATGTCCTCGGCGCCGTCGACGTGAAAAGAGGGCTGCCGAGGCAGGGTCTCGACGAACGAAACGATGCGCTCCATGGCGGAGTCGACCATGGCGCGCATGCGCTCCTCGGAAAGCTCGAGCTCGCTCAACGCCCCTCCGCCAGCCAATCTTCGAGTCGCACCATCACCGTCGCCACCGCGTACTCCACGCGCTCCGGATCGTCGATGTCCGACACTTCGAGGTCCTCGCGCCACAGGCGTCGATCGACGTAGTTGTACAGCTCCAGCCGCGAGTCGAGCCGCGCCGGGCGATGCTCCTGTACATCGTCGGCATCGATGTACAGGAAATAGTCGGCCGCAAGTGGATCGCGTACAAGCCCGAGCAGCGGCGAATCCGCGACCGCGCGCGAAACGGCGCGCACCATGTTGACGAGCCGGATGCCCTTCTCGGGATCATCGCCGCGGTCGCCCTCGACGAACACGCGAGGGGCACCGAGGAGCACCTCGAACCCGTCGGGCGGCGGTGTGCGTTCCGCCAGCAGCAGGTTCTCGGCGCTCATGTCCTCCCCGGCGATCTCGGCGCTGATCGCTTGGCGCCAGGCCTGCGCGTCATCGCCGAGCTCGTAATAGATCTGCCAGGCAAGCTTGTGCGCGGCGACGACGCCCGGCTCCAACCGCAGCGTGCGTTGAAGGGGCACGAGGGCCGCGGCGGGGTCGCCGGCCAACCATCGAACGGCGGCCTGCAGGAAGTGAGCGTCCCAGAGGTCCGGGTCGGCGACGATCGCTTGCTGCGCGGCGAGCAGCGCCTCGTCGAGCCGCCCTTCTAGCGCCAGCCGCCCTCCGCGCCGCAGCGCCGTGCGCGCGGTCTGCATGTCGGACGGCGAACGAAAGTACTCCGAGCGCGCGAAGACCTTCGTGCCACGCCGCCGCACCTTTACCTCGACTTCGTGCTCGCGAACGCCGCCGGTCTCTGCAGCGGGCCCGGACGACGAGCGCGGATAGAAGCTCAACAGATACGAACCGCGCAAGATCGTGATGATCTCGCCGTACGCCTCGCGCAGGCCCGTCTCCGAGCCCACGCCGAGGACGAAGCGACCACCGGTGGTGTCGGCAAGCTCGCGCAGTCGCGACTCCGCGATGCGTGCGGCGCGTCGCGCCTCTCGTCGACTCGAAGGCGGCCCGGGGCCGGGATGTCCGATGGCCACGGTAAAGATCGGCACGTCGGCCTGATGCACCATGCCGAGCAGCTCTCCGAACGAGTGAGTGCTGGTGGTGTCCACTCCGTCCGAAAGCACCACCAACGCCCGTCGCCGATTCGACCCGGATGCACCTCCCGCGGAGCCGCAACCGAGGCTGGAGGCAAAGACCCGAAAGGGCAGGTCCGCCGCCGAGAATCCGGGGCTCTCCTGCTCCGCAACCGGCTCGGGCGCGTCACCGGTAGCGAAATCGATGCCCACACCGCCCAAGATCGTCGGTTGGTGATACTGGGCGACAACGCGATCCGCGAGGATGTCCGGGGTATTCCAGCGTTGGACCTCGGCAAGGCCCACCATCACCGCGTCGTTGAAAGACGTGCCGCCCTCGAGCGGCGCCAGGTCGATGGTTTGCAGCAGCGATGGATCGACCGAAGGCCCCCAGACGCCGGGGCCGACGCGATGCTGGAAAGGAAGCACGAACGCGCAATCGTCCGGGATCAGGGCATCGAGAAACGCGCGGGCATCGCGCTTCACGGTCGGGGCTGCCTGGCGAATGCTGTCGCTCTGATCGAATACCAGGGCGACGTCGACGGGCGCCTCGGCGGGCGTCAGTGCGAGCGCAACCTCATGCTCGACGCCGTTGTCGACGATGGTGAAATCTTCGGCCTGCAGATCGGTCACGGGGTGCCCTTCGCTATCGAGCACGGCGGCGTGGATTCTCACCACCTCGACCCGGGCACCGTACGAGGGCCGCTGCTGCGGAGAGGCGACGCCTGCTGAAAGCGCCACGGCAACCACACAGATCGCCGCGCGACGAGACTGCCTCACCCGTCGACCGCGCCCCGGAGCCGTTTGCACGCCCACACCGCTGAACCCATCGACCGACCCCCGGAGCCTGCTAACCGATCATTTCCTTCAGAGCGGTGATGAAATCGCCGATCTGCGCCGCGTCCTCCGCGTCGGGCGCCTGCTCGAGGTACTTCTCGAACGCGTCGATGGCCTTCTGGTACGACTCGATGCGCGCGTAGGCGTAGCCGATGTTCTTGTGCGCCAGAGGGTAGACCGGCTGGAGCTCGATCGCTCGCTCCATGTGGGTAATGCCGCCCTCGACGTCGCCGGCTTCCACCATCTTCACCCCGGCGTTGTACTGCGTCGCCGCATCGTCGGGATCGAGGCCCATCGCCGCTTCGGTGTGCGCGCGCGCCCCCGCCTCGTCGCCGGTTTCGCGCAGCGCCTGGGCGAGGTCGAGATGCGCATCGGCGTCATCAGGTGCGTACGCGAGGCGGGCGGTGAAAGCCTCGACCGCTTCGTCGTACTTTCGCTGCCCCATATAGGAGGCGCCGAGCAATCTGAATATCAGCGAGCGCGCCTCGACGTTATCCGGCGTGTCCTCGAGTGCCTCCAGCGCGAGGCCCATCTGCGTGATCGCGTCGTCATAGTCGCCCGCGTTGAACGCGTCGACGCCGGCGCCGTAGGCATCGTTGGCCACCTGGGCGCGCATGAACCTCTCGGGAACCTCGGCCGCCTTCATCGTGACGTCGATGCGCACGGGGTTGGCGCGCCGCAATTCGCGCCGCTCCTCGTACGTCTCCAGACCTTCGTACTCGAAGACGAGGACGGTTTCGCCCAGCGGTATGTTGCGGGCGTTGTAGTTGCCGTCTTCATCCGTGGTCAGCTCTACGGGCGCGACCGGACGCGTCGGATCCTGGATCAGCTTGCGTATCGTCACCTTGACGCCCTCGAGCGGATTGCCGTCGGCATCGGTGACCTTGCCGCGTATGGTGGCGTTGAACTGGAAGGCTGCCGCCGAGCTCGGTACGGCGACAGAAAGCGCCGCCGTGAGCACCACCGCCGCACCCAGCAAGGCGACCCACCCGGCGGCCGCACTCGCGCCCGCCGTTTCGCCCCGTCTACTACCTGATCGGTTCGTCATCGCTGTACTCCTTGGGGGTAGAAATCCTCCCTAGACCATAGCCAAAGCGGCCCGGCGCCGGTAGCTCGCCGCCCGCCGGAGTACCTGCGCTTACATTGGCCCGTCGCAAGCCGCTCGGATACCATGATGTTGTCCCCCATCGACAGACGATTTTTCTTCCTGAGGACTCATGCCACGGGCTCGGAGTGCATTCACGCGAGCGTTTTCGGTTGCGCTCGCTCTGCTTTGCCTGGCGGTCGGTCTGCCCGGCGCGGCACAGCTCGGCCAAGGCCAGGGTCCACAGCTCAAGCTGGTGACTCCGCGGATCGATCAGCCGCTCGCCGACCCCATCGTCATCCAGGCGTTGGCTCGGCCCATGCCCGGGCGCGGCATCGTCAGCGTGCAGGCCTTTCTCGACGACGAGGAGTTGGGCCTGCGCACCCGCGCCCCGTATCGCTGGGTCGTCCCCCTGCCGGAAGACGTCGCCGCCGTCTACATTCGACTCGTCGCCGTCGACAACTCCGGGGCGCAAACCCAGATCGAACAGCTCGTGACCCGTGTACCGGGTATGCGCTTCTCCGTCGAGGTTCCGGCCGTCACCCTCAACCTGGCGGCGATCGACGGCGACGAAAGGTTCATCTCCGACCTCGAAGCCGGCGAGCTGTCGATCAGGGACAACGGTGAAGACCAGGAGATTCTCGATTTCGCGCGCGGCGAGGCGCCGCTTCGCATCTCGATCCTCGTAGATCAAAGCAACAGCATGTCCGACAAGATGGACGAGACGATCGCCGCGTTGGGCAAGTTCCTCGCCCTGTTGGGCCCCGAGGATCAGGTCAAGCTCATGGCCTTCAACGACCGCGTCACCTCGTACACGCCGTTCACCAACGTCCACTCCCTCGTCGCCTCGTTCGCCCAGGCCATTCGCCCGCAGGGAAGCACGGCGCTGTACGACGCGCTCCTCTACGGCTACCGTCAACTCGCCAACCACGCCGATGCGCGCGAGCGTCGCGTCATCTTCCTGCTCACCGACGGAGACGACCAGTCTTCGCGAAACGCGCTGAAGCCGGCACTCGACCGCGTGCGCAACGGCGGCGTCACCGTGTTCGCCCTCGGACAGGGCGATGCGCTCGACGATGGCGACCTGCGCGACGTCCTCCGCGAGATGGCCGACCAGACCGGCGGCGAAGCGTTCTTCGAGAAAGACACGGACAAGCTCGACGGGGTCTTCGAACAGGTATCCGCCGCCATGCGGGCTCTCTATTTGGTCTCTTACCGCCCTTCCGACACGACACGCGGCTGGCACGCCATCGAGGTCGATACGACTCGACCCGGGCTCACGCTGCGTCACAAACCCGGCTACGACCGTAGCTCTTCTCAGGGGACACGATGATCGCCAGAACCCTCCTGACCGCGGCGCTTGCCGCCAGCACCGCCGGTGCTTCCGCCCTCGGCTCCATGCCGCCCCCAACGCCCCTCCCGGCCGCCTCCGGGCTCGCCTCGTCGGGGTTCACTCAAGACACTGAGCCACCGGGCGAGGTATTGATCCCGGGAGGCCGGCGCTTCGTCCGCGCCGCGGCCGGGTTGCGCATCGCCGACGCCGAGTCCGAAGCACCCGAAGAGTTCCTTCCGGCCCTTGCGGCGTATCTCTCGGCGCCGATGGTGCTGGATTACGCCGTGCGCGTCGAAGCGATGGTCGGCGAGCTTCGCGACGTGGAGTCGTTTGTCGAAGAGCTCGATCAACGGCATGCGGATGTTGTTCCGAGCCTGGCGGAGCGAGACACCGACGCCTACGCGAAAGCCGTCGAGTTGCTCGACTTCCTCGGTTTTCGCGTCCTCGACGATACCGACCGCATCCAGCTCCAGCGTAGGGTCGGCGACCGAGAGGCGCGGCAGCGACAAGTGCTCAGTTACCTGGGGATCTCGGTGCCGCTGCAGTCCCGCCTCTGGGCGGCCGGAGAGCCGATCCTGATCAACATCGACAACGAGCTCGTGCCGCTCCTGTTCGGGGCCCAGGAATGGAACACGCAGGTATTCGACGAAGCGCTCGACGGCGCCGGCCTGTTCGACGCTCTCGTCGACGACGCGGCCGCGCGCCGGGTCCTCACGGGATACGGGGCCCTCGATCGCCCGACACGGGAGTGGCTTTTCGAAGAGGTCGGCCTGCGCCCGCTGCACCGGGACGCGGCAGTGGCCGCCGGCTTCGCGAGGCTGGCGCCTTACTTGCGGGTCGTCGATGGTTCGTTGCACTTGCCCGGCGGCGACCGCGACGCGTGGTCGGCAATCGTCGGCGGATGGAACGGCACGGCGGAGCTCATCGAGAAGCTGGTGACCCGCGACGACGGCCGCCCGGCGCACCTGTGGCGAGCGCTTTCGCTCGTTCCGGAAAGCCGCGCGCGCTACTTACTGACGCTTGACCGCGCCTCCGCCGCCCAGCGTGGCTCGTGGGCCGCCGAGCTGTACGGTTCGATCCGCGCGCCCGGTTTCGGCGAGGCGATCCGCTGGCCCGAGGACACCGCCGAGCTCTTCGTCGGCTTGCGAATGCTCGCGGACGGGAGCGGCATCGACTGGCCCGGCGGCGGCCGCGTCTGGTTGGCGGCCCTCGACGGGAACGACCTTCTCGACGAGCCCGGCTCGCTCGAAAGCCTGATGGCGACCTACGCCTCCGGCGCCGACTCCGGGCCCGCCGTCGACGCGCCCTTGCTGCGCGCCATCCTGCGGGCATCCGAACCGGATCGCGAGGAACCGTCGGCAATTCGGAAGTTCCTCGCCATCAAGGCCGCGATCCGGTACCAGCCGATCAGCGCGATGGGCGACGCGATCCCGCTGCTGTATCGGAACTACCGTCGATTCGGTCGATCCTACGGTTTCTTCGTCATGCCGACACCGTTGCCGGCGGGCACGGCCGCTTCGCTCGTGCGCCATCTGCAGCGGGTCGACGAAATCGAGCAGGACGGGGCGCGTATCGACGCCATCCGCCAGCTGCAAGCGTCGATGATGTTGCTCCACGCCATACTGCTCAACGACCTGCTGACGAACGAGGACCGCGAAGCGCTGACCTCGAGCTTTCTCGAGTTGCCGGTCACCGCCGCCGCCGAGGCGGCCCGCGCGGGTGAGCCCTCGGGCCTGGGATACGGCGCCGCGATCACCGAATGGTGGCGCACCGGGCTGGTGCCGGCCCTGACGCGCGGGCTCGAGGCGAACGGCTGGCCCGGCGACCCCGACGACCTCCGCAGCGTTGTCGTCACGGCCCTCGTCGGCCGCATCGGCATCGCCACGCTCGATGTCGACGGCATCGACTACAGCTACATGCCGGCCGTCGAGCGTGGACGCCGGATGTACACGCATCTTCTCCTGCAACAGCAGCCGTCGTTTGAAGACATTTTCCGGCTCGACGAAATCGCGGCCGAGCTGCAGCGAGACGAGTGAAACGCCCAGAGATCTCCTGGGATCATCGAGAGCGGTCTGCGATTGACTTTGGGCCTCTTATCGTCATTC
>CAYSHI010000422.1:0-3584 GCA_964430745.1 uncultured Acidobacteriota bacterium | reverse complement strand
CGGTGGCAGCCGCTCCGTTGCAAACAGCTCCGCCTCCGGCGGTCGAGGCGGCTCCGGAGCCCGCGCCCGAGCCACCGCCGGCCCCCGAACCCGCCGCCGAAGCGGAAGCGGAAGCGGAAGCGGAAGCGGCGCCCGCCCGCCGCTCGATCGCGTCGTTGGTCGCGGAGGATGACGCGGCCGGCGATGAAGCGACCCACTGATCCCGCGGCCCGGACTTGAATGCACAACGAGCACACCGTCGAGCTGTACTTCGATTTCGTCTCTCCTTATGCCTATCTCGCACTTACCCAGATAGAGACTCTTGGCGAACGCCATGAGGTCCGGTGGGATCTGCGGCCGGTGGTTTATGGCGCGCTGCTGGACAGCCACGGGCTCGTGGGGCCGGTCGAGGTCGAGGCCAAGCGCCGTTACACGTTTCGGGACGTCGTTCGCACGGCGCGGATGCTGGACGTTCCGCTCCTGGGCCCACCGGCACATCCCTTTCGCTCGCTCGAGGCCCTACGTACGGTGTGCGCATTCCTCCGTCGTCCGGAAGCCCTGGCGCTCACCGTTGCCCTGGCGCACGCCTGTTGGGGCGAGGGTCGCGATCTGACGGACGTGGAGGTGTTGCGCGAGGTTGTCGGGCGCGTCGGGTTGAACGACAGCGACCTTCGAGATCGACTCGTTGCGCCGGAGATCAAGGAATCGCTCCGCCGGTCCACGGAAGCGGCGTTGGCCGCGGGGGTATTCGGCGTTCCGACGTTCCGGTTCGGTGAGGAGCTGTTCTGGGGCCACGACCGCATGGACCAGCTCGCCGCCCGGCTCCAGGGGGCGGCGTGGGACGGTGACTCCGACGCTGAGGAGCTCGAACAACGGCCTCGTGGAATTGATCGGCGTGGAGCCCGCCTGCAACCGGGTAACACCGGCGGGGAGACTGGTAGCGGAGGGGATTTCACCTTCCCCGAGCAGCTCAGGACGAGATGCCATGAAAATCGCTCGCCCGGCGGCGGCACCGATCGGGGCACGCGGGTTCCGAAATCGGCTCTTCGAGGCCTTCTGTCTGTTCCTCGTTGCCGCGTGCTGCATGATCGTCGCCTGGTCGCAGACCCGCGGCGACGACCTCCTCGACCTCGAGGCCGGCGCGATCATCCTCTCGGCGACGACGGAATACGATTCCTGGCCGGCGCTTGCGCTTCTGGATCACAATCAGCACACCGGTTGGGCGAGTCGGCAGGGGCACGTGGCGCCCAACACCATCGTCGTGGAGCTTCCCCAGCGCCACGCCATCGAGTCGATCGTCTTCGACAACACACGAGCCCAGGAACATGCCTATCCCGGCATTTCGGCGCGAGAGATCGACGTCTGGTTTTCCGTAGACGGGCCGGAGAGGGGATACGAGCTCGTCGCCAGCGTGCAGGCCACGCAGGGCGGCCGGGAGCAGTTTCCTCTGCCCGTTGGCCGCCAGGCGCGCTGGATCAAGCTAGTCATCGGCTCCAACTGGGGCAACGATCAGTTCACCGAAATCATGGAGCTCGAAGCGTACGGGGCGCCCCTGGGAGAAGTAGCCGAGCGGCGCCCGGTATCGGGAACCTATCTGACGAACTTCGGGCCCTTGTACCTGGAGCAATCGGGAGAGCGGGTGAGGGGCTGCTACGACGACGGTACGGCCGTTGTGCGCGGACGCTTCGAAGGTCGGATGATGCGCCTCGACTGGCGCGAAAGCGCCGGCTTCGGCCGAGCCTTGCTCACGGTTTCGGCCGGCGGCGATTTCGTCAACGGCCTCTGGTACGAAGGTGCCGAGCTCAGGGGCACCTGGCGAGGTCCTCTCGATCCCGGTGATCCCGAGCCGTTGTGCGAGATCGGGCTGGTTTCCTGGGCCGAGGAGTGAAATCACTCGTTGGTCGAAGTGAGCCCGTCGACCAGTTGTTGGAAGCGCGGGTCTTGGCGCAGCGTATCGAAGTCGCTGTCGTTGTCGATCCAGGCCTTGTGACCGAAGCCGTTGTCGACGGCGCGCTGTAGCGCTGCGACGCCGTCGTCGATCCGTCCGAGTCGGGAGTAGATGCAGGCGAGTCCGTACAGCGTGTAGGAATCGTCCGGGGCCAGAGAGACCGCCTGCTCAGCGCGTTGCACGGCCTCTTCGTGCTGATCGATCTGCAACAAGGCGTCGGCCAACAGGTAGTTGGCCCGGGGATCATCGGGGTCGAGGTCCAGAAGCCTCTCCAGCCGGGCTCGGGCTCGAGCCGATGCCTTGTCCGCGAGCTCTTCCTCGCCCATCGTTCGATAGGTAAACCCGAGAAGCGTCAGCGACTGCCCCTCGTCGGTGTTGATCTCGCTGGCGCTCTCATACAGCCGACACGCCTGCTCATACTTGCCCTGCGCGAAACAGGTTCGCGCGAAGAAGTAGTGCGCCTCGAAGAGGGAAGAATCGAGACGAATAGCCTCCTCGAAGGCAGCCTCGGCTTCAGCGTATCGTTGACTCAACGACACGGCGAGGCCTCGTGCCGCGTGCGCCTCGGCGAGGTTTCGGTCGAGCGAGAGCGCGTGCGTGCTGGCGTTGCGCGCGAACTTGAGGTTAGCCGTGGTCGGCTCGAAGTACATGAACAGGTAGGCGTAACAGTCGGCCAATCCGGCGTAGGCGAGCGCGTAACTGGGATCCTTCCCGATCGCCTCATGAAACATCTTCGTCGCCGCCTCGACGCTCTTGCGGCTGGACTCGAAGAACAACCGTCGACCGCGCAAGTAGTACTCGTAGGCCTCGACATTGCGGGTCCCGGCGCTGCCGATGGCGCGAATCTGAGCGTCGCTCACCATCACATCGAGAGCTTGTGCGACACCGCGCGCGATCTCTTCCCGAATTGCGAACAAATCGGTAGTGGCCCCGTCGAAGTCATGCGACCAGAGCGACGATGCGTCGGCAACGTCGATGAGATCGACATCGATGGTCAGTCGGCCACCGGCCTCTTGTACGACGCCCGAGACCACCGCGTCGACGCCGAGCCGGTCGCCGGCGTGTTGCGGATCGAGCTCACGTTTCCTGAGAGCGGAGGCCGAGGCGCGGGGCGCGACCTCGAGCCCGTCCAGACGCGTGAGATCGGCGCGAACTTCCTCGGCGATGCCCTCGCACAGGTGCGCCTGGTCTCGTTCGGCGCTCTGATCGCGAAACGGCAGTACCGCGACTCGGTACAACGAGCCGGCGTCGGCAGGTTGGTCTTGCGGCGGAGAAGTCGCAGCGTCCATCGTCGAGTTCGGGTTGCGGATCGCGGCCGGCGCCCGGTCGGGGCCTGTCGCAACGATACACCGATGGGATCGGCGTCGTGCGGCGACGCGGCTATCGGGTCGTGATCGATCGCACCTTGGTCAGCAGCATGTCGACCGCGACCGTGTTGGATCCTCCCTCGGGAATGATGATGTCGGCATATCGCTTGCTCGGCTCAACGAACTTCAGATGCATCGGACGCACGGTCTTCTGATATTGCTCGATGACGGATTCCATCGTCCGTCCCCGATCGTTGATGTCGCGCTGCAGCCGCCTGATGAAGCGCACGTCGGCATCCGTGTCGACGAAGATCTTGATGTCCATGAGGTCGCGGAGCGACTGATCGACG
>CAYSHI010000421.1:0-15281 GCA_964430745.1 uncultured Acidobacteriota bacterium | reverse complement strand
CGCTCATGAGCGTCGGGCTCTTGAGGTCGTCGTCGCCGGTCGGGTAGTGATCGAAGGGCTGGGCCTTGCCCTCTGCAACGCCCTTGCGGATCGGGAACTTGAAGCGCTTCGGCCTGATCTCGTCGCTGCGAAACTGCAGGGTCCACAGGATGTCCTCGGTGCTGCGCATTGCGGTGACGCTCGCGCCCATGGGCACGAAGTCGGCGTAGCCGCGCACTTCGATCGCCTGAGTGGGGCAGATCTTGACGCAGCTGTAGCACTCCCAGCACATCTGGGGTTCCTGGTTGTAGGCCTTCATGGTGTCCTTGTCGAGCACCATGAGGTCGTTCGGGCAGATGTACTGGCAGGCCGTCTTGTCGAGGGCCTTACAGCCGTCACATTTGTCCGCTATGACAAAAGTAGGCACGTGCCTTCCTCCGTGTTGGAGAGATGTCGGGGGAGTTGTACAAGAAGAGCAGAGTCACGCTCGAACAAGAGCCGAGAGACGCTCGGGGAAGAGCTGAGGGGCGCTCCGGATGACGCTGGGTGGACGCTCGGGGAAGAGCTTAGCGGCGTTCCGGATGACGCTGAGTGACGCTGAGAAGCGAGCTGATTTGCGCTCATGATCGTGAAAACACGATTTTCGGACTGTGAAATCCGCTTTAGGCATAATCTACCAGAAGAACCGGCCCTTTGCGAACCAATCCGAGCTCATTTCGCGCCATTTTTCGGGGTCCCGCGGGGGGCTCGAATGTTTGCTCCCGAGGCGGTGGGATCGGCGGCGGAATGCACGTAGAATGCCGGCTCATGGACGGGGCATCGCGCGCCATCTGGAAACGGATCGTCGGCAACCCCGTGGGCCGCGACCTGTCTCGATATCGCCGCCTCGTCGACGACGTCCACGCCTTGGCGCCCACCTTCGAAGCGCTTTCCGCAGCCGAGCTGGGAGCTCGAGCTCGCGACGTCACAGAGTGCCTGCGCGGCGGCGAACCTCCGAGCGCGCATGTCGTCCGCTCGTTTGCTCTCGTTCGGGAGACGGCGCGAAGGACGCTGGGACTCGACGCTCACGACGAGCAGCTCTTTGCGGCGATGGCGATGCACGAGGGCTTCGTCGCCCAGTTGGACACCGGCGAGGGCAAGACGCTCGCGGCGGTGTTCTCCGCCTTCTTGCGTGGTGCCGCGGGGCATGGTGCGCACATCCTGACCTTCAACGACTATCTCGCGCGTCGGGATGCCGAATGGATGGGGCCGACCTACCGAGCACTCGGTCTGTCGGTCGGCTATATAGAGGAAGGGATGGTTACCTCTGCGCGCCGGGAGGCGTATCGGTGCGACGTGACCTACCTGACGGCGAACGAGTGCGGCTTCGACGTTCTGCGCGACGGGCTGTGTTTGCGCGCCGAAGAGAGAGTGCACAGAGACTTTCAC
The DNA here is from genome assembly GCA_964430745.1 of uncultured Acidobacteriota bacterium. Taxonomy (GTDB): domain Bacteria; phylum Acidobacteriota; class UBA890; order UBA890; family UBA890; genus CBDCGW01. Next base: position 13,874 of record CAYSHI010000421.1, on the reverse strand, counting down.
TTCGCGCTGGTCGACGAGGCCGACTCGATCCTGATCGACGAGGCGCGTGTTCCCCTGGTTATCGCCGCGGCGGGCGAGGATCGACACACCCGGCCCCGGCAGCTCGCGGCAATCGTCGATGAGCTGGAGCCCGGGGTTCACTATGAGCTCGATGAGTATGAACGGGCCGTCGACGTGACCGAGGAGGGGCTCGTTCATCTCGAGGCCAAGCTCGGCGTGATTCTCCACGAGGTCGAGAACCTGGCGATCATCGGGGCGCTCAACTGTGCGTTGCACGCGCGAGCCTTGCTGCGTCGCGACGTCGATTACATCGTCCGAGGCGGCGCCATCAAGCTGGTCGACGAGCATACCGGACGCGTCGCGGAGGACCGGCACTGGCCCGATGGTCTTCAAGCCGCGCTCGAGGCGAAGGAGGGGCTCGCCATCGAGCACGGCGGGATGATCCTCGGCTCGATCACGGTGCAGCACCTGATCCGGCGGTATCCGTATCGATGCGGAATGACCGGCACCGCGGCGAGTGCTGCGGCGGAGTTGAAGGAGGTCTACGGCACCGAGGTGGTCGTCGTGCCGCCGCATCGGCGTTGTGTTCGCGACGATCAAGGCGACGCTGTTTTCACCCATCGCGCGGCGAAGGAGGCGGCGCTGGTGGCGGAGATCACCCGGGTGCACCGCGCCGGACGCCCGATTCTGGTGGGGACAGTCAACGTGCGCGAGTCCGAGCGCCTTGCGCAGATGCTTGGCGACGAAGGGATTTCGTGTCGCGTGCTGAATGCCAAGAACGACGAGCGCGAGGCCGCTGTCGTTGCCGCCGCGGGAGCGCGCGGGGCGCTGACGATCTCGACCAACATGGCCGGTCGAGGGACGGATATCCGGCTCGGCGGCGCCGACGAAGCAGAACGCGACGAGGTCATCGCACTCGGTGGCCTCTATGTGATCGGCACCAACCGACACGAGAGCCGCCGCATTGATGATCAACTGCGTGGCAGGGCGGGGCGTCAAGGCGACCCCGGAGGCTCGCGCTTCTTCATCAGCCTCGAAGATCCACTCTTCGCCCGCTTCGGTCTGCGTACGCTGGTCCCGCGGAGGTTCTGGCCCGAGCCGTCTCGAGAGCCCGTCGACCATCCCGTCGTCCTGAACGAGATCGGCCGGACGCAGCGGATCGTGGAGGGCCAGAACGCCGAGATCCGCAAGACGCTCGCCCGCTACACCACTCATATGGAGGTTCAACGGAGAATCGTGGAAGAAGAGCGCGACAAGGTGCTGACCACCGATGTGGCGGCGGAAGTCCTGGGGGCGGCCGACCCGGGGAGACTCGATACCCTGCGCGCGCGGATGGGGGAGTCGGGCGCCGCGGATCTGTGCCGCCGCATGATGCTGGTGGAGGTCGACAACGCGTGGTGCGACCATCTTGCCGCGGTGGCCGACATGCGCGAGGCCATCCACCTGGAGCGACTCGGCCGTCGGGATCCCCTGTTCGTCTTCCAAAAGGAGACAGGCTTGCTCTTTCGCGACTTCCAGCGAGGTGCCGAAGAGGCAAGTGTCGCGCGGTTTCTGGCGACGGACCCGTCGACCGTCGACATGAATGCGGACGATCTCAAGGGTCCGTCCGCGACCTGGACCTACCTTATCAACGACGATCCGTTTGCCGACGATCTCACCAAGGCGCTTGCCGGCAACGTCGGGTTCGGCATCGGCGCGGCGATGGCGTGGCCTCTTCTGATGCTGTGGGCCCTCGCCCGGAAGTGGCGGAGAGGGAGCTCCGGGTAGGCAATCACGGAACGAAATGGCGCCGCATCCTCTGTGCGAAGAAGACTTTCGCGCGCGCCCGAGCCGGCGGGAGGACTCGCGCCGTTCAAACCGGTACGACGATGACGGATAGCCACGCCAACGTGAGCACCAGAACCACGTAGGCAGCGAGGACGTGGTGGTCGGGATCGTCAGGTGCGCTCGAGAAGGCCTGGAATACCGCCGCCAGCAAGAGCAAGAGCAGCAGTCCCTCGGCGGTCAGAAACCAGGCAACGCCGATCGCGGCCGCGGCAACGACCCGCTGGCTGGTCGTCAGGGCTCGGAACGCGCGGGCACCGTCGAGCTGCCATATCGGGAGCAGATTGAAGAGGTTGATCCAGGCTCCGAAACGAGCAAGGGCCGCCCAGAACCCTGAACCCGTGAGCAGAAACGCCGCAAACGCCACCCCCGCCGCCCCGAGCCCGAACCACGGGCCGGCCAATCCGACGCGCGCATCTTCCGCCGCATTTCGCGGCATTTGTCGCATACGGACGAACGCCCCGAGACCTGGGACGAACATGGGCGCGTCCGCCCGGATACCGAAGCGTCGCAACGCGACCACGTGCCCCATTTCGTGCACGTAGATGGAGGCCACGAGGCCCACGGCGAACTTCCATCCCCAGGCGGCCCAGTACACGCCGACCGACGCAAGCACGCCGAAGATCGCCGACGACTTGCCGAATCCGGCGAGCAGCAGCTTACCCTTCGTCAGCACGAAGGCGAGCACGAACTTCGACTTCCACGCCAGGAGGCCGAGTGCGCCGACGGCGGCGCCGCCTTTGGCCGCGCGATCCCGGAAGTCGTGCTGGCCGCCGATGGAGCGAGAGCTCGGTTGCAGCCCCGCGATACGCGCCTCGATCGTCGAGCGTTGCTCCGCTTCGGGCGGCAGCAATTCGAGGGCCTTCTCCCACAGTGCGCGAGCCTCGCGCGGATCGTCGCGCTCGGTCGCATCCTGCGCCTCTGAAGCGAGCCGTTTCAGCTCCTCGGCGTACACGAGCCCGGAGCACGCGGGGCATCTCAGCAACCGGGGCGGCACTTCGGTCCCGCATCGCGGGCACGCGCTCGGGGCCGGGGCAAGGGCCATGGGGCCGGTCACCGTCTGTCAGGCGCGCGCCGCACGGATCTGGTAGGGACCCGTGACCTCTTGCGGCCGATTCGCGATCCATGCTTGATACAACCCGAAGCCGATGATCAGCAGGCCGATGAAGTTCTCGAAGCCCGCCAACACGGGCGCCGCGGCTGCGAGCGCCAGGAGCACGGCGAAAAAGAAGACGACCTCGCCGGCCGTCACTTCCGGATAGGCATCGTCCTCCGTGCTCGAGCTGCCGGCTCCAGGAGCCGTCGGCGCGGCCTCGTTCACCGTGGAGGGCGCCGGCGCGTCGATTGTCGAGGGCGCTGCCTCGTCGATCATTCCCTGTTCCTCGATGGCCGCCTGGTCTTCCATGATGGCTTCCATCAAGAACGGGACATACGTGAACACGATGGCGAAATACGTGAGCGCAACCGCGAGGAGCTGGTACCCGAGCCCGCCTTTCGAACGCGAGCCCGCGCTCACGGCCTTGCCCACCATGACCCCCACGACGATGGCCACGAGCCCGACCTCGTAACCGGTGATATAGAGGATTGCGAAGTACAGAAGGGAACCGAGGAACGCCGCCCCTACACCGAACAGTCCGGCTCGGGCCAGCCGAGAGGCCCCGGAGGATTCGGCAATGGCCGCCTCCCGCGCGCGGCGACAGGGCGTGCAGATGATGTCTTCGCCTACAGCAAAGTATTCGTCGTCGATCGGCGTGTCGCAAAAGGCGCAGATCGAACCCTCTTCCATCGGGTCCGAGGGGACCTCGTCGAAACGCAGATCGTCGGGTGCGGGCGGGTCAGTGTTGCTGGTCGTCATGGGGCCCTCCTGAAAACTGCGGAGTCGTGGCGAGCGCGGCGGCTCCGCGCCTCGTCCTTTCGGGTCCCCAATCAACGACGACGGGACACTTCTATCGAAATTCTCCGCCCTAATCCAGCCGAAAAGAGGAGGGCAAGAAAAAGGGAAGCGTTGGCCGAAGCACCCTTCGGCCAACGCTTCCTGGGCCCAGAGACTGTTTTCTTTCGGATCCGGTGGTCGTGTCAGCCGCTCGTGGTTGCCGTCTCCCCGGCGTCGGTGAGACCGCTGCCGGGGCCCACGACAGCCGGTGCGGCCGCCCCGGCTGTCGAGCTTTCCCCGGCGGTGCCGATTCCGCCGGTCGCCTTGACGAAATCGACCAGCTCCCAGTAGCCGGAGTCGAGCAACGTCCAGGGAGCGCGGCCATGCTCGAGCGAGATCTGGCTCAGATACCCGTCCTGTCGCAAGAAACTCTGACACTGCACATCGCGGGGATCACTGAGCCCCGTCAACTCGATGCCGTGGAACGAGCCGTTCTTGTGATAGGTATCGCCGTTCATTGCCGCCAGCCATCGGGCCGCGGCCTCGGACGAGCGTGGTCCGTAGGCAAGCTCGAACCAGTGCCGCATCGAGTAGCGAGGCCCGACCGGCTCGCGCTCCGACTCTCCGGCGATGAAGGCGAAGAAGACGATCATCATGTCGATGAAGATCGCCATCGCGGCAAAGACGATCGCTGCCGGCGATCGTGCCACGAGCAAACCGTTGACGGCCCGTTGCCAATACTCCTCTTCCTCGAGCGGGCTCGTGTCGAGCAGGGTCTGATGCACCGTGACGGGAAAGAACTCGCCCCTCACCTCGCGGATACGCTCGACGGGGACGGCAGCGGAGGCGCGGGCGTAGAGGGAGCGGAGGCCGGCGTCGTCGAGCTCTGCGGCGGCCGCCCGGGTGTTTCGATCGGGCGATCCGCCGGCTCGGCCGTCGGCCGTGCGGCCTTCGCCGGGTTGGCCGTTGCCCGATCGCGAATTGCCGCCGGCTCCGGCACCGCCGTTCGTCGCGTCGGGAGAACCGGCGACGAGGTTCGGGTCGGTTCGTGGTTCGCCGGTGAGCGCCGCCATCGCAGCGTCGATCTCGGCCAGCGACCCGGCCAACTCGTCTTCGGCCTGGCGGATACGCGGCAGCACACTCGAGAGGAACTTGAACCTCTCGCCCTGACCGCCGCGCACCTCGCTCAGGTTTATATCCACATCGGACTCGGCGACGAGTTGCTGCAGGTAGGGGTTCGAGAGGTTCTTCAGCCCGCCCCCCGAGCCTTCTTCGATCTCGATACGCTTGGTCAGCTCGGCCGCGGCCTCGCGCGTCGTCCCCAGCGCCGCCGCGGTCTGCAAGCGGACATCGCCGAGGTACGAACGCAACGACTCCCAGCGCTCCGTGCGTTGCTCGTTGGTGATCGTCTCTTCGCTATAGCCGCGGTAGTAGAAAACGTACGAGGTGAAGCTGGACATCAGCACAGTGAACGCGATGATGAACGCGAAAGCGGGCCGGAACTTGACCTGGTCGCGGTAGCCCAGCACCGAGGTCACCATACCCATCTGGATGATCACCGCGAGGCCGAAAGCCGCGAGCGCGGAGTAGGCGAAGACGGGAAAAATCTCCGAGATGCCGTTGAATGTGCTGTAGCCCGATACGAGAACGCCGATCACGGCCGCCAGTGCGGGAAACGAGTGCGCCGGTGAAGCGAGGAAATTCTTTACTGCGCGGATCATGGGGCTCCCCCTCCGTCGTCAGGGCGGTGGAGGCCCCGCGCGGGGCTGCTCGACACCCTGTCAAACAAGTCGCCAAAACGGAGTGTCGCTGCCGGCAGTAGGGACGGGAGACGAGGATCCGCACCCTTCCGACAACCGGTACGGGACGACTCCGGTCATCAGCGGCCGACGGTCTCCCGACGTCGACCTGAAGGCGAAGCGCAGCGAAGCGTGGCCAGCCCCGAGCCTGCAATTCGACTGCGAAGAATCGCCTGTGACGCTGATCCTAGCCCACACGGTGCATCGCACGGTAGTGGGTGCCGTCGCGGAGAGACGCGACGGCCGGCGTGATTTGGGCCCTCGGCGTTGTTTCCATGTCCCGAACCGCGTAGATTCGCGCCGGCTTGTTTCACCGTGAGAGAGAAGGAATCGATGAAGGAACCTCGTAGATGGCCTGCTCTGCTGTTGTTGGCGATTGTGGCCCTGGCTGGTGGCGCCTGCGGCGTGGCCGGCGGCGCGGCATCACCCGGGAGCCCGACCGGCTCGGCGGCGTCGGAGACAGGCGCGACGGGCGACGCGGCAGGGGAGGCGGCGGGGTCGGTTTCGGCGGGCGGTGGGCCGGGCGGCGCCGTCGCGACCGGTGGTGTTCCGATCTTCACGGTTGACCCGAGTTGGCCCCGCGAGATGCCTGATCTCTGGATCATGGGGGCCGTCACCTCGGTCTTTGTCGACGCCGAGGACCACGTCTGGGTGACCCACTTGCCCGAGACGTTGACCCCGGAGGAGACCTCCGCGGTGCAGGACCCGCCGTTGGGCACGTGTTGCGTACCGGCTCCCGTGGTCATCGAGTTCGATGAGGAGGGCAACGTCGTTCAGGGCTGGGGCGATCCGACCAGCCAGGACGTGTCCGAGTTTCCCCGCAATGCCCACGGCCTCTTCGTGGACCACAACGGCTTCGTGTGGATCGGCACTTATCGGCATCACCGCGTGATGAAGTTCACCCGCGACGGGCAGCTTCTGATGACCATCGGCGAATACGACAACAACGGCGGAAGCAACGACCCTCGCCTGCTCGGTGGCCCCGCCGGTATCTGGGTGGACCCGGACAGCAACGAGGTGTTCATCGCGGATGGCTACCGGAACCGGCGGGTCGTCGTCTTTGATGGCGAAAGCGGGGAGTATCTCAGGCACTGGGGAGCGTACGGTGAGGTGCCGGACGACGACTACGATTTCGGTGATCGCGACCCGAACGGCCCGTCGCCGCCGCAGTTCTCCACCGTGCATGGCCTGGTGGGCTCGCGAGACGGACTCGTCTACGTCGCTGATCGGCGGGGCAATCGTATCCAGATGTTCCGCCGGGACGGCGAATTCGTGGCGGAGAAGATCATTGCTCCCGAGACCCTCGCCTCCGGCTCCGCCTTCGTCATTGCCTTGTCGCCGGACGCCGCCCAGGAGTGGCTGTATCTCGCCGACGGCACCAACCACAAGGTGTGGGTGCTGCGGCGGGAGGATCTGCAGGTTGTCGGCGAGTTCGGGCGCGGCGGCCGTCAGGTGGGGCAGTTTCTGCGTCCGCACGGTATGGGCATCGACTCCCATGGCAATCTCTACGTGGGCGAAGCCTCTACCGGCCGGCGAGTACAGAAGTTCCGCGTCGGCGCCGGCGAAGCGCGCTAGTGGACTGTAACGGAAGAATCGCTAGTGTCGTGGCGACAAAATGGGGGTGGATGCAAGGCGCTCCGACGCGGCGATGCCGTGTGTATCGTCAAGGAGGAGCAACGCCGCAGGCGCGCCCATTTCGCCGCCATCCTGCGGACAGATGGGATTTGCGGGCGATCTCGGCGTTGCGGCTCGTCGGCGATGCGTTACGCATCGCCATCCTCGCCGCGCCTTGACCTCACCCGCAACTCCCATCTGCGACACTAACGATTCTTCCGTTACAGTCCACTAGTGTCCTGTCCCAGGTAACGAACTCCTGGGACAGGACACTAACCGCGGGCTGAAGCGCAGTTGCCGAGATCGAGGCGGCTTGGTACGTTCGGCTCCTCCTGCGAATCCGCTGGATTCCTCGTCGATTCCACCGCCGTCATCAGAGGTTGTCTGTGCCCATGCGTGTTTTCGTCCGTCTCGCGACCCTCGTTTCCGTCGTCTGGCTTTCGACCGTCGTCGTCGTCCCCGCGCAGCAGTCCGTGCAGGTGGAGGCGCCGGTCGGGTTTACCGCCACGAGTGCTGCGCGACAGGCGTACTGCGAGGCGTTGTTTCTGGACCTGCCTTCCTCCGACTCGTTCCGCGAGCACCTGCGCATCATTACCGCCACGCCGCACCCCGCGGGCTCGCCGGCTCAGATCGAAGTCGCCCACTACCTCGGCCGCGTCATGAAGGCCGCCGGCCTCACCGTGCGCGAGCATCCGTACGACGTGTACCTGCCCCAGCTCACGGACGATGTCGAGGCGCACATCGTCACCCCGGTTCAGATGCCGCTCTCCAATCGCGAAGCAGCGTTGCCCGAAGACCGTTTCTCGGGCCACCCCGACCTGCTCAATGGCTGGAACGCATATTCCGGCAGCGGCGACGTCACGGGCGAGGTGGTGTACGCCAACTTCGGTACGCGCGAGGACTACGCGGCGCTCGACGAGATGGGCATCTCACTGGACGGCAAGGTGGTGATCGCGCGCTACGGCGGCAATTTCCGCGGCTATAAGGTCAAGTTTGCGGAAGAGCGCGGTGCCGCCGGCGTCATCATGTTCAACGACGCGCCGGCCGAGGAGGTCGACGCCTACCCCGACGGCCCGATGCTCAACGGCGACATTATCCAGCGGGGCTCCGTCCTGACGCTGCCGTGGACGGGCGACCCTCTGACGCCGTTTGTCCCGGCGCTGCCGACGGACGGCGACCGACAGGTAGAGCGGCTCGACCCTGCCGAAGTGGGTCTGCACACGATCCCGGTCCTGCCGCTGGGTTACAACGCCGCGTCGGAGATCCTCTCGCGCATGAAGGGAGAGTCTGCTCCCGAGGAGTGGCAGGGAGGGCTCGACCTCACCTATCGGGTCACCGGCGGCGAAGATCTCACCGTTCGCGTGCGGGTGAATCAGCCCAAGGCGCTCACCCGAGCCATCAACGTGGTCGGAACGCTCGAAGGGGCCGAGTTCCCGGACGAGTGGTTCATCCTCGGCGCGCACTACGACCCCTGGGGCTTCGGCGCCGTCGACCCGAACGGCGGCACCTCCATGCTGTTGACCCTGGCCGAGGCTCTCGGTCAGGCCGCCGAGCAAGGCTGCCGGCCGCGGCGCTCGATCATGATCGCTCACTGGGATGCCGAGGAGTACGGCATCATTGGATCCACCGAATGGGTGGAGGAGTATTTGCCCGAGCTCACATCGAACGCGATTGCCTACATCAACGCCGATAGCGCCGTGTCCGGCCCCAACTTCAGCTCCTCGGCGTCGCCGTCGTTGAAGCAGCCGATCCTCGACGTCATCCGGGGCATTTCGTATGCCGGCGAAGATCGCAGTATCTACGAGTCGTGGGCCGACCGTGTCTCGGACGGCCCGCCCCAGATGGGCAACCTGGGGGGTGGGTCCGACCACGTGGGCTTCTATACCCACGCCGGAGTTCCGTCGGCAAGCATGGGCTCGGGCGGCCGCAGCGGTATCTATCACTCGAACTACGACAACTTCGCCTGGTTCGAGCGATTCGGTGATTCCGAGTGGGTGTTCGGCCCGATGATCGCCCGTGCCGACGGGCTGCTGGCGCTGCGATTCGCCAACGCTGATCTGTTGCCGTACGACGTGGCCCGTTACGCCGTCGATACCCGGACGCACGTCGCCACCTTGATTGAGGTTGCGGAGCGACGGGGCGTGGAGGTCGACCTGGCGCGGCTGGTGGCGGCGACCGCGGATCTCGACGCTGCCGCGGCGGCGCTGGAGGCGGCGCGGACCGAGAGGGTCGCCGCGGGTCCCGTGCCCTCGGCCGAGGCGGCGCGTATCAACGCCGCCTTTATCGGCCTGGAGAAGGCGTGGCTGGACGACCGTGGCCTGCAGGACAGGCCGTGGAGTCGTTCGTTGTATGTCTCGCCGGATCCCTTCAGCGGCTACGCGTCCTGGATGCTTCCGGGTATCCGTTACGAGATCGAAACCGACGACCCTGACGGGGTACCGGAATGGGAGGCGCGCTACATCGAGGCCATCGGGCGCCTCGCCGCCCGCATGCGAGAAGTCACGAATCTCATCGGGGAAAGCTGATAGAATCCGGTTCCCCGAGATCGAGATCAGGAGACACCGATGAGCCGACTCGCCGTGATGTTCCTTGCGCCCATGGTGGCGCTCTTTGCCCTTCAGGATGGCCAACAGGCGGAGTACATCAACGCCGGAATCCTCCCGTACTCGATGGAGTCCGGAGAAGTCCGCCTGCTGCTCGGGTTCGACGGCGACAACCAGCACTGGAACGACTTCGTCGGCGTCTGCACACCGGGTGAGACGCCGGCGGCGACGGCGTCTCGCGAGTTCGTCGAGGAAACGCGGGGAGCCTTCGATATCGCCGATGTCGAGCGCCGGCTTCAGGGCGCGACGCCCGTGGTCGTCGGTCCGACGCGGATCTTCCTCATGGAGCTGCCCGAGATTCCGACGCCGCAACTCGAACGTCTGACGAAGAGCCGCAACTCCGAGAAGACGAGCTACTGCTGGGTACGCCTGGTCGACGTACTTCAGTCGGTCGACGAGAGGGGGCCCCGGCGGGCGGAAGTGCCGGCGGCATGCGGCGGCGAGAACGCCAAGATGCTCAACCTCATGGCGCAGAGCTTTCAGCAGGGCGAGGAGATACGCCAGCGACTGCTGTCGCCGGACCCGGGAGAGTCTACGACTCCGCTGGGGACGCCGCCGCGCTGTGGGCGCTAATCGCCTCTACGCGTCGGTGCGGAGGTATGCCTCGATGAACGCCGTACCCTTCGGGTTCAGCGCTCGTAGCTCTTCTCGGGTGGTGACGGCAAATTCGCCGGTGCGATCCTCGCTGTTGCCGAAATGGATGCGGTAGAGGCCGAACAGGTAGCTGCCGTACTTCAAGGCGTTTTGTCGGGAGGCGCTCCGATGTATCTCGTCGACGAAGCCGTCCCGGTACGCCTCTTCAGGGGCAAAGATCCCGTTGCCGACGGCCTCCCCGTATGCTTCCACCAGCTCGTCGTAGACGGACGCCAGGTCGGGTCCGGCGCGCACGCGGCGACCACGCCCGCGGCCACCATGCACGCGGCGGCCATGCACACCGGTCCGGCGGTGGCTACCATCCGGCCCGAGCGCTGCAGTGGTCGTGGCTTCAACGACCCCAGGGTGCGCGGGGGTAGCGCTGCAGCAGGCCCTCTTCGGCGATCACCGCCTCAATGCCGTCGATATCCATGGGCACGAAGTCAGACATGTTCTCGGCACCCTCTTCGGTGATCAAGACCATGTCCTCGAGACGGATGTAGATCTGTTCTTCCGGTACCCGGAACTGCGGCTCGATGGTGAACACCATGCCCGGCACGAGCACGCCATCGGAGCTGCCGACATCGTGCACCGCCATGCCGACGCCGTGACCGAGGCTGCCGCCGGAGCGTTCGGCGGAGCGAGCGTAACTCTCCACGAAACGTTCCGCGGCGGCGCGGTAGTGGGGTTTGGAGAATTCCCAGGTCTCGAGGATTCGCCGCATCTCGGCCAGCGCATCCCGCTTGATGGCCTGTACGTCGCCGGGCCGGATGTTGTCGAGGATGGCTTTGTAATAGGCGAGGTAGAAGCCGTAGAGATCGCGCTGCCAATCGTTGAACGTACCGTTGACCGGCCACTGCCGGGTCACGTCGGCGACGTAGTAGCCCACATCGGGAGCGAAGTCCATCAGCAGCAGCTCGCCGTCTTCCATGCGGTCGGCGCCCGCGTGGTAGTGAGCGTTCCACGCGTTGGTGCCCGAGGCGACGAGTGAATAGTAGGCGTCGGCTTGCGCGCCGTTGCGATAGAAGATGAACTTCGCCAGGCCGTCGATCTCGAATTCCATCACGCCGGGCTCGGTGGAGCGCATGGCTTCCATGATGGCGAGGCCCGAGAGCTCGGTCGCGCGTCGAATGAGCTCGATCTCCCCCTCGCTCTTGATGAGGCGCAGGCGGTCGAGGGTGGGGGAGAGGTCCTTGACCTCGAAATACCGGCCGCCTTCCGTGAGCAGGCGAATGAAGTTTTGTGCACGCGACGGACGACCATCCCAGGGATCGGCCTGAATGTCGGTGATCTGTCTTCTGCCCAGGTCGCGACTTACCGATGCGCCTTCGGCGGGCTCGAAGGGTGCGTACAGAACGGGCCGCGGATCCTGGCCCGACAGGCCCTCGAGATCGGACTCGAGACGATCGGGCGACGCGACCGCGTCGACACCGGTGAGCTGCATCACGAGATCGGCGTCTTCCGCTGACAAGGTCTTGCCTTCGCTGCTCTCCCGCCGCTCGTCGCGGCCCGGAAGGTACAGCGTCGAGCGCCCGGATCCACCCTCGACGAGGAGGATGCTGTGCGGCGTCTCCACACCGGAAAGGTAATAGAACTCGTTGCTCTGGCGGAACCGCACGTAGCCGGCCGGTGAGGCGGCGCCCTGAACGACGGCGACGGCGTCAGGCCCGATTGCCTCCGCGAGGCGAGACCGGCGCAGGCGGAATTCTTCGGCCGAGAAGTCCTCGGTGAACAACCCCGCCTGGATCGCCTGGGCGGCGGCGGAGGGGACGGCCCGCGTGCGCGAGACGCCTGGCGCGAAAGCGGTCTTCTCGGCAACCAGGACCGGATTGTCGGGCGCGCCGGGCACGGAGGCACCAAGCGTAGCCGAGGACAACGACAGCAGAGCCGTGGCGATGCCGGCCGCAGCGTAGAAAGCGTAGCGCGAACGTTTCATGCTTCCTCCCCGGCGCGGGATCCGTGCGGGTCCCGTAGCGCCGATTCGACGAGTTGCCGGGCTGTTACGAGAAACCGTTCGGCAACGGGTGTCAGCTCTCGTCGACGGGCTCGAGCCGAACGATCGGCGTCAACCCGTCATCGTCATCTTCGATGGCCACATAAATGTAACCGTCGGGGCCTTGCCGCACATCACGGATGCGACCGATTCCGCGCAGCAGTGTCGCTTCTTCGACGACGACGCCGTCTTCTACGACCAAGCGAGAGAGCTGTTGACCGCTGAGACCGCCGGCGAAAAGGTTGCCGCGCCAGCGGGGGAACTTGTCGCCCGTGTACAGCATCAACCCCGACGTTCCGATCGACGGAATCCACACATGGACGGGCTGTTCCATCCCGTCACGCATGGTGCCCTCGTGAATCGCCGACCCGCTCCGGTAGTTGACGCCGTAGCCGATCACCGGCCAGCCGTAGTTCGCACCCGCTTCGATGACGTTTACCTCGTCGCCGCCCTGCGGTCCGTGCTCGGTGGCGTAAATGCGCCCACTGTCGGCGTCGATGACCATTCCCTGCTGGTTGCGATGGCCGTAGCTGTAGATCTCGGGTTTGGCGTCGGCCTGGCCCACGAAGGGATTGTCATCGGGGACGGTACCGTCGTCGTTCAGGCGCACGACCACCCCGTGGTGGTTGGAGATGTCCTGCGCGGGGTGAGCTTCGAGATCGTCGCGCGCGGGTGCCTGCCGCTCCCCGATGGAAACGAACATGTAGCCCTCGGCGTCGAAGGCGATGCGCGAGCCGTAATGCCCCCTCCCCGCAGTCTCCGCCACGAACACCTCCTCGACGTCGAGCAGATGGCCGTCCTCGAGCCGGCCGCGGATCACGGCGGTCGTCGAGTTGTCGCCGACGGGCTTCGAATAGCTGAGGTAGACAAGACGGTTCGACGCGAAACCCGGGTGCAGGACCACATCGAGGAGGCCGCCCTGTCCCTGCGCGAAAACCTCGGGGACACCCGAAACGGCATCCGGTAGAAGCACGCCGTCGCGAACGATGCGCAGGCGCCCGGGACGCTCGGTGACCAGCATGTCGCCGTCCGGGAGCCAGGCCATCGACCAGGGAATCTGCAAGCCGTCGACGACGGTGACGACGCGAAAATGATGCCCGGCGGCGTGGTGGATCTCGGACTGACCGGACACGGCGGCTGCCAGCAGCAATGTCACGCCAACGACGAAGATCGACAAACGAATACGCGACATGTGCATCTCCTCGATGAGTGTCCGCGTGCCCGGACGAGGGCAGCGGACCGCGCTTTTCATGGAGCCCAGCACATTAGACTACAGCACGTCGGTCCATGTCTCGCGGGGCTTGCCGGAGTACGAGACCGGCCGACTCAGTCGCCGGCGGCCTCCAGCCGTCTCACGAGATCGTCGAGCTCGGGGGCGATGGGAGTGCGCCGAGCTCGGAGGAGATCGGCCTGCGTGGCGCCGCGTCCGTAAGCATCGCGATTGGCGTCCTTGTCGGGGCGAAGGGTCGCGCCCTCGAGCGAGACGCCCGCGAAAAGGCCCTTGCTGCGCGAATAGGAGTAGATCTCGGCCTCGA
>CAYSHI010000420.1:0-14350 GCA_964430745.1 uncultured Acidobacteriota bacterium | reverse complement strand
TCGAGAATACGCAGGGTCGCGAGGCCGGCGGCCATGGCAACGGGATTACCGGACAACGTCCCCGCCTGGTACACCGAGCCCGCGGGGGCCAGGTGGTCCATGATGTCGGCCGCTCCACCGAACGCCCCCACCGGCAAGCCGCCCCCGATGACCTTGCCGAACGTGGCCAGGTCCGGCGTGATGCCATAGATCTCGGCGGCTCCGCCCGGTGCCACGCGAAAGCCGCTGATGACCTCGTCGAAGATGAGCAGGGCGCCGTTCGCCTGAGTCAGCCGCCGTAACTCGTGGAGGAACTCGGGACGTTGCCTCAATAGACCATTGTTCGCGGGAATGGGTTCGATGATCATGGCCGCGATCTGCTCGCCCTCGTTCTCGAAAAGCTGCGCCGCCGCCTGCTCGTCGTCGAGGGGCAGCACGCGGGTCCGTGAGGCGAAGGCGTCGGGGACTCCCGCCGAGTCGGGCTGCCCGAGGGTGGCGAGGCCGGAGCCCGCCGCTACCAGAAGGTGGTCGGCATGCCCGTGGTAGCAGCCGGAAAACTTGACGATGAGATCGCGCCCGGTGGCTCCACGTGCGAGGCGAATGGCGCTCATCGTCGCCTCGGTCCCCGAGGAGACGAACCGGACCTTCTCGAGCCCCGGGTACATCGAGGTCACCATCTCGGCGAGCTCGACCTCGGAAGTACACAACGCGCCGTAGGTGGTACCTCGCGACGCCGCTTCGGCGATCGCCGCGACGACCTCGGAGTGGGCATGCCCGAGGATCAAGGGCCCCCAGGAGCAAACGAAGTCTACGTAGCTGTTTCCGTCGACGTCTTCGATGATGGGGCCGGCGGCGCGCTCGATGACCACAGGCGTGCCACCGACGGCGCGGAAGGCGCGCACCGGCGAGTTGACGCCACCCGGGATGTGCCGCTGCGCGCGCGCGAACCACTCCCCGGAGCGCTCTCTCGTCGCCGGCCTGTCCGCCGTCTTCGATCGATCAGTCATCGCAATGGATCCTTCGTCTCGTCGGCCGTGGGTCCGCGCTCATAGCCAGCCGTGCTCGAGGGCGTCGCGCGCGTGGTAGGTGATGATGATGTCGGCGCCGGCGCGCGCCATGGCGCGGAGGTTCTCGCGCACGACCGCGCCCTCGTCCATCCATCCCTTCTCCGCCGCCGCTTTCACGGCGGAGTACTCGCCCGAGACGTTGTAGGTCGCCAGCGGCAACGTGGTTGCCGCACGCACGGCGCGAATCACGTCGAGATAGGCGAGCGCCGGCTTGACCATGATGATGTCGGCGCCTTCGTCCTCGTCGAGACGAGTTTCGCGTATCGCTTCACGCACGTTCGCCGGATCCATCTGGTAGGACTTTCGATCACCCGACTGCGGCGTCGATTCGGCGGCATCGCGGAACGGCCCGTAGTAGGCCGAGGCGTACTTCACGGCGTACGACAGCACGCCCACGTCGCCCCGTCCGGCCTCGTCGAGACCCGCGCGGATCGCGCCCACGCGACCGTCCATCATGTCGGAAGGGGCCACCAGGTCGGCCCCGGCGCGGGCGTGCGCAACGGCCATCTCCGCCAGCAGCGGCAGGGTCTCGTCGTTGACGACCTTGCCGTCGCGCAGGACGCCGCAATGACCGTGCGAGGTATAGGCGCACAGGCAAACATCAGTGATGACGACGATGTCGTCGCCGAGCTCCTCCTTGATTGCCCTCACCGCCCTGGCCACGGCGCTGTCCGGTAGGCTCGCAGCGCTGCCCTGCTCGTCCTTGGCGCCCTCTTCGGGGGTGCCGAAGAGCAGCACCGAGCGGATGCCGAGATGCGCGTCGGCAACCACTCGTGCCACGAGATCGTCGACGCCGTAGCGAGAGATCCCCGGCATCGAGGGCACCGGCTCGTCGGCCCGATCGGTCGGTAGGACGAAGTGCGGCATGATGAGCTGATCGGCGGTCAGCCGCGTCTCGCGAACGAGCTCGCGGAGACGCGCCCCGGCACGCAAACGGCGCGGGCGCGCCGACATCCTGCTTCTGGCTGCTTCTGTCTCAGTGCTCATGGCGTTGCCTCGATCATGGCCTCCAAGCCGCGGCCGGCGGCCTCGGCGTCGACGCGCAACCCTGCATCGCGTGCCGCTTCGGAGGTCGAAGGTCCTATGGTGATGATGCGCGCCGCACCCGGGACACGCGCGCGGGCCAGCAATCCGGTAACCGCCGATGGACTGGCGAGGAAGATCGTATCGACACCGAGAGCCGCGAGATCCTCGAGCGGCTGCTGCACCGGAGCGGGCACCGTCCGGTACACCGCGATACGCCTCACCGTGACTCCCATGGGCTCGAGCACCTCTTCGAGGTCTCGTCGGGGGGTCTCCGCCCCCGCGGCGAGAACCATCGTCGATTCGGTGCGCAACGAGTCGCGAATTCGACGCGCCAAGTCGGCGCCCAGGGATCGTGCGGTGCGCCCGGACGCCACCAGGTCAACCCGACCCAGAGCGTCGCGGGCGGCGGTCTCCGTGGCCTCGCCGACGACGCCGATATTCGTGCTCCCGGCGCGGCGTGCGCCGACGAGCTCCGCGACGCCGTGCACTCCGCGAACGGAACTGAGCACGAGCCAATCGGCTGCATCGATGGCGGCACCGAGAGCGGCTGCAGTTTCGGTATCCCTGATCGGCTCGCACGCGATGCACGGGAAGACGACCGCCCGCGCGCCGCGGGCGCTGAGCTCGGAGGCCCACGCGGGAGCATCCTCGGAGCCGCGGGTAACCAGAATCGTACATCCCCGAACGTCACCCATGACTAACGACGCGCCTCCGACGCGCGGCCTCTTAAGCCCTCGGAGGCGTCGTCAGCCTCGACGCCGGTGTTGGTGTCGGCAAGCATCTCCGCGATCTCTGCCCGCAGTTCCTGCCAAACGGCGGCGGCCAGCTCCTCCGGGGCACCGCCATGCCTGCGGACCCGCAGCAAACGCTCCCCTGACTCGAGGACGGCGACGAGCTCGAGTCGCCCGGCATGGTCTGCGTGCGCCCAGGCGCCGAAAGGCAGACTGCAGCCCCCGTCGACGAGTCGCAGTAGCTCGCGCTCGGCGCGAACCGGCAGGGCCGCGCCGGCGTCGTGGAGCGGCGCCAGCGCGTCGACCACCGCGTCTTCCCCGCGACACTGCAGGGCGATCGCGCCCTGAGCCGGCGAAGGAACGAAGAACGCCGGGTCGAGCCGGATGTTGATCAGCTCGTCGAGGCCCAGGGCGGGAGCATCAGGGTCGCGCTCGAGCCGTTCCAATCCGGCAGCCGCGAGGATGATGGCCTGGTACGGCCCCTCTCGCAGCTTGTCGAGGCGAGTCGGCACGTTGCCGCGGATGCGCTCGAGACACAGGTCCGGGCGGGCGGAGCGCAGCAGAGCCCGGCGGCGTTCCGACGCGGTGCCGACGATCGCGCCTTCGACGAGCGGGACGACCCCGGCGCCGCCGGCGTTCCCATCAGCTCCGCCGCTCCGGTCACCCCCAACGGGCCGGGCGCTCCGGTCCGGATTCTCGGTAACGAACTCCGGGCGCGCCACCAACCTGTCGGCGGGATCGACCCGCTCGGGGATGGCGGCGACCACCAGCCCATCCGGACTGCGCGAAGGGAGGTCCTTGTAGCTGTGCACCGCCAGATCCACCTCTCCGGCAAGCAGAGCGGACTCGATCTCGCGCACGAACACGCCGGGCGCTCCGATGTCGGCGAACTTGGCGTTCTTGTCGCGATCGCCGGCGGTCTGAATGATGACTACCTCGACGTCATGGTCCTGCTCGCGCAATGACCGGGCCACCGCATTCGTCTGCGTGAGCGCCAGAGCCGAGCCCCGTGAACCGATGCGAATCTTCACAGCCGCGCGACCTCGTCCTCGAGCTCCGGGTCGCCTTCGCCTGCCGGAAGGGCCGGCCCCTCCTGCTCGTGGGCAAGCCGTTCCTCGAGCTCGTGGTGGAGAAACTCGTCGGCGTCGGCGAGAAAGGTCTCGGCGGCGCTCAATCCCCGGTCGCGCGCAATGGCGCGCATACCGACGAGGGGCACGTGCGCCAACCGCCGCGCGAGCACGTGCGCCCAGCGCCTGACGACCTCACGGTCCTCGTCACTCAACGTCGCAAGGTCCTTGCGAAAGAGGCGCTCGAGGGCAACGTCGGCGGTGTCCTCGTACTTCCGCTGCATCGACACGAGCAACGGCGAAAGGGCCTTGTCGGCCAGATGTTCGCGCAGGCGCGCGAGCGAGTCATCGATGATCTCCCGGGCACGCTCGGTGGCGTCGGCGCGCAGATGCCGGTGCTGCTGTGCCTCCTGAACGATGTCTTCTATGCCGATGCGCTCGACACCGGCAGCACGCGCATCCGCGGGAGAGACGTCCGGGGGGTTGGCCATGTCGATCACCAGCGGCGGCCGCCGCGAGGGCGTTCGTGCGGCGAGACGCTCGAGATCGGCTCGGCTGAGCACCGGGTCCGGAGAGCCGGTGGCACAGACGACGACCTCGACCGCATCCGCCCCCGCCCCGAGCTCCGTCAGCAGCCGCGCCTCACCACCGACTTCGGCGGCCAGCTCCTCGGCGTGGGCGAGGCTTCGATTGAAAACGACGATGTCGCGGCCATCACGCGAGAGCTTCTCGGCGCAGCGCCGGGTCATCGGCGATACGCCGACAAGGGCGATCGGTGAGGGTGTTTCGTCGAGGCGCTCGCGCCCGTGCAGGATGGCGATCTCCGCCAGGGAGACCTTGCCGTGGCCGATCTCGGTGCTTCCGTGGACCCTACGAGCGGTCTTGGCGGCCTCGTCGAAGAGCCAGTCCATGCGTGGCCCGACGAGCCCGAGGGAGCGCGAGAGCGCCAGAGCGTCACGCATCTGGCCGCGGATTTCCGTCTCACCCACCATGGCGGAATCGAGGCCGGCGGCGACGTCAAAAACATGCTCGACCGCCCCCTCCCCGGCCCAGGCGGTCAGCGCGCGCTCGGCCTCACCGACGGCCGGTCGCAGACCGGTGATCGCCTCGTAGATGCGCGGCCGGTAGCCGCCTACGGGCCGTTTGCCGTCACCCACATAGATCACCTCAACGCGATTGCACGTGGCCAGGTAGACGAGCTCCTCGAACCCCGCGAGCTGAGCCATGCGCGGCAACACCTCGTGCCGCTCTTCGTGGGGGATGGTGAAGTGGGCCACCGCTTCCGTACCCTGGCGGCGCCAGCTGACACTGGTCAGGCCGATACGATCCATGGATTGCCGGGGGGTTGTCGTAGGATCCGCGCACGGGAGTCACGGGACGAGAACGGCGCCCTGTACGCCCGAAGAGTTGTTCCGCCACCTCGCTCGCGCATTACTTCCGGATCTTACAAGAAGTGATTCCGGAGTTGTCACGAAGCTGTCACAGCGGCGCGCGCGCGAAGGTTTTTGTCAAAACGCGGCGCTTCGTCAGGGCGACGAAAGATCGGGGAACGCGGCCCGTACCATGGCCCGAAGCATCTCGGGATGAGCCTCGCAGGCCGGCACCCGAGTGCAAACCTCGCCGCCCGCCTGCTCGAAGGCATCGGCACCCTGGATGCCGATTTCCTCGATGGTCTCGAGGCCATCGGTCAGGAATCCCGGTGTGACCACGGCGACGGTACGCACGCCCTTGGCCGGAAGCTCCTCGAGAAGGCCGGCCGTCGCGGGCGCGAGCCACTTCTCGGGACCGAACTTCGATTGGTAGCAATGGGTCGCCCGGCTGGGGTGCCAGTCGAGCGCGCGCAACAGCGCCTTGGTGGTGGCGCGACACTCGTCGCTGTATCTACGGCCCTCGTGGCGATCGTAACGGCGCGGGATGCCGTGATAGGAAAGCAACAAGTGCTCCGGCTCCGTGCCCGTCGACAACCACGTCTCGCGGCAGCGATCCGCCAGCGCCTCGATGAAGCCCGGGTCGTCCGGAGGGAGCTCGACACGCCGCACGTTGTCGATGATGCCGCGCCGGCGCGCGACTCGCTCGGCTTCGAGAAAGACGGACCCGCTCGTCGAACTGGTGTGATGAGCGTACAGCGGCAGGATCGCCACTTCCGTGTCGCCGTCGACGTGGCTCTCGAAGGCCCATTCGATCGATCGATCGCCGTAACGATAGGCCCAAACCACCTCGAAACGACCCTCGGAAAGCCTCTCGACGCCATCCGCAATGGCGCGGGTGCCGACCTCCAGCGGGGAGCCGGCCTCCGTCCAGATCGAACGGTACAACTCCGCCACCCGGCGCGGCCGGCTGCGCAACACCAGATTGCGCAGAATCGGCTGCCAGAGCCAACGGGGCACGTCGATTACGCCCGGGTCGGAGAGAAACTCGAGCAGGAAGTCGCGCACGGCAACTTCCGTCGGCTCGCGCGGCGTGCCCAGATTGACGATCAGCATGAGTCGTCGGGTCATGGTTTGATCTTGTGCGAGACGGCCTTCGACCTCAACACGGAGAGACCTTGTGTACATTGCCATGAACCGATTCCGCATCGCCCTCGGCAGCGAAGAAGTCTTCGAGGAGCTTTGGCGGAAACGCGATTCCTATCTCGACGACGTTCCCGGATTCGAGCAATTTCACCTCTTGCGGGGACCGACGACCGAGGAACATACGCTGTACGCCTCACACTCGATCTGGAAGTCGCACCAGGCGTTCGTTGACTGGACAGAGTCCGAGGCCTTTCAGAAGGCTCACGCCAACGCCCGCGCGCCGGAGGGAACGTACCTGTCGCACCCGGAGTTCGAGGGCTTCGAGGTGATCCTCTAGCACGGAGCGGGACTCCACGGAGCGGGACTCCGACGATGAAACGTGGACTCAGAATCGTGAGGCCGTAAGCTCCACGTCGGCGTTCGCCCACGCCGCCTCGAAGCGTTCACGGGCCATGGCGGCCTCCGAGTCTCTTCCCTGCGCTTCGAGGCTCAGGGCCAAGCCGAACAACGACCAACCATTTTCCGGGAAGCGTTCCAGATCCTCCAGATAGGCGGTCTCCGCCCCCGCCGTCATTCCCGCCTGCAGGAGAACCGCTCCGAGCACCTGGCGCACCGGCTGATACCAGGGCGGCGGCTCGTCGTAGGTGAGCGCAGCCTCCACGGCCATGGCTTCGCGCAAGCTCTCGACGGCCGCGGCCGTCTCACCGTTTGCCGCAGCGAGCTCGCCGGCCAGCACGCCGTGAGCGATCCCCAATAACGCGTCGGCTGTGTTCAGATCCCACACCGTCGCCTCGGCGACGGCCGGCTCCTCGCTCAGTTCCCGTAGCGCCTCGAGCTCGGCGGCTGCACCCTCGAGATCCCCCCGCCGGAGGAGCGCGAGGCCGCAGGCGTAGTGCCACACGCCGCGCGGGTAGAGCAGGGTCTCGTCGGGTTCCGGCTCCGCCAGGACCTCGTCCCAGCGACCGAAGCGGGTCATCACGTAGATCGGCGTGACCCAGTAGTGCTGCACGGTGCCGACGCCGCTCTCCAGTCCGCCTTCTTCCTCGATGCGCGCGGACATGGCGCGCGCCACCTCGAGAGCGTAGGCCCCACGTCCCTCCATGGCGGCGGTATAGCAGAGAAAGTGCGGATTGTGCGGCATGTACAGGAGCGGGTACACACCTTGTTGATTCGACTCGCGCTCGTACGCCGCGTCGGCGGCCATGGCGCGCTCGTTGATCATCGTGGCGTCGTGATACCGGCCCAGTCGCAGGTAGATGTGGGCCGGCATATGCACGAGATGGCCGGCGTTCGGCACCAGGGTCTCGAGCCTGACGGCCGACTGGAGGGCGAGCTCGGGGCGCTGGGCTTCGACCGCATGGATGTAGTAGTGGTTGGCGCCCGGGTTTCCCGGATCGAGCTCGAGCGCCCGCGCGAGGATGCCGAGGACGTCGCCGAAACCTTCCTTTGGCTCGCCCTCTTCGGTCCAGTAGTCCCATGGCGACGACACCATCTGGGCCTCGGCCCACAATGTCGCGGCGTCCGAATCATCCGGGAACTCGTCGACGACCGCGGCCATGGCGGCGGCGTAGTCGAGATCGAGCGAGCCCCGATCGGCGACCGGCTCGGCCGCGTAGCGAGATCCGAGGGCGACGATGAGCGCCTGCTCTCCCGGCGTCGTACCCGGAGCAAGCGCGCGGGCACGCTCGAGCGCCTCCCAGGCAGCCGGAACATCGGCGTCATCCATGCCTCCGTTGACCCCGGGGCCGATCGTGAGCGCCTCGCCCCAGAAGCACATCGCGCACTCCGGATTGAGCCGTTGTGCCTCCTGGAACGCCCGCCTCGCCTCGGCGTTGTTGAAGGCATAGTGCATCACCAGGCCCTGGTCGAAGTAGCGTTGGGCGATCGGCACGCGCGTGGTGATCGGACGCGTGTGATCTCCCATTCCCGACAGCAGGGGGGCGAGTCGACGGTTCGCGGTGGAATCATCCGCGGCACCTCGGCTCGCGGCCACGGAATCGCCACCATCCGGCGGGTCGCCCTGGCCGCCGCAGGCGGGAATCGCGAGCCCCGCGACGAGGATCACCGCCTGCAACAGCCGCGAGTTCGTGCGCATTTCCATCTCGCAAAGCTCCATGCTCGTTCGTCAAAAGGCGCACTGTAGCCGGTTCCACGGCGCCGTTTCAAAGGCCCCGCCCCACCGCGACGCGACGGCCACCTCCGGAGGAGCAACCCACCGGCGGGGCCGCCACCCGCAGGCTGTCACCGTCTGCGCGGATTCATGCCTGCGGGTAGAATGGCGCATCTGCCTGCCACGCATCGCGTCGCCACCGCGACGTCAATCGGAGGTGCCGAGCTTCGATGAAGCACGATGAGATCGCCGTCATCGACTTCGGTGGGCAGTACGCCCACCTCATCGCCACCAAGGTCCGGCGCCACGGCGTCCTGGCCGAGATCCGCCAGCCGGAGGACCCGGTCGAGGCTTTCGCCGGCTTCAGGGGGATCATCATCTCCGGCAGCCCGAGCCTCGCCTCGCAGGGCGAGGACTCCGACTATACGCACGCGATTTACCAGCTCGACGTGCCCATATTGGGCTTCTGCTTCGGCCATCAGGAGATCGCCCGCTACTACGGAGGCGAGGTCGTCCACGGAGGTCGCGAGTGGGGCAAGGCGCAGCTTCACCTGACCCGCGAGCATCCGTTGTTCGGGGGCCTCGGTCCGGTCGAGCAGGTGTTCATGAGTCACTACGACTCCGTCACGGGTGTCGGCGAGAGCTTCGAAGAGCTCGGGTACAGCAAGGCGACCGGCGACACGGAAGGCCACCGTTTCGCGGCAATCGGCTCCGACGAGCTGCGCCGGTACGGCTTCCAGTTCCACCCCGAGGTCGACGACACGCTCAACGGCGACCGCATGATCGGCAACTTCGTGCTCGACATCTGCGGCTGCAAGCCCTCGTGGACCATGGAGGGTTATCTCGACGAAGAGGCCGAGCGTTTGCGCCGGCAGGTCGGCGATGGCGCCGTCTTCCTGCTCGCTTCGGGCGGCGTCGATTCGACCGTCGCCGCGGTGCTCATCGCCCGTGCGCTGGGAGGGGAGAGGCTCCACCTGTTGCACATCGACAACGGCCTGATGCGCAAGAACGAGAGCGCCGAGGTTGTGGAGTATTTCCGAGAGCTCGGACTCGGGGACAATCTCGAATTCGTCGATGCTTCGGACGACTTCCTGGGGGCCCTCGACGGCGCCATCGAGCCCGAGAAGAAGCGCCGCATCATCGGCGACACCTTCATCGAGGTGTTCAACCGGGAAGCCGCTCGCCTCGGCATCGGCGACCACCTCCTGGGTCAGGGAACGATCTATCCGGACACCATCGAGACGGGCGCCACCAAGCGTTCGGACACCATCAAGACACACCACAACCGCGTGCCCGTTATCGAACAGATGATCGCGGAAGGGCGCGTGGTCGAGCCGCTTGTCGAGCTCTACAAGGTCGAGGTCCGCGAGCTCGGTGAGAACCTCGGGATTCCGGCCGAGCTCATCAACCGCCATCCGTTTCCGGGTCCCGGGCTCGGCGTGCGGCTGTTGTGCAGCAACGGCGAAGACGATCGCACCGGATTCGACCTGATCGAGCCCGCGCTCGGCCCGGCCGCCGAGCACTTCGGCCTCCATGCGCTGGCCCTGCCGATGCGATCCGTGGGCGTCAAAGCCGACCTGCGCGCCTACGAACATCCGGTGATGCTCAGCGGAAACGCCACCTGGGAGACGTTGATCGAGGCGACCTCGGCGATCACCGCCGACGTCCCCGGTATCAACCGCTGCGTCTGGAACCTCGGACCCCAGCCCCCGATTGCCGCGAGCGCCGTCGCCGCCGGCGTCACGCGCGAGCGCCTCGACCTGTTGCGTGAGGCCGACGCCCTCGTCATGCTGGCGCTCGAGCGGCACGGTATCTATGACCAGGTTTGGCAATGTCCTACGGTCCTGGTGCCGTGCGCGCTCCGCTTTGCCGACGCGCATCTCGACGGAGAGATGATCGTCGTTCGTCCGGTCGCATCGCGACGCGCCATGACCGCTCGACCCGTCGCGTTGCCGACGGAACTTCTCGACGACCTGCGCCGCGACATTCTCGCTCTCGACGGCGTGACCTCGCTGGCGCTCGATATCACCTCGAAACCCCCGGGCACCATCGAATGGGAGTAGTGCCGCGGGCCGCGGCCTGCCACCATGCGCCGGTTGTCCCCTTGCCCGCGCTTCCACATCGAGGCTGAGTCCTTGTTTCGCCTCTTCGAGAGATACCTCGAGCAGCTCGGCGAGCGGCGCGGCATGCTGCTGCTCGCCGCGATTCTCATTTGGGTTTCGATTCTGCTGGCGATCTATGCCTACGGCCTGGGCATAGGGGTCTTGGCCGTCTGGAGGCTGAGCCAGAACGCGTACCAGGCAATCAACGAGATCATCGCCGACCGGGCCTATGGCGGCGACCGTTGGGCCATCTTCATGGGCAGCGTCGTATGGGTGCTGCTCATCCTGTTGATCTTTCCGCTGCGGGCCGCCCGACGCATCTGGGGCAACTACCGGCGCCAGCAGATGCAGGCGCAGAAGGCGCTGAACAAGGTCGAGGAACGGCTCTTTTCGGCCGACGAGCGCTCCAGCAACGCGCACAAACCACAGGAGAGGCTGGCCCGGCGCGCGCTCGATGAGATCGAAACAAAGGTGCTCGGCAAGCCCCAGCCGGCCGACCTCACCATTGAAGAGCGCCTCATCAATCTCGACGACTGACCGCTCTCCGACCGCCGCTACATCCCGCCGGCGCGAGTGGGCTTACAGCGTGATGACCGGATCGGGCGGATTGCCGGCACGCGCAGCGTACCGCTCACTTGTCTGGTAAAATAAGAGCCGATTATCCTCTTATTCGCCCGATGCGAGGTCCCGACGCCGGCATCGGACAGGAGACGACGCACATGAGGTACTTCCCCGTTTTCCTCTTGCTCGGCATCTGCGTGTCCGCGGGCCTGGCCTGCGCCCCCGCGCAGCCGGCCTTCGACGCCGAGATCCCCGAGCTGCCCGCAATGCCCATCGGGCTCGATGACAACTACTTTCTCGTGCCCGAGGACAACCCGATGACGCCCGAGAAGGTCGCTCTCGGCTGGCAACTCTATTACGATGCGCGACTGTCCGTCGACGGTACCGTCAGCTGCGCTTCCTGCCATGCGCCCGACGCCGGCTTTGCCGACCCGGACCCGGTTTCCACCGGCGTAGACGGCTTGAAGGGAGGCCGCAACTCGCCGACGGTGATCAACGCGGCCTTCAACGCCCGTCAGTTCTGGGACGGCCGCGCGGCGACCCTCGAAGAACAAGCACTCGGGCCCATCGAGAACCCGGTGGAGATGGCCAACACGCTCCCTCAGGTTCTCGAAACGCTGGAGGGTATCCCCGGCTACAAGCAGCAGTTCACCGCCGTGTTCGGCGGCGACGAGATCACCGCGGACATGGTCGCCAAAGCGATCGCCTCGTTCGAGCGAACGGTCGTCTCGGGCAACTCCGCCTGGGACAAGTGGGTCGCAACCAAGGACCCGGGAGTGATCTCCGAGGCGGCGCTGCGTGGCGAAGAGTTGTTCCGCGGCAAGGCCGGCTGCTCGCAGTGCCATCTGGGGTTCAACTTCACGGACGCCCATCTGGACCTGTACCACAACATCGGCGTGGGCATGTTGGAGGAGGACTTCGACGAGGGCCGCTACGCGGAGACCCAGGTGATCGCACACAACGGCGCGTTCAAGACGCCGGGCCTGCGGAACGTCGTCGAGACGGCGCCCTACATGCACGACGGCAGCATCGCCACGCTGGAAGAGGTCATCGAGTACTACGACCAGGGCGGCGAACCGAACGATTACCTGGATCCGAAGATCAGCAAGCTCGAGCTCACGGAACACGAGACAGCGGACCTCATCGCCTTCATGGAGGCGTTGACCGGAGAGATTCCGGAGTTCACGCGGCGGGCGCCACGCCTGCCGCCGGACGCCGAGCAACGCTGACGCGCAGCGGCACGCCGGGTAGCGGGCGGTGCGCTATCGAACCGCCACGGCGAGAGTGTCGTGGTGCGCGGCGATGAGGGAGCGGAGGTAGGAACCGATGGACCCGGCGCCCTCGAAGCCCGCTGCCCGGGCCGCTCGTTCTTCGACCTCTTCCGCAATGTCCGCGCTCTCGGCGTACTGCTTGATGTCGCGGTAGAAGCCGAGCGTGAACATGTCCCAAGGGGCGCCCGCCGCCCGCGTGAGGATGACGTTCTGCTGGCGGCCGATACGCTCGAGGTAGTCGTTTTCCATGCGTCGCTGTTCGAGCAGCTCGCCGCGCTTGTCGTGCAGAGCGAGGAAGATCTCGATGTGGAAGAACGACATGCCGTCGAAGCGGGCTCCAAGCGCGCCCGGAGCCGGCCCCCGGACGAACCAATCCTCCCTCCAGGCGACGTGCGCGGTGAGCTCGCTCTCGAAGTCGGCTTCTGGGACACCCGACCCACGGAAAGCGCTCTCGCGGGCTTCGACAGCCGCTGGGGAGTAGTACTCCTCGAACCCACCCATGGGAAACAGAACCATCAGGTCCCATTGGTCACCCTGGCTGTGGCGCATCAGGAACGGCCCCGCATCGCTGAACGCGGCGTATGTCGGGAGGCGATCCCTGACCATGTCGATGACAGCCAGCAGATCCCCCGGCGCAGCACGCAACATCAGTGCGCGGTAGAGGAAGTCGCCTTCGAGGGTGTCCGTGGCAGCCTGCCGGCCCGGCGACGAGACCGGCGCCGTGACCGGAGCGGTGCCCGCCGCGATGCCCGAAGCAAGCGTGGCGAGCAAGACCGTGCTGAGAGAAGCAACAAGAATCGGCGAGACGGCACGGCGCGGAATCATGCGAAGTGACCTCGGGTTGGCGGTGGAAGACGAATCCAACCCGGACGGTAACACCCGCGACCCTGAGCGCTCAGAACGTGAAGATCACCGCTCCCTGGAAGCGAAACGCGGTGCCGTCGTCCTCGTCCTTGTAGTCGGTGGCCCAGTACGACGCTTCCCAGCCGGTCGAGAGGTAGTCGGTGAAGTCGTAAAAGAAGTTGCCCCACACACTACGGTTCAGAGTGCGGGCTCCGCCGGCGAGGTCGGCGTCCTCGGGATCGTCCACGCCGATGCCCACGGAAATGCGCGCCTTGTCGGTGGGATCGTATTCAAACGCCGCCCAACCGCCCATCGCATCGACCTCCCGGTCGAGCTCGATGTTGATGCCCTGCCCGACGCCGCCGAAATAGTCGTCGAGGTTCTTTCCGGTGAAGAACTCTCCCTTGAATGCGGCCTTGTCGCCGATGGGTACCAGTACGTCGAGGTTGGCCGACCACGAATCGAACTCCGAATCCTCGAGCCCGATCAAGGAGCCCAGATCCTCCTGGCCCCAGTGCCCCGAGAAACCGATCGCCGCCGATCGGCCGCCGATATCCCAGGAGTACGCCGCCCGTCCCTGGACCGTGGGCAGGCCGGAGTCGGCCCCGGCGTCGCCGGGCTCCGCAGGTTTGAAGTCGTCGCCGATGGTGCGCGAGATGCCGCCCGTGAGGCTCAGGCCACCTGCCCCGTCCGCGAAGCTCAGGTTCTTGGTGAGAACAACCATGGGCCGCCGATAGCCGATGTTGCCGCTCCACCACGCCACGGTGTAGTTGACCGTGCGCGGCACGAGCGGCGAGATGATGTCGACGGTCTGTCCGGCGACGAGCCTCAGGTCGCGTTCCTGCCAATCCACCTGCACATACGCGTGGCGCAGCTGAACGCCGTTCTTGTTCTCGCCGCCGCCGCCGTAGAAGTCGATCTCGACGCGACCGCGGACCTGGAACGACTTCTCCTCGGGGCCGAGTATCCACAACCCGAGGCGCGTCTGGCGCGCGGTGATGTTGAAGTGGGTATGGCGATTCTCGAGCGCGGGATTGGCTACCCAGCGGGCGAAGTTGCCCGTCTCGATGGCGGCGCTGT
>CAYSHI010000419.1:0-20056 GCA_964430745.1 uncultured Acidobacteriota bacterium | reverse complement strand
GTGGACTCGACGGGACCCGGGCCGAGCGTGTTTCAGGGGCGGGCGAGCTGGAGCGATTGTGCCCTGGTCGCCGCCACTTTCGCCCCGTCGCGAAACCAGACGGTGTCGTTCGTCATCCACGTCACGGCCGGATCGCATACCGTCAATCTCCTCGGCCGAAAGGTGGCCGGCGCGGGAGATGTAAGATTCGCGGACGGGACCCTGGTCGTTCAGTTCGTCGCGCAGGATTCTCACGGGCAGATAACGACGCCCGAGCCCGAGGTGCCGGCCGCGATCGATCGGTCTACGGTGCGTAGCACGCGTTAATGGCGCGACGCGCAAACCGCCGAGGAATCAGCTCATCGCCCGGCCGGCTCGAGCTGCTTCAACTTCTCGGACCAGTTGACAACGACGTGGATCTCATTCGCCAGCGAGGCCGGATTCCTCAGACCGAGGAGAAACTGCTCCTCGCCCGAAGCCACCACATATTGGTGATAACTCAGCATGTCGCCTTCCTGGAAGAGATCCTGCAAGGGTTCCCTCACCGGCACCTCGCTCCCCCATCCTCGTGACACCATCAACGTGCCGTCGCGTGTCCAGAAAAACAACTCGCTGCCGTCAGGCGACCACCGCGGCGCCCGGCCTCCTTCGGTTGAGACTTGCCGCTTGTTGCCAAGCTCAGGAAACGACACCACGTAGATCTCCGGCTGGTCACCCTCCTCCGACTCATAGGCCAACCACCGGCCGGCAGGGGAGAATTGCGGGGACGTCTGAGCCTCCGACGATCTGGCCACCGGGATTGGCGCCGCCCCTCCGTCGAGGCGCAAGACAAAGAGCTTCTCCAGGCCGTCGTCGGTCTCCGAGAAGGCCAACCAGTCCGCGAACCATGATGAGACCCACAGATTCGCCTCCGGCTTCGCCGGATGAACGGGCAGCGGCGGACCACCACCGCGGACGTCTTGCACGAACACCGTGTCCGCCTCGTGTTCGCTCGAGTACGACACATACGCGACCCGATCGCCCGCCGGCGACCAGATCGGCGAGAACGCCCACACGTCATCAAAGGTGACCCGATCACGCACTCCCGTTGCGCCATCGACCAACCAGATGCTGCCCCCGCTCGGGCTCCCGGTGTCAAGGACGAGTTTTTCTTCGTCAGGCGATAGATTGACATAGAAGATCGAGAGGGGATCTCCCAGCTGACGGATGCGTCGTCCCGACCGGCTGACCCACCACAAGACGTTGCGCGTCTCGTTCGACCCGTGCACGAACGCGGCCGTGCCCCCATCGGACACCGCAAGGGACGCGCCGCCGCCAAAAATGGCAACGCGGACGCCAGACTCCACCGCGAACGGGTCGCCCGTCACCTGCCGGCCGGCAAGATCATACGGCACCGCAAGAACGGCTCCCGTACCGGTGACATACACAATGTGTCCCGAGGAAACGTACCGCCCGTAGACTCCCGGCGCGGCCACTATCGTAAGCGCGCCGGAGTCGAAATCTTCCACAACGATCTGCGCGTCTTCCCAGTCGCGACTCGGGAGACGTGTATAGAGAACCTCTCGCCCGCCACCGTCGAGTACCTGCGGCCATCGGCGGAAGGGCTCGGTGCCGCCGTCATCAAACGTCGTGATCTCTTCTGAAACCCCGCCGGCGGCCGGGACTCGCCACAGGGCACGCGAGCCCTGCTTGGCATACACGATTGTGTCGTTCCTCGCCCAACTTGCTCCGGCGTACCTCCCGACGAACTCGTCGCCGCCGGTGATGTCAACCGCCGAACCGCCTTCCATCGAGATCTTCTTGAGGCCGCCGTCTCGGACGAAACCGAGCCACTGTCCATCAGGGGAGAAAAACGGGCTTTCAGCGCGCTCCGTGCCCTCCAACACCGAGCTCTCCGCCCGGTCCAGCGCCCGCAGGTACACGCCGCCTTGCCCGACGTATGCCAGCGTCCGACCGTCTGGAGACATGGCCAGGCGCGGGCCCTCTCCGGTGAACATCTCATGTCCCCCTTCGACTTGAACCGTGAAACGAACCACGCCGGCCGCCATCGTGGCTCGGCCAAGAACAAGCCACGTCCCAGTCGTCGCGACGAGCGCCGTCGCCGCAGCAGCGAGCAACACGCCGCGCCGGCCGACGGTCTTGTGAGACGGCAGAGCCTCGCCGCTTTCCGGATCGGCCAGAGCATCGTCGATCTCGAAGCGCGCCATGCCGATGTCGGGGATTCGCCGCTTGCGATCCTTCTCCAAACACCGACGCAAGAGCCTTCGGATCAAGAACGGCGTCTCCGTAGCCAGCTCGCTCCAGTCCGGCTCCTCCTTGAGAATCGCCGCCATGGTGTCGGAGACCGTCTCGCCGGCGAACGCCTTCGTCCCGGCCAGCATCTCGTAGAGCACGCAGCCGAACGCCCAGATGTCGGTGCGCTTGTCCACGGACTTGCCGCGTGCCTGTTCCGGACTCATGTAGGCGGCGGTGCCGAGGATGACGCCGGTGCGGGTGACCGCGGCCATCGTGGGCGAGTGACTCAGGTCCGGCGAGATATTGGACGATGAGCCGTCGGCCTCATATGCCTTGGCCAACCCGAAGTCGAGCACCTTCGCCTTACCCTTCGGCGTAACGACGACGTTGGCGGGCTTCAAGTCACGGTGGATGACGCCGTTCTCATGAGCGGCTTCCAGCGCCTCGGCAATCTGCCGGACGATGTCCAACGCCTCATCAACCTCGATACGCCCCGACCGAGAGATACGTTCCGCCAGCGTCTCTCCCTCCACCAACTCCATGGCGATGAACCGCTGCTCACCCTCATCCTCAAGGCCGTAGATCGCCGCGATGTTGGCGTGGTTCAGGGAAGCGAGGAGCTTCGCCTCGCGTTCAAACCGAGCGAGGCGATCCTGATCGGTGGCGAAGTCCTCCGGAAGCACTTTGATGGCAACATCGCGATCGAGCTTCGTGTCCCGCGCCCGGTACACCTCACCCATACCGCCCGACCCGAGTGGTTCGAGGATCTCGTAATGTCCGAGGGTCTTGCCGACCACAGAACGCTCGCTGGCCCGGGGGAAAACAGCATCGTTAGGCTATTCGCAATGGGCAGGGAGGGTCAACGGGCGCAGACGGTCGAGTGAGCGGCGAGCTGGTCCGGGTCGCCCGATTTGCAGCTCGGCTGCCGCGGTCTGCTGCCGGTCGTCGACTCGGAGCCGATCTTCTATGGATGAGCCGCCACCTACCTCCGATGCGCGGCGCGGCCGGCCGCGACCCGATGCTGTGCGACCTCGTAGCCTTCCACGCTCCGACGCAGCAACGCCCAGGTGTTGCCGATCTTCTTGCCCTTGAGCCGCCCCGCCTGGGCGGCCTTGACCACGGCTCCGCGTGTCACTCCCAGTCGCTCCGCAGCCTCCCGGGTGCTCATGATCTCGCTGGTGATCTCGACCAGATCGTCGGGTGCGGGGGCGATGACCCCTTGCTCGATCCCGACACGATCGACGATGTCCTCGGCGACCCGGTAGAGCGGTGACACGTGGATCTGGCGCGTCACCCGCCGGCTTCCCTTGAGCGGATAGGCGCCCGCGGCGCACACCTCGCGCTGGAGATCGAAGTAGTCCTCATTCGCCATGGCGCGCCGTTGCAGCTCGAGCAGGAACGCAAGATCCTGCTTCGAGAGTTTCCCCAAATCGACGATGTCGTCGTTCAACAGCATGTATCTCGTCATCGGGTCACGATCTTTCGGCGCCGCGCACCGGCCGAGCGACTCGGCGCATCTGTAGGGTAAAGTGAGCCTTTGCTATTCATAAACGTAGCATATGCTACTCATGTTTTCTGGCTGGAATCGCTTTACCCTCCCCTCCGCCATACAGAATCCGCCAGATGGCCTCCTGCCCCAGCCGGGTGGCGAGTAGGGAAAGGTACTCGTCGAGTTCAACGAGCCGCTCGCGAGCGACACCGACCTCGTACCTCCATGACTCGTCGTACTCGACCTCCCCGGAAGCAGGATTGCGCCAGGCACCTGGCAGCGGTTCGTGCGCCGCCAGAGACCAGCCGTCGAACCGTTCCTCCAGATCGTGCTGCAGTTCCTTCAAAACATCGCGCGAGTAGCTATCGCCGTCGCGGTCTCGGGTCGGAATGAGAAACTGGACAACGATCATTTGGCAAAAGCCCGGCGTGATGGAGTTTCGTCGGATCCACCCACCTCTATGAGACGGCCACAACGATCGACCGTCTGAGAGACTCGCCGACACCCGTCACGTGGCGCCGTTGAGTGCCCGCGGCTGTTCTGCGATCCTGCCGGGATGACGAGCCGGCTGGATCAGCGTGGGCACATCCGCCGGCAGCCGTCGGCTCTCGCTAGCCCCTCAGGTCGTGACAACATCGCCGTCCGGACGATCGCCTGCAGTAGCATGCGGTCATGTCAATGGACGAAGTGGTGGAACGACTGCGGGCCTTCGCTACGGAGCGTCCCGAGGTGACGGCGGTGCTATGTGTTCGGCTCTGAGGCCTCCGGAAATGCGGGGGCGCTCAGCGACATCGACATCGCGCTGCTGCTGGACGAAGACGCGCTGGCGCGCCTGTCGGACGAACAACCGCTCGGCGCAACGGCGCATTACACGGCCACGTTGCAGGCGGTGCTGCATCGGCCGGACGCCGATGTGGCGCTCTTGCATCAAGCTTCGCCCCTGCTTGCTCATCGTGTCATTGCCCGGGGTGAGCTCGTGTTCTGCCGCGACGATCGCGCCCGGGCGGCGTTTCACGCGCGCGCTCTGATGCGCTATCTCGATACGCGCCCCCTGCGGCAGCTCGGGCGCACCTATCTGCGCCGGCGCCTCGCTGAAGACCGGTTCGGCCGCGCGAGACGTGACTCCGCGGGCGCCCCCCGCACAGCCGAGGCCGGTTAGCGTCATGGTCGACAACGAGGTCGTCGCTCGTCATCTCAACGACCGACTCGATGACCTGCGGGACCTCGCGCGACACATTAAACGGGCAGCACAAGAGTAACGCCTTCAGCGCGAACCCGCCGGCCGGCGATCTCCGTCAGTCGTTCCAACCGTGATAGATCGACCGCAATCCCCTGCTGCCCTACCAGGTCGAGCACGTTGGGCAGCACGTCGATCATCGATACGGCTCGGGCGGTCCCCCTGGAATGCTTCGCTCGGCCCGTCATCAGAGAAGCCAGTGACTGGCCTGTGCCGCAAAAACGGTACTCCGTGATTTGCCCTACCGGACTCGCGTGTTGCGTCCTTCAGAGAGACGCTCCCAGGGGCCGCCGTTGACAGATCGCTCCCAACTGAACCTCGTCAGCCCGCCTTCCGAGAACCCCGTCCACTTCGTCCGGAGTCGGACGCCCGGGCCAGCCCAATTGCTGTCTCCGAACGGTTCCGTGTGGCTTTCGGTCATGTCGAACGTGAGCGTGCCGTCTTCGAGGGTTCCCCGCGCTTGGTCGTAGGCGCCGTTATCGAAGACCCGGTACCAGGTGAAGTACCTGTGGACGGAGTCGTAGCCGATAAACCCCATGATTCTCATGGGACTCCCGTCTGGGGACGTCGCGTCCTCCTCGAACCTCAAGAACCGGCCACCGGGGATCAACTCGAAGACGATCTCTCCCGTTTGCGTGGGCTGGCCCACCTCGGTGTACTCGTAGGTGTATTCACCGGCAATGGCAGCGAGCAGTTCGTACTCGGCTTGGGCCGGCGCTTGCTCTTGGGCGCACACGAAGGGCGCCAGGATCAAGCTGACGAGGGCTACAACTGGGTACGGGGTAGGCTGCTTCATGAGACACCTGTGGGTTGATGGGTTGGCAGCGTGACGGGCGGCATGCCGAGGGAGGTGCCGATCATCTCAGCGTCTTGCCGACCACAGGCGGCTCCCTGCCGACGAGGATGTCCCGTGAGCGTAGTAGGAGTCGCTGTCTGTGATCAACGGCTGTCGGGCGAGAGTTACCGACCCGTCGGCACTCGCCGCTCGAGCTCGTCGAGGAAGTTGGAGATGACCATCAGCCTTGTGACGGGCGTCGCGAAACCGGGGCTCGAGATCACCAGGAAGCGCTCGCCGTCGGGCGCGATCTCCCACGAGTAGTTGCCGACGTTGACGAACGGACCCTCGAATATCTTTGTGGGCGCCGGCGGCGTCGCGCCGGCGGCACCGTCAAAGGGCACGGAATACCAACGCACGCCATTGCGATAGATGATCTCGCCGCCCGCCGGGTTCCAGCGTGGTTCCTCGCCGCCGTCCGTGGAGATCCTGCGCTTGTCCTGTCCCTCAGGGTAGCTGACGAGTTGCACCTCCCACCGCCCCGTTTCGTCAGACGTGTACGCCAGAAACCGCTCGTCGGGAGAGAGCGCGGCGAACACCTCGGCGGATTCCGACGACCCAGCAACGATGGTGCGGTTGTCCTCGTCCAACAGATCGTCACCGCTGCCGAAGGGAGCAAACTCGATGTCCCCGAAGTCGCGCTCGAAGATCATCCCTTCTTCCAAGACAGCTCGCACCGACGCGTACTTCACCGCCGTCATGATCTGTTCCAGAGTTTGCACCGGATCGTTCACGTTCATCCGATACAGGATGGCCCCATCGGTGACGCGCACGAAGTAAACGGTTTCGCCGTCGGGCCCCCACACTGGTGAATCGTCGATGTGACCGCTGGTTAGCGCGATCGGCGCTGGTCCGCCGATGTCATAGAGCCAGAGCTCCGAGTGCGCGTCGTCCTCGACCACGTAGACCAGCCTGTCACCATCGGGTGACAGCGTGAACGATCCCAGCCTCGCTGGCGCGATCTCCGGGATCGGTGACCGGTTACCGTCGCGATCGACCCACTCAAAGGTCCCGATCTGGGTCTCCGGGCCTGCGGCGTAGACGAAAGTACCGTCCTCCGACCAGGTCGCCGTGATGTCGTAATCGCCGATCTGGACATCGTCCAGGATTACCTGTGCGGCGCCGCTCGCTCGCATCAGATCGAGGTCGAAAGGAGCGGCCATCAGGTTACCGTTGGCGCCGTAGATGAGGTGGCCGGACGGCAAGTATTGGGCGCCGTTAGCCCTTCCGCGAACTGCGTGTATGACCGAAGAAGGGTCGTCCAAGCGAATAACGTCGGCCGTAGTGAAAACCCAGTTGACGGCGTCCAGAAGGAGCGCCTCGCCACCAGGTAGCAACTTGGGGGCGATGTGGCCCCATGTCGGAGGAAGGGGCAGAGTTATCTGCTCGACGGTGCCGCCGGTGCCGTCGACGGCGACCCGCGAAATGCCGACACCTTCTGTGGGCACGAAGTAGATCCAGCCGTCCTCGCTCCAAGCAGCGCCATGCCCCCAAACAGCGTCGGCAAGCTCCCGAATGTCGCCACCCGCCGTGCTCATGACCTTCAGTTTGTTGTCGGCGTAGAAGCCGATTCGCTCACCGTCGGGCGAGAAGAACGGCCACGTCGCGCCCCGCGTATTGCTCAAGGGCCGCGTCGATCCGTCTCGCATGTCGCGGATCCACAGCTCTCGTTGGCCGTCGACGAGAGCAACGTAGACCAGCTTGTCGCCGTTGCGCGATAGCTCCAGCGATCGCGTCGGCACCGCGAGGAAGAACTCGCCCGGAGGGGCAAGAGGCGCTTCCAGCGGAAGGGAAATGTCCGTCCGCACAATAGGACGCACTTCCGCGCCGGCAGGCTCGCCACCTTGCACGAACATGGCGACGGCGGCAAGCGCAAACCCGGTCGCCGCGAGGGCCCAGGGAAGCACCCGAGAAAGACCACTCGGCGCGGATCGCTCGAACTCGCCGCCCGCGGCGGCCGCGTCGCGAGCGAGTCTTTCCATCTCGCCGGAAGAGGCGTCCGCAAGCTCGATGCGTGCATCGGCAATATCGTGCCAGCGCTCGCGTGGGTCTTTGACGAGGCATCGACGCGCGACGCGCATCACTCCTGGCGGCGTGGATTCCGGTAGGGCGTTCCAGTCGGGCTTCTCTTTGAGGATCGCCGCCATCGTGTCGGATACCGTTTCGCCGTCAAAGGCCCGGCTCCCACCTAGTACCTCGAACAGCACGCACCCAAACGCCCAGATGTCGGTGCGTTTGTCGACCGGCTTGCCTCGCGCCTGCTCGGGGCTCATGTAGGCCGCGGTGCCGAGAATCACTCCGGTACGAGTGGCAGCGGCCATCGTCGGCGAGTGGCTCAGGTCCGGCGAGATGTCGGACGACGATCCGTCGGCCTCGTAGGCCTTGGCGAGGCCGAAGTCGAGGACCTTCACCCTGCCGTCCGGTGTGACCTTGACGTTCGCCGGCTTCAGGTCGCGGTGGATGACACCGTTGTCGTGCGCGGCCTCCAGCGCCTCGGCGATCTGGCGGGCGATATCCAGGGCCTCGTCGACCTCGATTCGCCCCTGCCGTGAGATCCGCTCGGCGAGCGTCTCCCCCTCCACCACCTCCATGACAATTAACCGCTGGTCGCCTTCATCTTCCAGCCCATAGATGGCCGCGATGTTGGCGTGGTTCAGGGAAGCAAGTAGCTTGGCTTCGCGTTCGAAGCGCGCGAGTCGGTCGGCATCGCTGGCGAAGTCCGCTGGCAACACCTTGATCGCAACATCCCGATCGAGCTTCGTATCGCGCGCCCGATACACCTCGCCCATACCGCCCGCACCGAGCGGTTCGAGAATCTCGTAGTGCCCAAGGAGGGTTTTGCCGACCACTTTGACGACTCCCTGTCGGGACAAGAACCGCCGGGATTCTACTCACCCGCCGGCCGCGCAAACAGGGGCGCTCCCAATGTCGCCCGGCGGCGATCTAGCGCGAGGCGGACTGAGGCCCCCACTCGTAAATCACGGCTCCCTCGGTGCGCGTGTCGATCAGCCCTTGGATGTGGGCGACAACGCGCTCGCGCCGCTCGAGGATTCTGTCGATCTCGGAGCCGGTCAAGTACTTGTCGAGGGCTTGGGTGAGACTCGCTTTGTCGAGTGCCTGGAGAGCCCCCCAGAAATTCTTCTCGACGTAGATCACCTTGCTCAAGAATGGCGCCTCGGCCCTCGCGTAAAAGGCGCGGGTGTGATCGATCAGCCAGATCTTCCAGTTCTCGTCGATCAGGATGTTCTGCTGCGTGCGATCGTCGTTCCCGATCAACGCGTCGAACAAGTACATTGCGTTCACCTGGCGTGTCCACGCGGTGCGGTCCGGCGCGCGCATCTCCTGCTCGAGACGCTCGTCTTCCATGATCGTGCCGTAGACCCAGATCTGCAACGAGCCGTTGTCGTTGCCGATCCGTCGATTCACCGCCGGCGGCACGCTGTCGATGTGCAGGAGCCTTGCCAGCTCGTACGCGGCAGGTTCGAAGTGGCAGCTGTCCTTGAGGTTCGTGCGCACACGACCGTCGTCCATGCGGACGCGATCGTACACGGTGTCCACAAACCGGAAGATCCCGTGAAACTCCGTGTCGTTGTATTTCAACGTCAAGCGAATCGGATCGGTCACTCCGACCGGGATGTTCTCCCGATCGACCACCTCGGCACCGCGAAGCAATTCCTTGAGGAGCTCGTCGTCGCCCTCATTGAAGGGCAGCAATTCGCCGTCGGCGTCGAACCAGACCCGCTGGGGCATTGGCGATGAGGGCACGTCGATTGCCGGTCTCTGCCCGGCGGCGCCGGATGGGAAAACGGCCGGACCCACCAACAGGAGTATCGCGGTCACGAGAATTGCCACGACCGTCGAGCCCGCTGCTCTCTCGGCAAGCATCTGGTCCACCTCCTCAGCGTTCGCCCTGAGCCCACGGGCACAGTATTTTGACAAGGACAGGCGCATTGTGGTCCACGAAGTTTGACAAAACAAGGGACGGGATAGCGGGCGCCTTCCTCCCCGCGGTTGGACCATCTTCTCCAACCTGATACATCCAGGGTTGTCGAATGAGGGCGTCCGTCCCGTCACGGAGCCGCGCATGAGCTGCTCTGTCCGAGTTTCGTAATCAACAGGTCCGGGGTTCAAATCCCCGCTTCGACTCCCGAGGCGCTCGACTACGAACGTTTCCGCCCTGAGGTCATCTGCATCGAGACCCTCCTGACGGGCACCACTACGATGATCCCCGAGATCCCGGCCTTCATGGAGCAGAAGGGGTACGTCGCTCGCGGGGGGTCGTTCGTGAACACCATCTTCATCGATTCACGCTTGTTGTAGTCGCGCCTTGGCGATGACGCCCCGGGTTCGCTAGTCGAAGCTCGAGTTTTGGCACGAGTTGCGGCGCGAGCTCTAGCTCGAGTTCTAGCCCGAATTGCGGCCCGAGCTCTGGCCCTCAGCAGAGCCATCCGGTTCGGCCCGATTGTCGTCGCCCGCGCGGCGAAGCTTCCGGGCGCGATCGAGGGCCTCCTTGATGCGTGCTTCGACGCCATGGTCGGTCGGCTCGTAGTAGCGCCGGCCCTCGAGGTGTTCCGGCAGGCACGACATCTTCGCCACGCCGTCGGCCTCGCTATGGGCGTAGCGATACCCTTCGCCGTAACCCAGATCCTTCATGAGCCGCGTCGGCGCATTGCGCAGATGTAGCGGCACCGGGGATGCGACGTCGTTGGCGGCGTCGTGCGCGGCGCGACCGTACGCCACGTACGCCGCGTTGCTCTTCGGCGCCGCGGCAAGATACAGGACGGCTTGCGCGAGCGCCGTGTTCGCCTCCGGCATGCCGAGAAAATGCACCGCATCCTTGGCGCCGAGCGCGATCTCCAGTGCGCGCGGGTCCGCGTTGCCGACATCCTCGGAGGCGAATCGCACCACCCGGCGCGCGACATAGAGCGGATCCTCCCCGGCTTCGAGCATCCTCGCCAGCCAATAGATGGCGGCGTCGGCATCGCTGTTGCGCATGGATTTGTGCAGCGCAGAGATGAGGTTGTAGTGCTCCTCTCCGGTCTTGTCGTACAGCAACGCGCGCCGCTCGATGAAGCCCGCAAGCGCGGCTGCATCGAGGCGCCGCGCTCCCGCCTCGTCCGGCGGCAGCGCCGACGACGCATGCTCGATCAGATTGAGCGCAACGCGAGCGTCGCCGTTGGCGTGCACCGCCAGCGCGTTCAGAGCCGTGTCGTCCGCTTCTACCTGCAATGCGCCGAGACCACGATCGTCGTCGGCCAGGGCGCGCCGTAAGATGGTGACGACCTCCCCTTTCTCGAGAGGCTCGAGCACCTGAACCTTCGACCTCGACAGCAGCGCGGAGTTCACCTCGAACGACGGGTTTTCCGTGGTCGCACCGATCAGAATGATCGTCCCGCTCTCGACGTGGGGCAGGAAGGCGTCCTGCTGTGCCTTGTTGAAGCGGTGGATCTCGTCGACGAACAGCACGGTGCGGCGACCGTCGTGGGCGCGAAGCCGCTGCGCGCCGCCGATCAGCTCCCGTACTTCCTTGATGCCGGTGGTAACCGCGCTGACCGGCACGAACGCCGCTCCGGCGATGTCGGCAAGTAGCCGGCCAAGTGTCGTCTTGCCGGTACCCGGTGGGCCCCAGAAGATCATCGAGTGCAGCGCCCGATGATCGATGGCCTGACGCAGAGGACGACCCGGGCCGAGTAGTTGCTCCTGCCCGACGAACTCCTCGAGTGAGCGCGGTCGCATGCGTTCCGCGAGCGGCGTGCCGGGCAGCACCTGATCGTCGTCGTCGAAGAGCGTGGGCATCATGGCGCGTCCGGGGCTCGTAGCGGGGAACGCGCCCATCGTACCCCACCCCCGCCGAGAGCGGCGGGAGGGTCCGGGGTAGGTAAAGCAGCGCCGCAGCGCCGGTGGGCTAAACCGACGTTCTCGGTGCGGCCGTTCCCCCGCAGGCCGACCGCGCGCGGCTCCCCTACCCCGTTCCCGCGTCGTATAGCACGAGCTCCTCGCCGCGCTCGGCGATGAGATCTTCGATGACCTCGACGAGGTGTTCTCGTCTCTCGAGAATGCGAGCGATCTGGGCTCCCGAGACGTGGCCGCGAAGCGCCTCATCGAGTTGCTCGCGTCTCAGCCCACGAAGCCGCTGCCAGAACGTGCGCTCCACGAATGCGACGTTGTCCAGCCGCCCGTAATCGGCGCGCGGATAGAACGCGCGGGTGTGATCAACGAGCCAAACGTTCCAGTTGCCGTCGATCAGGACGTTGCCGGCATTGCGATCGGTGTTGCCGATCAGGGCGTCGAACAGGATCATCAGGTGGCGCTGGCGGGCCCATCTCAACGCGCTCGGCGGACTCAGGCGCTGCTCGACCCGATCGGATTCCATCATCGACGAATAGACCCACATCTGTACGGTCCCGCTGCGGTGTCCGACGCGCCGCTGCACGGCAGGAGGCACGTTGTCCATGCCGAGCAAGCAGGCGAGCTCGTAGGCGGCGGGTTCGAAGCGAAAGCTGTCGCGGAGATCCACGATCAGGCGTCCCCGCACCAGGCCCCTTTCATGGAGCCGTTCGAGGTACCGAAACACCGCGTGAGCCCTCACACCGTCCTTCTCGAGAGTCAGGCGTTCCGGGTCGGTGATACCGATGCCGATGGGTTCGATCTCGACGACATCCGCCGTCAGCAGGAACTCCTTGATTTCGTCGGCGCTGCGAAACGGCAACGGCAGGCCGTCCTCGCCGAGCCAGTAACGTGCGGATGAGGAGACACTGCTCTGTTCCTGCACGCTGCAGGCGGGCGATCGCTCTGCCACCGAGGTCGCGACGCTCGAGGCTCTCGCCAGCCGGGGCGGGAACAGAATCGAGCCGAGTAAGAGCCCCACGACGAAGCTACCAGCGACTCTGCGGCGATTCATGCTCTGCCTCCTGTGACTGAGACTCGGGATTTCTGTTCCGTCCCTCACCTGTTCACGCGGCGTTCCCGGAGAAATCGGATCGTGCTACCTCCCAGGCCGTCGGCTCCTGGTCCGATTCCGGCGGGGAAACCGCGTTAACCAGTGAAGGCCCGTATCACTGCACGCCGCATGAAACTCGGAGAGAGGAGCCGCCCATGAAGGTCACGCGCACCAGGAGGGACACAGCCGTGTTCTTCAGCCTGGCCGGACGGCTAACGGTGACAGCCGAGACAGAAGGCGTGCACGCGGCCGTGCGCGGGATCTCCGATGGGGCGGTTCGCGGCGTCTTTCTCGATCTCGCGAACGTCACCTGGCTCGACTGCTGCGGAATCGGAGAGTTGATCAGCCTCCGCCGCCGCGTCATCGGCGCGGGCCGCGCTTTCGGGCTCGTGAACGTCGACCCCAACCAGCGATCGCTTCTGGAGCTTCTGTGCGTCCACGCCGTCTGCCGGATTTACGGCAGCCGCAAGGAGGCGATTCGAAGCGTTGCTTCTCCCGCCTCGCCACGTAGCCGGACACGCCGGGTGCTCAGCGTCGCACGGCGGTGATCTCCAGCAGCTCGGCACGAACGCGATCGGCGATTCCCCGCTCCTCCAACGCGGCCCACAGCAGCTCGACAGTCTCGGCATCGACGAGCCCCGGCGGCGAGCCCGAATCGCCCGTGCGGAGGCCCCTGTCGCCGCGGAAAGCCTC
The DNA here is from genome assembly GCA_964430745.1 of uncultured Acidobacteriota bacterium. Lineage (GTDB taxonomy): Bacteria > Acidobacteriota > UBA890 > UBA890 > UBA890 > CBDCGW01. The sequence goes on along the minus strand of CAYSHI010000419.1, from coordinate 6,648 downwards.
GACCGCGGCCACCGCGCCGGCGGTAAACAGGCCGGAGTCCTCGCCTGTTGCCAGCTCGGACTGCTCCGATTCGTAGTAGCCCAAGGCATGCAACATGACCTTCAGCTGCCACACGTCCTGGCCGGAAAACTGCTGCAGCGTTCGATAACCGAGTGTGCTGGAGACTGTGTCGTAGACGCGTCGCAACTCGCCGACCGGCTGCGGATGCTCGCAGACGTTGATCTGCACGGTGAGGCCGTCGGCGCGGCGTGCGCGCCCCTCGCGCGGATCCGCCACGATGACCGCGGCCGACTGCAGGCGGCCGTGGCGAGCGTCGCCGCCGGTGGCCTGGCCCGCCGCCAGCGCCTCGATGAGGCGGTCGGCCAGGTGCCGCGGGGAACCGGCACTGCGCTCGAAGGCGTCGGAAACCGCGTTCACCACGTCTGCGCCCACCAATGTGTTGCCCTGCACCGCGTAGTCAGGACCCGAGCGATGACCGGACCAGCTACTCGTCTCCGAACCCGTATGCTGAGCCGAGGAGCCGTCGAGCGACACGACGCCGACCTGGCGCCGCGCCGCGCCGGAATCGGCAGCCACCAACCGGCTCAGCGCCTCGGTGGGGGACACGCCCTGCTCCAGCAGATCGAGGAGCTCGATGCCGTACTCGGTGCGTGTCGAAGCCTGCGTGGCGACCGCGCCGACACCGGCGCGCACCCACGGCACGCCGTTGCCCACGCACGCTACGCGGGTCGTGACGGCTACGCCGGACTCGCCCGTCGCGGGATCGACCCCGGCGATCGAGAAGGTGTGGAATTCCAATGGATCGGCCCAGGCGGCCGGTTCCTGTGCTGCAGCGGCGACGGGAACAGCCAGAATGACGAGGGCCGTTACGGCGACCCGTGTGGCGGCCATGCCGATGTGGAGGACATGAGGCTGAGACGGGCCTCGCGTGTTGGAGTTCTTCATCGCTTGTGAAGCCTTTCGTTCGTCGTGTCGTCAGGAGCTGGACACGTCCACGGCAATCGGATACTAACGTCTCATTAATCTCCGAATCTCCGGGGTGCCGTCACCCGCCTGCCCTTCGCCACATCTCGACGCGAGGAACGACCCGATGCTCAGCCACAACCACTCATCCAGATCCGGCTTCGCCATACTCCTGTGCGCCCTCGCACTGGTGCTGGCCGGCACCTCCCAAACGTCCGCGACGACACCGGGACCCGGGCCCGAGGCGATCTCGACGCCCCTGACTCCCACCCCCCAGGCGCGCCCTACCCGCTTCCTTCGGCAACCCGACGTGAGCGCGGATAGCCTCGTCTTCGTCCACGCCAACGACCTCTGGCGTGTCGGTCGCGACGGCGGCAACGCCGTCCGTCTCACCAGCTCCGAAGGCGCGGAAACCGACCCCACCTTCAGCCCCGACGGTCGATGGATCGCCTTCAGTGCCCAGTACGGCGGCAACACCGACGTGTACGTCATGCCCGCCGCCGGCGGGCAGCCTCAGCGCCTCACCTGGCACCCCGGCGAAGACGTCGCCCAGGGCTGGACGCCCGACGGCGACATCCTCTTTCGCTCCGGCCGCGAGGCACAGCCGACGATGCTGTGGAAGATGTACACGGTTCCGCTTTCGGGCGGGCTGCCGAAGCCTCTTCCCCTCCCCCAGGCATACCTCGGCCAAATGTCCGATGACGGTCGCCAGATCGCCTACCAGGAGATCGGCTACTGGGATCCGGAGTGGCGCAACTATCGCGGGGGGCAGGCGCAGCCGATCAGCATCGTCCAGGTGGGGACATGGGAGCGACTCACGCCGCCCTGGGAGGGCGAGCGCCAGATGGATCCGGTGTGGATGGACGGCGTCGTGTACTACATGTCCGAGCGCGACTGGGCCAACAATGTCTGGGCGTTCGACCCGGCGACGGGAACGGAGACGCAGATCACCTTCCACGACGACTTCGACGTCAAGAGCGTCGGCGCCGGCGATGGTGTGGTGATCTACGAGCAGGCCGGCTTTCTGCATGAGTTCGATCCCGCAAGGGGACAGACCCGGCAGCTCGACATCAACGTCGCCGGCGACTTCAACTGGGCGCGGCCGCGCTGGGAAGACGTGCCCGCTGCCCGGCTGGCCGACCCCAGGTTGTCGCCTACCGGCAAACGCGCATTGTTCACCAACCGCGGCGAGATCTTCAGCGTTCCCGCCGGGGACGGCAGCTGGCGTAACCTGACGAACACGCCCGGCGTGGCCGACCGCAACCCGGTGTGGTCGCCCGACGGCTCCCGCATCGCCTGGTTCAACGACGACGGCGACGAGTACGCCCTGGTGATCGCCGACCAGAACGGTGCCAACCAGCGCCGCATCGAGATCGCCGATCCGACCTTCTACTTCGAGCCGCAGTGGGCGCCCGACGGCACCCGCCTCGCCTTCACCGACACCGACTACCGCGTGCTCATCGTCGACGTCGAAACGGGCGGGCTAACGCACGTCGACACCGATCGCTTCGCCCATCCCGAGCGTTCGATGAATCCGGTGTGGTCGCCCGATTCCCGCTGGATCGCCTACGCGCGGCGCCTCGACAACCAGCTTCGTGCCATCTTCGTTCACGACACCGACACGGGCGAAACCCACCAGCTCACCGACAGCATGGCCGACGCCATTACGCCGGTCTGGGACACCTCAGGCGACTACCTCTACTTTCTCGCCTCCGTCGACTACGGCCTCAACACCGGCTGGCTCGACATGACCTCGTACGACCGTCCGGTTACGCGGACGTTGTATGTGGCGCTACTGGATGAGGACGTCCCCTCGCCGTTCTTGCCGAAAAGTGATGAAGAGGAAGTAGCGGGCGAAGAGGAAGTAGCCGACAAAGAAGATCCGGAGTTCGGAGGAGTTGTCCCGTTCGGCGAGGACGCAGCCGAAGCCACCGGCGAAGAGGCGGCGGCCGCGTCCCCCGGCACCCAAGGGGGATCCGCTTCGGCCGCACCGCAGGGACCCGTCGTAACGATCAACTTCGACAACCTCAACCGCCGTATCGTCGACGCTCCCAACCTCCCGGCCCGCAACTACACCGGTCTGCGCGAGGGCCCTGAGGGCACTGTCTTCGTCGCCGAGGTCGTCGCAAACCAGGGCGCGGTCCTGCACAAGTACACGCTCGACGACGCCGAAGCCGACACCTTTCTCGAAGACTTTCAGGCCGTTCAGGTCTCCCACGACCGCGCGAAGATGCTGTACCGTCGCGGCGGCTCCTGGAGCGTCGTCGACACCGCCCGCCCGCCGGGCAACGGCGATGGTCAGCTCTCGCTCGGCAACCTCAGGGTGCGCGTGGTACCCGAGCAAGAGTGGGCGCAGATGCTGCGCGACGGTTGGCGCTTCATGCGCGACTTCCTCTACGTCGACAACCAGCACGGCGCGCCGTGGGATGACGTGTGGGACTGGTACTCCGCCTGGCTCCCCGACGTCCGCCATCGCTCCGACTTCAACCAACTTCTCGACATGCTGTCGGGCGAGATCGCCGTCGGCCACTCGTACGTGCGCGGCGGCGACTATCCCGAGCTCGACAACCCGCGCACCGGCCTGCTGGGCGTCGACCTCGAGGAGGTCGACGGCCTCTACCGGATCACCCGCATCTACCACGGCGAAGATTGGACACCGAACACCCACGGCCCCCTGTCGATTCCCGGCATGGGCGTCGAGGAAGGCGAATACCTTCTGGCGATCGACGGACGCGACGTGGGCGCCCCCGTGAATCCCTACGAGCTGCTCGAGGGAACGGCGGGGCGCACGATCACGATCTCGGTGTCACCGACGCCATCCCGCGACGATGCCCGTGACGTGATCGTCGAGCCGATCGCCAGCGAAGCCGGGCTGCGTCGCTGGGCGTGGGTCGCCGTCAATCAGCGCCGCGTCGACGAGTTGAGCGGCGGCAGGCTTGCCTACGTGTGGCTACCCAACACCGGCACCGGCGGCTACGCCTACTTCAACCGCATGTACTTCGCCCAACAGGATCGACAAGGCGCCGTGATCGACGAGCGCAACAACGGCGGCGGCTCGGCTGCCGACTACATCGTCGACGTGCTCGATCGTGAGCTCACGGGCTACTTCAATTCACGCGCCGGCGATCGCAAGCCGTTCACTCAGCCGATGGCCGGCCTCTGGGGACCGAAGGTGATGGTGGTCAACGAGCGCGCCGGCTCGGGCGGTGACCTGATGCCCTTCCTTTTCAAGTTCAAGGGCGTCGGCCCTCTCGTCGGAACGCGCACCTGGGGCGGGCTGGTCGGCACCTGGGATACGCCGCCCCTGATCGATGGGGGTGGGTTCGTCGCTCCCCGCGGCGGCTTCATCAACGTCGATGGCGAGTGGGACGTCGAGGCCGTCGGGGTCGCACCGGATATCGAGGTGCGCAACGATCCCCTGCCGGTGATCAACGGCGGAGACCCGCAGCTCGAAGCGGCGGTGCAGGAGGCCCTACGCCTGCTGGAGACGGAGGCTGTCACATTGAAGCCGGAGCCGGCGGCGCCGGTGCGATACCGCAGGCCGGGAGGTGGAGGACCGTAGCCGAGACGCTCGACCTATAGCCGATTCTCGGACAGATCCTGATACAGCCGATGCAGCCGCGTGCGATAGAAATCAGCCCGCACGCCGAACGCAGCGCCCAACACACCCGCCAACGAGCCGCCGCCGGCACCGATCACGATCGCCGTCGTCATGAGTCCTGACGGGTCCAGCGCCAGAAGCAGGGACGTCGTACAGAACGCGAGCATCGCCAGCACGCTGAGGGCGAACCAACCCCAGAGCTTGAAGTTGCGGAACTCGGCGTAGCCTCGGGCGAGCTCCGGTGATGCCGACACGTCGATGGGCTCGGGTTCGAGTGTCGCCATGCGGCCGAAGTAGGCACCCCAGGCGAGCCAGCCGCCGCCGATCAATGGAAATATCAGGGTCCAGGCGAGCCGCAGGCCCTGACCACTCTCGGCGACGGCCCAAACGGTTGCCGCGAAGAGCGCCAGCCAGCCTGTCCACGCGGCCTTGCGCGCCGTCTGCAAACTTGCGGGCTCGAGGTCGCGGCGCTGCAGCGTCGCCGCCCTTGTCCCCTCGGGTCGGTGGAGCGGCCGCCAGCCGCGATCCTTGGCTTGAAACAGCGGCATCGCGCCGGCAAACCACAGCGGGAAGCACGTTACCCACACGTATCTGGCGAACTCGCTGAACGCTGAGGCATAGAGCGCGAGGTAAGCGGTGACCGCCAACACGGTGCCGAGCCACAACCTCCTCCGCAATCGGGCGATGCGTTCCACGCGCTCGGCGGCATCGTCGTCGGGATCGGGATGGTGGCGGATGAACAACGAGAAAGTCGCCGGCCACAGGATCATCACGAGCGGAAACACGAAGTCGAACCAATCCATGGCGCTACTCCTCCGTCCAAAAGGCCGCGGCCTCGCGGGAGACCAGGCCGTGCGCTTGTTCCCTGGTCAGTCCCGCCAGCCGCGCGCTGGCCAGCAGGTTGCGGATCTCGTCGGCGAGCCGTCGCAGCACGGCCTCCTCCGACGCGCGGAACGATTCCTGCGACGACTTCACCACCGTCCCCCGCCCCCGCACCGCCGTCACCAGGCCGTCGGCCTCGAGCTGGCGGTACGCGCGAGCAACCGTATTCAGGTTGATTCCCAGGTCGACGGCGAGCTGGCGGACAGTCGGCAACGGATCATTCGGCGCGAGCTCTCCGGCGGCAATCGCCTGCCGGATGCCGCGGCGGACCTGATCGGTGAGCGGGATGTCGGAATCAAGGTCGATCGTTAGCATAGTTCGTTTGTATCACACATTCATACAATCGACGAAGACAATTCGATTCGACCCTCCCTGGGCCCGGCCGCTACTGAATCCCGAACGGCAGCCGGTTCATCGCCACACGGCCGTTGCTGATCACCACGACCACGTCCTGCAGCGCGACAATGTTCTCCAGAGGATTGCCGGGGACGACGATCAGGTCGGCCTCCAGGCCCTCCTCGATGGCGCCCGTGCGACCTTGAAGTTCGAACAGCTCGGCAGTCAGCGTCGTGGCGCTTTGGATCGCCTCGAGCGGGGTCATGCCGAGCTCGACGAAAGCGGCGACTTCGTGCGACACCCGTGTGAGGCTCGTCGGGCCGTATCCGGTGTCCGCGCCCGCCACCATCTTCACACCGATCTCACGCGCACGGCGCACGGTGTGGGCCAGCCGCGGCAACATGTGCGTGCCGCGGATCACCAGCACCGGGTCGTCGTATTCGCCCCCCGGCTCGGCCAGATCGACCACCGTGCGGTAGGTCGGCACCAGGTACGTGCCCCGCTCCTTCATCAGCTCCAGGGTCTCGTCGGACAGGTAGGTGCCGTGCTCGATGCTGCGCACCCCGGCCAACACCGCGGCACGGGCGCCCTCGTCACCGTGCGCATGTGCCTCGACGGGGACGTCGCGGGTCGCCGCCTCCTGAACGATCACGCGCAGCTGCTCCTCGGTATAGGTCTGCTTGCGCGGATCGGTATCCGGCAGACCGGCCCGCTCGGTGCCGCGCGTCTTGATGACGTCGACGCCGTGATCGAGGTTGACGCGAACCGCCTGCCGCAGCTCCTCCGGCGTGTTTACGCCTCCGATCAGCTCTCCCAGGGCCGGGTCGGCGAGCACGCTGTCGGCCAACTCCGGGGTGATGAAGACA